>JBLIOL010000035.1:0-25197 GCA_047639615.1 Planctomycetota bacterium | reverse complement strand
CGCCCAGTTCGGAGAGGTGCTGACCTTCGCGCAGCTGCTCGGCCTCGGCGTCCAATTCCGAGAGGCGCAATGACATGGCGTTGAAAGCTGCCAGGGTTTCGCGCACCTCGGCGTCGCCTTCGGGCTCAACCTGGGCGCCGAATTCACCCTTGCCGACCTTGCGGGCGGCCTGGGATAGCTGGCGCAGCGGGTGCGAGACGCGGTGGGCTACGAAGCCTGCGACCAGCAGGCCGAAACCGAGGATGGCGGCCGATCCGAGGATCAGGCGCGTTAGGAAATGATCGATGGCACGACGCAGACCCTCGCGCTTGACGGGTACGCCGCGGCCGGTTTCCGCAACCACCACGTTCGCGCCCGCCAGCGTTCCACCGCCGGTGCTGATGCCCGTGGATAGGCCGAGGGTGATTCCCTGGCCTGAGCCGCCCATGACCCCCGGGGCGGGCGGGCTTCCGATCATGCGCCTGATTCGGGTTGGGGCGAGATGGGGCTCGCGACCGTATTCGTGCGTTGGATCGGGCGACCCGAAGGTCTCGGTCTGGAGGAAGAGCATCAGCTCCTCGTCCAAGCCCTCGTGCCGCATCATGGGCTTGACTTCGAAAGTGATGCGGGCGTTGTGAGGACCATTCGGAGCGACGACCTGTGGCAGCCGACCTTCGATGCTGTGTATGCCATCGCTCAGATCGACGATCACTTGTCTCTGGAGTTGGTGCTCCTCGGGCATGGGCAGGTTCTCGGAGCGCTGCCCGCGCAGGGCCATGAGCCAGCTGCCCTTGGGTGCTTGGGAGCTGTCCTCGTCCTCGATGACCTCGAACTCGCCCAGCTCCTCGGAGATGAGCTCCATCACGCCTGAGCCAATGGAGACTGCGAGGCCCTCGGCCTCGCGGTCCAGGTCCTTGGCCAGGCTGCCCACGAGCCATAGCTCGGCGCTGGCTAGCACGGCGATCAGGGCGCCGAAGATCAAAAAGAGGCGGGTACGAAGGGTCATGGGGGAGTTCCTAGTGCAACAACCGTACCAGCCAGTGCGGCGCGCTCCAGGCTGGGGTCGACTGACTTTGCCCAAGTCCGACAGGTGAATCCCCAGGGAGCCTTATCGGATCCCGGCTGGGGCCCTACCCTCGGTGCATGATCACTTCCCTCGTGCTGGCAGCCGTGGCCCTGTCCCATTCTCCCCTGGCTAGCTGGGAGGAGCCCGACCTGGCGGCCGTGGAGGCCCGCGGGGTGCAGATTCTCCTGGCCATGCAGGAGAACTATGAGCTCTCCGAGCCACGTCGGGGGATGAAAGGGACCGAGGTAGAGGGTGCAGGCGAGCCCGGACGCGAGTGGCCCTATGAGGGGGTCTACCGTGAGGCCCGCCGCATCCCGCCTGGCTATCGGGTGGGCGGTACATCGATCTGCGCCTTGGCCTTGCTGGAGAGCCGCGACTACACGGCCGACCCTAAGGTGGCCGAGGCGGTCGAGCGCGGGCTGGACTTCGTGCTCGAACACTTGGACATCGAGGCCATGGGCCCGGGCTTTAGCGGCGGCTATGACGTGCGCGGCTGGGGTCACACCTACGCGCTCGAATTCATGCTGCGCCTGCGCGCGCTGAAGGCCGTGCCCGAGGTGCGCGCCGATGACGTGGACGAGCGCATCACCTGGCTCGTGGATGTGATCATGGACTCGCAGCTGGCTGGCAAGACCGGCGGCTGGAACTACTCGCACCGGGGGGACGGTGGACCCGCCTCGCCTTTCATGACCGGGCCGACCTTGCTGGCCCTGTGGGAAGCGCAGGCCCAGGGGGAAACCCTGGTGGACAAGGTTGTCGAGCGCGCTCTGGATGCTCTGGAGAACTGCCGTCTGAAGGACGGCTCGATTCCGTACACATCCGCCGGCAAGGGCTCCTTTATGGATCAACGTCCCGGCGCCATGGGGCGCATGGCGATCACCGAGGTGGTGCTGCTGCACGCGGGCCGTTCCAAGCCCGAGCGCGTGGAGGATGCGATCAAGTGTTTCTTCGAGCACTGGGACCAGCTCGAGGTGCGCCGCCGTCAAAACGGAACGCACATCCAGCCCTATGGCGTGGCGCCCTACTACGTGTTCTACGCGCACCGCTACGTGGCTCAGGCCATCGAGCATTTGCCCAAGCGCCTGCGCAAGAAGTACCGCACTCTGTTCCTCGAGCGCATCTTCAGCAACCAGGAAGAGTCCGGCGGCTGGAACGATCGCGTCTTCCCGCGCTCCGAGAACTACGGCACGGCCATGGCCTTGCTGGCCCTGCGTCAGCCGGACCTGCCGGCCTTGGCGGGACCGAAGACCGCTGTGCGCAAGCGCTAGGAAACGCCCTTCGTGCGTCACTTCCTCGGCCTGTTGCTCGCGTTGCTGTTCTGCGGAACAGCGGCGCTGGGGCAAGGCGCTAACCCCTACGAGCAGAGCAGGCTGAGCCCGCACTTGGGCGCTGGTCCTGAGCTGCTGCTTGGGGTGCAGGGGGACGGTTTGCTCGCGATCGACGGGAAGCGGCTGTGGCGGCTGGCGGACACTTCGAGCGAATGGCAGGTCCTGCCCGAGCTGGAGCAGGATTGGACGGGAGCTACGGTGCTCTCCTATTCAGGCGGTTTGGTCCTGGCTGGCGGGCTTGAGCAAGGGCAGCACCACGGGCGCGTGTTGTTGCTCAGCGCACAGGGCAGGCGCGAGTTGCTGCCGGAACTGCCCGCGGGCTTGGCCCAGGGCGCTGGCGTGATCATCGGGCAACAGCTGCTGCTCTTTGGCGGCCTGCGCGAGCCAGAGGTCAGCGCGCGCGAGGCTTCCGCGGATGTGTGGTCCATGAATCTGGGCGCGGCGCCTGTCCAGCGCGCATGGCGGCAACTACCCAGCTGGCCGGGGCCGCCACGCTTCTTGTTGGAGGCCGCGGTATTCGGCAGCGAAGTGTTCCTCGTGGGCGGCGCGACCCTCGAAGCGGACGGTACCGGCGGCGTCCAGAGGAGCTACCTGCAGGACGTCTATGCCTTCGATCCGGCTTTGGAGAGCTGGCGCGTGGCCGCGAGTGTGCCTGCGGATGAGGAAGCTGCGCCCGGAATGCTCGTGCGCCTTGGGCGCGAACACTTGGCGCTGCTACAGACTCAGCTGCAGGTCTATCATCCGCAAACGGATCGCTGGAGTGAGCGCGGCATTCTGGCCATTGCCCCGCGGAATGTGAGCTCCACCGTCTGGCCTACGGCGGGCGGAACGGTCTGGGTGAATCCGAGTGGGTACTTGGAGTTGCTGCGCCCCTTGGCGCCGGAGCGCCGGTTCGGTCGAGCCAATAGCGCGACGCTTGTGGGCTACCTCCTATTGCTGGGCTTCCTGGGGCTTGCTTTTCGGCGGCGAACGAACACTTCCGAGGGCTATCTCCTGGGTGGTGGCAAAGTGCCCGGTTGGGCGGCGGGCCTGTCGATCTTCGCGACCCAGGTCTCAGCGATTACCTTCCTGACTATTCCGGCCAAGGCCTTCGCCACGGATTGGACCTACTTGCTCGGTGCGCTGGGCGTGGTCTTCATCGCGCCCTTCGTGGCGGCCGTCTTTCTGCCGTACTTCAGGCGTGTGGGCGGCGCGTCGGCCTACGCGTTGTTGGAGGAGCGCTTTTCTCCGGGCTTGCGGGCCTTTGGGGCGCTTTCTTTTGGGCTCTATCAGTTGGGCCGTACCAGCATCGTCGTCTACCTACCGGCCATGGCCTTGGCGGCGGTCACCGGGCTCGATGTACTGCCTTGCATCCTGGCCATGGGTGGGGTCGCGACCCTGTACACGCGCTTGGGAGGGCTCGAAGCGGTGATCTGGACGGACGTCTTGCAGGTGCTGGTGCTCTTGGTGGGCGCGCTCTTAGTGGCGCTCTATGCCTTGCTTGGCGCGGGCCCAATGGAAACTGTGGAAGCGGCCTGGGGCGCGGGCAAGCTACGCCTGGCGAACCCCGGTTGGAACTTGGATGGGCCGAGCCTCTTGGTGCTCTGCGGCTACGCCATCTTCGGCAACCTGGCCCTGTTCGTTACGGACCAGGCCGTGGTGCAGCGTTTTCTGGCCACGCGCGATGAGTACGACGCGCGCGCAGCGCTGTGGACCGGCGCCTTGGTGGCGGTGCCGGCTTCGCTTGTCTTCTATGCCTTGGGCACGGCGCTCTGGGGCTTCTATGGCGCGCATCCGGAGGCCTTGGACTTGTTTGCAGGCGGAGACCGCTTAGTGCCCAGCTTCGTGGTATCGCAGATGCCGGTGGGTTTGGCGGGCCTTGTCATCGCTGCCGTGTTTGCGGCGGCCATGAGTAGCATCGATAGCTCGATTCACTCGCTCTCGACCGTGCTCGCGGTGGACGGCTACGGGCGCTGGCGCCCGTCGGCTTCGGATGCCATGCGGGTGGCCTTAGCCAAGCGCGCTACCTGGGTCTTTGGCTTGCTTGTGACCAGCGGCGCATTGCTGCTGGCGAGCTTCGATCTGGTCAGCTTGCTCGATACCTTTCTGCAGGTGCTGGGGCTCTTCGGCGGACCGTTGCTGGGGCTCTTCCTTCTGGCCGTGGGGGTGCGGCGAGCGCGCAGTGTGCACGCCTGGTGCGGTGTGCTCGCCGGCGTTTCGATCCTGGGCTGGGCCCTGCTCGATGGGCGCCTGTCGGGTCTCGCCTATGGCATGGTCGGAGCCCTGATGACCCTAGGGGTGGGAGCGCTGGCGAGCGTGTTCTTCCCGCGCGTTGGATCGCGGGCTGGCGGTCAGTAGTCTGGGGCTAGCGTGACTAGCTCCCCTACAACTAACGACGACGAGAACCCGGCCGAGGCCTGGCCCTGTGCTGTGGCTTTCGAGCGACCGCCGGAAGAGAGCGGCGAACTGCCTGAGAGTGTGAGCGCCGAGCCCGCCTCCGGCGCTTGGCGCGTGACCTTCTGCCTGCCCTCGAGCACCTCAGCGGACGAGATCCACTTGGTGGGCGGCTTCAATGGGTGGGATGCGCACGGCACGGCCTTTCGGCGTGAATCGGATGGGCAGTGGCGCGTGTCTGTCAATCTGGGAAGCGGCGTGCACGCCTATAAGTTCGTGTACGACGGCGCGCGTTGGGAGCGAGATACAAGCAATGGCGATCATCAGCCCGATGGCCTGGGCGGCGAGAACTCCATGCTGCGCCTGGGGCATATGGGGCGCGTGGAGAAGCTGGAGGAGGGTGTGCGCGCCGGCGGTATCCAGGGCGCGGCCTGCGAGCATGATCCACAGCAGGCGCTCTATCGCCAACGGGCTGGAGCGGAGACGGCGCTCTTGCGCTACCGCAGTTTGGTGGGGGATCTCGAGGGGGTTGACTTGTACCAGCGGGGTGTGGACGGCGTGCCCATGGAGGTAGCGGCGATCCTCGAGCCCTTCGTGTACTGGCAAGTGCTGGTGCCGCTTGGGGATGAGCCGGTGGAGTACGCCTTCGTGCTGCGCGATGGAGATTGCGTGGCGCGCGATCCGCAGGTCTTTCACTTGGATGCGGGGGAGTTGCCGGACTTCCATACGCCGGAGTGGGCCAAGCACGCCACCTGGTATCAGGTGCTCGTGGAACGCTTCCGCAACGGGGATGCGCGCAATGATCCTGAGTTCATGCGGCCGTGGAGGTCGGAGTGGTATACGCCTTCGCTCTGGGAGGAGAGCAGCGATCAGAGCTTCTACGCTGAGTACGCGTTTTGGCGGCTGTATGGCGGCGATCTAGCGGGTCTGCGGGAGCGTTTGGATTACCTCCAAGGCCTTGGGGTGACGGCGCTCTACCTGAACCCGGTGTTCCAGGCCACGACGCACCACAAGTACAACGCCACGGACTTCCGGCATGTGGACACGCACTATGGCGCTGGCGAAGACTACGCCGAGGCCATCGCGGAAGAGGACATGCTCGATCCTGCGAGCTGGACTTGGACACCCTCGGATCGTGTCTTCTTGGATTTCGTGGATGAGTGCCATGGGCGCGGGTTGAAGGTCATCCTCGATGGCGTGTTCAATCACGTGGGGACGGAGCATCCGGCCTTTCGAGAGCTGGAGGAAGCCGGTGAGGGATCGCGCTTCGCCGATTGGTTCGAGGTGGCGGGTTGGGAGCCCTTCGAACATGTGGGCTGGTCGGGGCTTTCTGAGCTACCGGTCTTCGCCAAGAGCGAGAAGGGCTTCGCCAGCGATGGCGTCAAGCAGCACATCTTCGAGATCACTCGGCGCTGGATGGCGCCCGATGGGGACGTGGCGCGCGGTGTCGACGGTTGGCGCTTGGATGTACCCATGGAGGTGGCCATGCCCTTCTGGGAGGAGTGGCGCATCTTGGTCAAGTCGATCAATCCGGAGGCCTACATTGCGGGCGAGGTTTGGGATCGGGCTGATAGCTGGCTGGATGGACGGCGTTTCGACGGCGTTATGAACTACTGCCTGGCTGGCTCACTGGTGGCCTGGATCGGAAACGAGACACACAAACTGTTGCCCTCCGAGTTCGACCGCAAGCTGGCGGAGCTGCGCTTGGCTTATCCGGCGGAAGCTACCTACGCGCTCATGAACCTGGTGGATAGCCACGACACGGACCGCTTGGTGTCCATGTTTCAGAACCCTGACCGGGGCTACAACCGCGACAATCGTGAGCAGGAGTCTGAGGCCTACGACGGCAGCAAGCCTGCTGAGTTGGCCTACCGGCGTGCGCGCTTGGCGGCGCTCTTCCAGATGACCTACGTGGGCGCGCCCATGGTGTACTACGGCGACGAGGCAGGCATGTGGGGTTCGGACGATCCGAACAATCGCAAGCCCATGCTCTGGCAGGATCTCGAGCCCTATGAGCAGGCGGGGGAGAACGCTGTCGATGTGCAGCACCTGGCTCACTATCAAGCGCTGGGACAACTGCGCCGCGAGCATGCTGCCTTGCGCACCGGCTCCTATCGCACCCTGCTGGCCAGCGATGAACTCGATGTCTTCGCCTACCTGCGCGAGGATGAAGGGCAGCAGTTGCTCGTGGTGCTGAACGCTTCGGACGAGGAGCGTGCACCGGAGTTGGCCTTGCTTGCCGAGGAGGGCTGGACCTGCCTCTACGGGGATGGCCTGTGCGTGCCGGCCGTGTCTGGCTGTGTTTGGATGCGCAAGCGCTGAGCCTATGACACACCCGCTATTCCAGCGTTCATCGGGCGTGCTCTTGCCGCTCGCTTCCGTTCCAGCCCCTGGTGGCATCGGAGACATGGGGCCCGCAGCACGGCACTTCGTGGAGTGGCTCGAGGCTGCCGGCCAGCGTTGGTGGCAGATGCTGCCGGTGCATCCCCTGGGGCGCGGGAACTCGCCCTACGATTCGAGCTCGGCCTTCGCAGGCGAAGCCGCCTACCTTTCCATCGACGATCTTGTGCGCGACGGCATTTTGCCAGCCGCTTGCCTGCGGGGGGCGCCGAAGCCGGCCGAGGGACGCGTGAGTCCGCGTAAGGCTTGGTCGTGGAAGAAGCCGCTCCTCTTGCGCGCTTTTCGAACTTGGACCAAGCAGGGCGGAGCGCAGAGCAAAGCCTTCGAGCGCTTCTGCGCAGAGCAGTCGGTTTGGCTGGGTGCTTGGGAGGTTTACGAGAACGCCGAGCCTGGCCTGAGTGCCTTTCTGCAGTTTCAATTCGAGCGTCAGTGGCAGTCACTGCGCGAGCATGCCCGCGCGCACGGCATCGCCTTGCTGGGGGATGTCCCGCTCTTCGTGGGTGCGGACTCCGCTGATGTGCAGGCCCACCCGAAGCTCTTCCGATTGAACCGACGTGGCAAGCCCACGGTTATCAGTGGTTGTCCGCCGGACGCCTTCTCCTCCGACGGCCAGCTGTGGGGGCATCCGCACTACGACTGGAAGGCGCACCGCGCCGAGGGCTTTCGTTGGTGGCGCGAGCGTGTCGCGCGCGAGCTACAGCTCTTCGATGCCCTACGCCTAGATCACTTCATCGGCATTCAGCGCGCGTGGGAGGTCAAGGCCAACCACAAGACTGCGCGCCATGGTCAATGGGTCAAGGGCCCGGGCGCAGCCTTGCTCGGTGCGCTGGCCGATGGGGGCCAAGCGCTGCCCCTAGTGGCGGAGGACCTCGGCGCGATCACGCCTGCGGTGCGCGCCCTGCGCGATCAGTTCGATCTGCCCGGCATGCGCGTGCTGCAGTGGGGCTTCGACCCGGGCAGCGAGCATGCGCCCGAATCCGTGCCGGAGAATTCCCTCGTGTATTGCGGCACCCACGACAACGACACGAGCGCGGGTTGGTTCCGAGGGTTGGACAAGCAGCACAAGGCCCGCGTCCTAAGCCGCACCGGCGGCAGCGCCGCGAGCCTGCCCTGGGATCTTTGGCAATGCGCTAGCTCCACCGCCGCCCACACCGCCATCGTCCAACTGCAAGACCTACTCAGCCTAGGCCGCGTAGCCCGCACCAACACCCCCGGCACCTCCCGAGGCAACTGGTGCTGGCGCCCGGATCCCGCCGTCTTGTCCAAAGACCTAGCCGTCCGCACCCGCGCTCTAGCCACTTCCACCGCCCGATTTATGGGGCATGGGGTCAGGGACTAAACCTCATAACTCGGCATGGTTCATCCCTGGTGGCACTGTGCCAGGCAGGTGCACTTCGATGGGACTGGGCTTTTGGTTGGGGCCCGGGTGAGAGGACGGCTAGGCTTGGGCGATGCCTAGCACCCGCCGACATGTGGTCTATGACGGAGACTGTTTCTTCTGCCGGGCGGGAGTGCGGCTGCTGGTGGCTGTGGGATATACGCGCGCGGCGGATGCGCGGCCTTTTGCGTTCTATGATCCGGATACGGCCGCGCGTTTGATGCGGGCGGGGATTCATAACGAGTTGGCTGTTTTGGACCCCGGCACGAAAGAGGTTCGCAGCGGAGCTGTGGGCTTGCTTTGGAAGTTGGAGGAGGGGCCGCTCTGGCCCCTAGCTAAGTTGCTGAGCTTGCCCGGACCGAAGCATGTGTGCACGGCGGCCTATCGCTTGGTGTCGTTCAATCGGCGCATCATAGCGCCCTTGCCCGCGGGACAAATTGCCTGTGCCTGTGATCCGGATATGTCCTTCCTATGGCGTGGTGCCTTCGTTGCCTTGGGCCTCGGCGTGGCGGCGGCGTTGGCCTTGCCCTATGCGGGGATGCTCGCGGCGGGCAGTGCGGTGGGAGTTGCGCTCTTGGCTGGCGCGGGGCTTGCCACCGTGCTGGCGGCGGCCGTACCCGATGGCCTTGAGGCCATACTGGAACGTGCGGGCGTGCTGGCTTGGATCGTGTTCCTGAGCAGCCTGTGGCTGGTGCCTTTCCGCTTCTGGGCAGAGCACGCTAGCGACGGTGCAGCCAGTTGGATCCTGGCGGCGGGTGCCGTGGTTTGCCTCGGAAACCTAGCCCGGATCGCTGTTCAACGCTTCGGACTCGAGCGGCGTTACATGGATCCTGCCTTAAAAGTTCCGGCTTCCGAAAGCGTGAAATAGGCGCGGAACCAGCTTCGAGGGTAGGTGTTCTTGGGGCACTAGCGTGACCAGCGCTGGTTCCTGCCATGAAAACAATTCCCTCCCGGGAACACCCCGGAATCCAATCTCGCCGCGGCCGATTGCGTACAGAACTGCCCTTTGCGGGCTTGGTTGCAATAGCCCTGATTTACTTCCTCGTGCGCGCCGATGTGGGCGAGGGTGGAGCGTTGGTACTAGCGGATGACGAGGTGTGCGTGTTGGTTGACCACCGCAGCGGCACCCAACGCGTGATCCTGGAACCGGGCACGCACGCCTTGCTACCCGTACTACAGGAAGTCCATCGCTTCAGTCGGCGTCCCTTCGAATACCGCATGGGTGGTAACGAGGCCAAGGATGATGGCGCTGCGCCCAGGCTCTTGGTGCGGGCTCGGGATGGAGCGAGCTACGGCTTTGAATGGGTGCTGGTACAGGCGCGCCTCGAACCGCGCGCTGCGGGACTCGTGCTGGAGGATTCGGGGAGCTTGGAGCGGGCGCGCATGCGTATCGACAGCTTTGCGCGGGCTAGCTTGCGTGAGGCCTTTGGGGTTTTCACTACCGACGAAATCCTGATTCCGAGCAATCGCGCGGCTGCCGCGGAAGCGGCGCGGGTGGGCTTGGAACGCCGCCTGGAGCGTCACGGGGTGCAGCTCTTGGAGTTGACCTTGTCAGCGCCGGCATTCGCACCCAAGTACGAGGCTATCATCACTCGGCGGCAGGTGGCAGAGGAGGATACGGCGCGTTTGCAGGCGCAGTCCGTGGAGCTGCGCGCGAGCTTGCCAGGACGCCTGCAGGAACTGGAAAGCCTCCAAGCCCTGGAGCTAAGCAAGCTACGCAACGCCGGTATCAAGGCCATGGCCGCGGTGGAGTTGTCCACGCAGCGTGACTTGGCCAAGGCGCAGGCCAATGCTGCCGAGCGCAGGCAAGCCGGCGAGTTGGAACGCGACACACAACTGGCGGTGGCGAGTCGGCTTGAGGATCAGTATCGGGCCGAGGCTGCTGCCTCGACGGAACAGGCGCTGCGCATGGCCCAGTGGGGGCCCGAAATTGTGCGCGCGGCTTTGATAGAGAAGCTCAGCGGAGTTCGCTTCGAGTTCCAGCTTCGACCCCAAGTAACTCCTGTGCTGGGCGCTAGCGCCCAGGGATTGTAGTCATGACCGACGAACGTAATTGGAAGACACGCCTGGTTGGCGCTGCCACGGCACTGATCGGCATGTGCGTGAGCCTGGGGCTCGGTTTGGTGTACGGCTTCGAACGCTTGGAGAAGGCGGTTGTCAGGAGTCGCGCCTGGCGCGCCGGCTTGCGCATGCTGGGCTACAGTTTGCGCGTTGGGCTGGTTGGCAGCCTGGTTGGCGGCGCAGCTTTCGGTGTGTATCGCTTGGGTGTACACCGCGTTCCGCCGGGTTCCATCGGCGTCAGCCAGGTACGCTGGGGCACGGGGATCGAACCCGAGGATCACACGACTGGGCTCTACTTTGCGCCGGGGAATCGCTGGCACCACCTGGATGGGCGCACGCACGAGGTGCGCTTTGCGTGGCCCAGTGAGGGCGGTACACAGGCGGTTCTTTCCCTGGTGACACCCGATGGGGAGACCCTTCAGGTGGCGGCAGGTGTGCTCTATCACATTCAAGAGGACTCCGCATGGGAGCTGGTGCGAGCCGGATTGAAGAGCGACTATCACTCGCGGGCGGTGGCTATTGCTCGGCGCGTGCTACTTGAGGAGTTCCAAACACTTCAGTCCGAGGACTGGTTCGAGCCCGAGGCGCGCGCTGCGGTGGCGCGTACGGCGCTGGCCAAACTCGGGGCGGAGCTGGGCCGATCGTTTCTGGAGGCGGAGGAGGTCCTGATCTCTGGCGTGTATTTTCAACCGGGGTTTGAGACCAAGCGTCTCGAGCGTCAATTGGACAGCCAAGGGCGTCGCACGGCCGATGCGCTGGTGCGTCGTCGCGCGGCGGAGCTGAATCTAGCCGAGGTACAGGCGGAGCGCGATACGGCCGAGTCACGGGTCATGGAGAGTTGGAAAGTGCGTCAGCAGGCATTGCGGCTTGTGGGAGATGCGGATGTAGCTACGCTCACCCTCGCCAATGGACGTCAGATCGCTGAGCTGAAAGCAGCCGCCGATGATGACTACGCGCGGGCCTTGCTGGCCGGCGAACAGGCCCTGGCAGCGGTGCATGATCTGCATGACACCCTCGAGGCGCAGGTGCTCGGCGGCGAGGGCGGCCGAACCTATCTAGCCCGTGAGGCGGCGCGCAAGCTGACCGTCGGCAAGGTGGTCTTGGACTCCAGCGACGAGCGCGTACCTAGCCTCTTGGACATGGACAGCTTCGCGCGCTTCCTGCTCGGTGACTAGGAGGCCGCTTAAAAAACAGCGACTTGTCGCTCGGCTCCCACGAAGCGCCTGGCTGCGTTGCCAGCACCCCCAAATAGCCACCACTATGCGGGGAACCTGTCGCCTTGCCAGGCGATCCGTGGAAACCAATCGCTGGGCCGCTGTTTTTTAAGCGGCCTGCTAGGGTGCTTCGAGCATGGCGCCAACGTGGGCGGCGGCGCTGCTGGCGAGTGCATCCAGGTGGTAGCCGCCCTCGAGCAAGGACACCATGCGTCCGCCGGCGCAGGCCGAAGTCGCTTGTAACAACTCGCGCGTGAAGGCAGCGTAGCTCTCCTCGTGCAGGTCGGTCTCGGAGAGCGGGTCGAGCTCGTGGGCGTCGAAGCCAGCGGAGACGATCACCAGCTGCGGAGCAAATGCTTCTAGAGCTGGGAGCATTTCCCTCTCGAAGGCGCGGCGCCAGTGCTTGTCGCCGGTGCCGGGCGGCATGGGGCAGTTAAGGGTCGCGCCTTCGCCGTCCCCGAACCCGCGGTCCGTGGCTAGACCAGTGCCGGGGTAGTGTGGGAACTGGTGCAAGCTGCCGTAGAAGATGCTGCCGTCACGCTCGAGGATGTGCTGGGTGCCGTTGCCGTGGTGTACGTCCCAGTCGACGATCGCTACCCGTTCGAGGCCGTGGGCGGCTTGGGCGTGGCGGGCGGCGAGCACGGCGTTGTTGAATAGACAAAAGCCCATGGCCAAGGACTCCTCCGCGTGGTGGCCCGGTGGGCGTGCGGCTACGAAGGCGCGCTGCCAGTGTCCGCCCAGGACTTGGTCCACCGCTTGCATGGCCGCGCCGGCGGCATGGCGGGCGACCTTTTCGGACTGGGAGCTGAGGTTGGCATCCTGACTATCGACCCAGCTCTGGCCGCTCTCTGCGGCTTCGCGTACGCGCTGCACATAGGCCGCGGGGTGGACGCGCTGCAACTGTGCTTCGGTGGCGGCTATTGGCGCTAGCTCCGCCATCTGCTGGCTGAGTCCGTCTGTGGCCAGGCGTTTCAGCACGGCCCGTAAGCGGGCCGGTTGCTCCGGATGATCCGGGCCGGTCAGGTGCTGCTGAAACAGATCCGCATGCAGGAGGCCGACACTTGCCATCGCGCGGCCGCTAGCGGTCTTCGGTCAGGTGGAAATGCGTGCGGTACTTGGAATTTAGCATGCCTGCGAAGGCCTTGTCCTGTGCCAGTTCGCGCAGATCTTTGAAGCTGAGGGGCGAGTCGGAAAGGTACTTGGCCGCGTCCTTGTACTTCTTCATCTGCGCTAGGCAGCGCGCGATGCCGCGGTAGACATCCGGATCGTTCTCTCCGCGGCGAGCGTGCTTGATGGCCTGCTTGAAGTCGGAGACCGCGTCGGACCAGGCGCCGATGCGTTCCAGAACGGCCGCGCGCTTGGCGTAGACGGCCGTGTAGCTGGGCTGACGGCTGACCTTGTCGTCGTAGGTGTTGAGCAGCTTCTTGCGTGCACGCTTGTCGCCGTGACGCGCAAGCATGGCCAGCGCTGCCTCGGCCACATCCTGACGCACGCTGGTCGTGACGGGCTCTATGGCCTTGTGCGCAGTGCGACTCAGGTCGAGCTCCTCACGTTCGCGCAGGTGGTCGAGGATGCTGATGCGCTGGCCGGTGAGAAGCGCCTTGTCCAAGGCCAGGGTAATCATGACCTCTACGGCTTCCTCTTCGTCGAGGGCGGCGGGTACGGCGCTGAAGTAACGTAGCAGGGGTGTGACTAGGGCTACACCACGCTCCGAGGCGGCGAGCTTGAGGATGCGTTCGCCAGCTGCGAGGTTCTTAGTGGAGCTCAGGGCATCGAGGGCCACCGTGGCGAGGGCTAGGACCTCGTCGTTGAGGGCCGCGTTGATCATCTCCTCCGCTTCCTTGCCGCCGAGCAGGGAGAGCGTGACGAGGGCATCGCGTTGGAGCGGGCCAGTGCTACGCTGATAGAGGTCGCGGATGGCGGGTGCTACCCGGGCCGGTTCCTGGCTGGTGGAAAGTACCTGCAGCGCGTTGAGGCGGCCGTCGATGGAGCCCATGTCTGCGGCGGCGATCAAGGCGTCCGTGATCGCGGGGCAGTTTCCTTGCTTCAGGACGTCGACCACCAGTTTGGCGCGGCGCACCTTGTTGAGCTCGCGGTCCTTGCCCGGGTCTAGAGCTGGAATCAATAGCGGGGCAGCGTTGGGACACAGGGCCAGCAAGCTCTTGCGGTGCTTTACCAGGGCGCGGTCGAGGTTGCGGCCCGCGAGGGACTCGACTTGCTCGAGTATGGTCTGCACCTCTGCAGCGAGGCCAACCGAGCGTTTGGCATAGTCTCCGCGCAGGCGGCCGAGCAGGCCCTGTAGGCTGCCTCGGGATTGACCGGGTTCTTGAGCCGTCCTGGGGGCCACGGCGAGGAGCGGAGCGGCGAGGTTGAGGCAGGCCAAAAGGCCTAGAGTGCGCGAGATTCTGATGCCCATAGTCGGACCGCCGGGAAGGCGGGGGAACCAGGATAGGCCCTATTCCTCTCGTATGCGCCTGGAGAATTCTCTCCAGGCCTGCTCAGCCGATCATTCGAGGCATCGGGTTCAGTAGGACATCGTCGTCCAGCCGCTCCACGGTGCCGAGAGGGCCGCCTGTGCACGCGTACTGAGGGGCGCCGCCGGGCGGCGCAGGCAGCAGGGTGGCAGGTTCAGGTTCCGTCGCATGGTCCACCAGGAGCTCCTCAGGGCTACGGAGAGCCCCGTAGACGAGTCGCAGGCGGTCGCGGTTGCGGAAGATCCAGGAGTGCATGGCTAGACCCCTATCGGCGCGGGGTGTGCTCAGCCTTGAGGCACGGAGGAGTCCGATCGGTGGGTGACTCCTGGGGTCCCGGCGGGGAGAATGTGCGCGCTCATCATGTCTGGAACCGATACCACAAGCACACATCCGCATCCGCGCCCTAAGAACTCCGCCCAGCACGACACGGATGTGATCGTGGTTGGCGGCGGCCACGCAGGGGTCGAAGCTGCTTTGGCGGCGGCGCGCCTGGGCGTGCGCGTGACCCTGGTGTCATTCCGCTTGGACCTGATCGGTGAGATGAGCTGCAATCCGACCATCGGGGGGCTGGGCAAGGGCCAGATGGTGCGTGAAATCGATGCCCTCGGCGGGGCGATGGGACGAGTGGCGGATGCCACCGGGATCCAGTTCCGGATGCTGAACACCTCCAAGGGCGCGGCTGTGCAAGCACCGCGCTGCCAGTCGGACCGGCACCTGTACCGGGAGGCCGCGACGGCTGAGGTGCGGGCGGCGGATGGGGTCGAGCTATTGGAAGGTGGCGTAGAGGGCCTGCTGGTGACGGCTCAAGAGAACGGACATCCTTGGCGAGTGGAGGGCGTGCGTATGCAGGATGGAAGCGAGTTGCGGGCGGCCGCCACGGTGCTGACCACCGGCACCTTCCTGCGAGCGGTGATGCACGTCGGAGAGGAAAAAACCACCGGCGGGCGCGTGGGCGAAGCCAGCGCAGACGGTCTTTCAGGTGACGTGGAGCGCCTGAGCTTGCGCCTCGGCAGACTGAAGACCGGCACGCCGCCGCGTCTGGATGCGCGCAGCCTGGACTTCGATCTGATGGAGGCGCAGGGCGGAGACGAGCGGCCTCAGCCCTTCTCCTTCGGGACGCCGCTCGCCGGCTTCCCGCGCCTGCCGCAAATCGACTGCCACATCACCTACACGAACGAGGCCACGCATAAGCTCATCCGCGACAACATCCACCGCGCGCCCATGTACTCGGGCCGCATCCAGGGTGTGGGGCCGCGCTACTGTCCAGCTGTCGAGGACAAGATCATGCGCTTCGCAGATCGCGATCGGCACCAGGTCTTTGTGGAGCCGGAAGGGCTCACGACCGATGTGATCTATGCCAACGGCGTATCCACAAGCTTGCCCGCCGAGATTCAGGAAGCCTTCGTGCACACCATCCCGGGCCTGGAGCGCGCGAAATTCCTGCGCCACGGCTACGCGGTGGAGTACGACTTTGTGCAGCCGAACCAGCTCGACCCGAGCCTGGCTGTGCGGCACGTGCCGGGGCTCTACTTGGCGGGCCAGATCAACGGGACCTCGGGCTACGAGGAGGCCGCTAGCCAGGGGCTCATGGCCGGCGCCAACGCTGCCCTGTGGATCCAGGACCGCGCACCCTTCGCGTTGGCCCGGCATGAGGCCTACATCGGGGTCATGCTGGACGATTTGGTCATCACCAACCCGACCGAGCCCTACCGCATGTTCTCCAGCCGCGCCGAGTACCGCTTGCTGCTGCGTCAGGACAACGCGGATCGGCGCCTGGTGCAGCGTGCCGCGGAGGTGGGCCTGGTCTCGGCTGAGGCTGCTCAGCGGGTCGCGCGCAAGATCGAGCGCCTTGCAGCGGCCCGGGAGGTGCTCGAGACGACTTTTGTGGAACCCTCGCGCACCATGGCTGCGGTGCTCAAGCGACCGGAAATGAATTTCCAGAAGCTCTGCGCGCAGTACCCCCAGGCCGCGGCGTTGGAGCTCGATAACGAGCATGCTGATTCCCTGGAGATCGACATCAAGTACGCCGGGTACATCACCCGCCAAGAGCAGACCGTGGCTCGCATGGCACATCAAGAAAGCACCGCCATCCCCGATGGCATCGACTACACCAGCCTCGAGGGGCTCGGGAATGAGGCCGTGGATAAGCTCGGCCGCTTGCGTCCGCGTACCCTGGGCGCGGCCGGTCGCATCGAAGGCGTGCGGCCCCCGGAAGTGGCCCTGTTGGGCGTGCACCTGGAGCGCCTGCGCCGGCAGAGCAAGCAGAGCTGAGCCATGGACGACCTGAACTTCGAGCTGCAGGACCTGCTTGATAAGCGTGTGCAACGCGACAAGCTGCGCGCGCGCATCCAGCGCTCGGACGCGCGCGGTCGCGAGCGCATGGGAGCCTTGAAGAAGCTGAAGGAGGTCCTCGATGCCGAGAACGAGGACGTGCGCAAGCTGGAGGGAATCAGCCTCGCCTCCATCTATCACACGATCCTCTCGAGCAAGACCGAGCAGTTGGCCAAGGAGCGCGAGGATGTGTTCCAGGCCAAGCTGGCCTATGACAGTTGCCAGGCCGAGCTTGCCAAGCTGCGCCGCGAGAAGAGCGAGCAGCGTGAAGCGTTGAAGGCGCTCGAAGGCCAGGCCGACCTGGACGAAGCACTCTCAGCTCTGATGCAGCGCAAGGAGACTTGGCTACTCGAGCAGGCGGGACCGGTTGCGGAGAAGCTCGTCGAGCTCGATGAGCGTCTCGCAGCTGCGCGCGCGGAGCAGTGCGAAGTGCGCGAGGCCGCGCGCGCCGGAGAGTTGGCCTTCGAGTGCCTGGACGGGATGGTCCAGTGCCTGGAGAAGGCTCGTGGCTACGGCACTTGGGATTTGATGGGTGGAGGCTTCCTAGCCACCGGTCTTAAGCACAGCCAGTTGGACGAGGCTCGTGAGTATGCGGCCGAGGCCCAGGGGGATCTATTCCACTTCGAGAGCGAGCTCGCCGACCTGCAGATCGATGCGGAGTTCCAGGTGGAAATCGGCGAGTTCAATCGCTTCGCCGATTACCTGCTCGACGGCTTCATCTTCGACAGCATCGTGCACTCGAAGATTCAGGGCTGCCTGGCAGATACGGTGAAGACCCAGCGCCAGGTGCACTACCTGCTTGAGACACTGATCAAGCGCCGCACATCCCTCGAAGACCAACTCGCAACTCTCGAGGCCGACCGCGAACGCTGCGTCGCCGAGGATGCGTAAGGTGCATTGGCTCCGATGGGAGGCAAGACTCGGGAGGAGAGCCTGCGCGCGGAGTGTAGCCAGCTGCTGGATGCCCTCCGGGTCGGCAAGCAGGCACTAGAGCATTTAGGCTGGGCGCTCCGGAGCTTGCGGAATGCGCGTAGGTTTGGTGTCCTCGACCTGCTCGGTGGTGGCCTATTCACCACGGCACTCAAGCACGATGAAGTCGATCAGGCGCGTGGGGATTCCTGTCGGGCCCAGACCCACCTCGAGCACTTCCAGGCATTGCTTGCGAGCCTGGATGTGCAGGCTGACTTCCACGCGGAACTGCGTAAGCACAGCTTCTTCGCCGACTACGTTCTCGATGGGGTGATCTTCGACTGCATCGCGCAGTCGAAAATCAAGAGCTCCGCGGCTGAGCTCGAAGAGATCCAAGAGCAGGTCGTTGACCTGTTGCAAGGTCTTGCTGGGCGCGTCGAAGCCGTCGACTTCGCGCTCGAACAGCTCGCGGGCGACTCAGCTCAGGCCTAAGGCGGGGTGCTGACGCCCTTGCGTAGGATCAGGTTGGCGTAGCGGCGGGTGTCGCTGGTTTGGACGATGATGAAGACGCCCTTGGCGTGCTCATAGAAATCCTTGCGCTCGATCAAGCCAAAGTCCGGCGTGCCCGGGGCAAGTTCATCCAGGGCTGCGCGGTAGCTGGCTTCCACAGCCGGGTCGATGGCGTCGCCGGGCTCCGGGCCCATCATGGTCACGGGGGTAGGCACGTACGGGGGCGTGTCCAGCGCGAACAAGGGCAGGATCGCGCGCAGTAGCGGCTCTACCTGGGTGCCGTCGGCGCGTAGGACTTGGATGCCACTGGAGTGGGCCGGGTAGTGGGCGTCGGCCAGGATGATTTCATCCCCGTGGCCCATGCGGCAAAGGGCGGCCAGCAGCTTCGGAGAGAGCAGGGGCGAGATACCTTTGAGCATGGTGGGTGGGGCTTGGGTTCTTAAGAGAACTGCCAGGCGCTGCCGTCAGCGCCGTCGAGGACGGAGACGCCGGCGCCGGCCAGCTTGTCGCGGATAGCGTCGGAGGTGGTGAAATCCTTGCGCGCACGGGCTTCGTCGCGCACCACGAGGACCGCGGTTAGGGCCTGGCTGACCAGGTCATCGGCGGCCGGGCTCTCGACCTCCGCGGTGGTGCCTTCGGGGCCGTCCTGGAGCTTGATGCCCAAGGGGCCGAGGGCGTCGCGTAGGCCGTCGGCTGTTGTCCAGTCCTTGCGCTCGCGCGCGCCGGCGCGCAGTTCGGCTAGGGCCGGAAGCAGGGCTTGCAGGCGCGCATCGGAGGAGCCGGCGCCGGCAACCTTGGCGGCGTCGCCGGGCATGAGTAGGCCGATCAAACGGCCCAGATCGCGCACTAGGTCGAAGGCTTGCTCGGCTTGATCCTCGGGCAGGCTCTTGGCTTCGCTCAGCATGCTGAAGAGCGCACCGACGGCTTCGCCAGTATTGAAGTCAGCGTCCATGGCGCGGCAGAAGGCTTCGCGCTGTTTGGCGATTGCCTCGGGCAACTCCAGGGCGAGCAGCTGCTCGAGCCCGACCATCGTCGGCGCTTCGAGGCGCTCGCCGAGCAGGCGGTACATGCGCTTGAGGCCGGTGGCGGCGGAGGCCAGGGCGCCGGGCTCGAAGTCCACAGGGCTGCGGTAGGGCGAGCGCATAAGGAAGTAGCGCACCGCCGGCGGGCCGTGGTTCTCCAGCAACCAGGGAGCCTGGAACTGCTGGCGGAAGGCCGCGTCCTGCATGCGCTCATCGCTCTTGGCAATCTTGCGGCCACCGTATTGCACGAGGCCGTTGTGCATCCAAGTGGTCGCGTAGTTATCGCCGTGGGCTTCGCTCTGGGCGATCTCGTTCTCGTGGTGGGGGAACTTGAGATCGTCCCCGCCGCCGTGGATGTCGAAGTCGCCGCCGAGCAACTCGGAGGACATCACGGAGCACTCGATGTGCCAGCCGGGACGGCCGTCACCCCAGGGGCTGGGCCAGGAGGGCTCACCGGGCTTGGCCTTTTTCCACAAGGCGAAGTCGGAGGCGTCCTTGAGACCTTCCGAAGCGGCCACGCGCGTGCCGCTGCGCATATCCTCGAGCTTGCGACCCGAGAGCTTGCCGTAGCCGGGGTGAATCCCCACCTCAAAGTAGACGCCGTCGGGGGCCTCGTAGGCCTTGCCCGCGTCGATCAGCTTCTGGATGAAGTCGACCATGCCCGTCACGTACTCGGTGCAGTGCGGGAAGTCGGTGATCGTGTCGATGCCGAGGTCCGCTAGGTGCTCCTTATAGGCCACCGTGTAGCGCTGGGAGATCGAGTCCCAGGCCTCGCCCGTGGCTTCCGCCCGGCGGATGATCTTGTCGTCGATGTCCGTGATGTTGTTCACGAACTGCACGGCATAGCCGCGCGCCCGCAGCCAGCGCGCCACAGTGTCAAAGACCACAGGACCCATGAGGTGCCCAACGTGGGCATCGTCATAGACCGTCGGACCACAGACGTACATGCGCACCTGTCCCTCGATGAGGGGCGTGAAGGGACGCAGTTCGCGGGTGAGCGAGTCGTGGATCTGAATCGACATGCGGGGGGGCTGGCTGGGGAAGCGCGGGGGACTAGGGGAGAGACCTAGTGATCCTTGTGTTCGTGCTTCAAGTCTTCAGGGCTGAAGTACGCGGCGGAAAAGGCGTTGGAGAGTTCGCGCAGTTTGGCCACATGGCTGGCTTCGGTGGTCTGCTTGCACTTCATGGCGGCCACGGTGATGCCGTGCATGAGGCCGAGCTTCTGGTAGTAGGCGGCGGTGTCCTCAGCGGAGGCGCCGGCCTTGGGGGCCTTGATGCGTTGGGCCAGCCAGTAGGCGGCTACGCGGTCCTGAATGTCCTGCGCGTGCTGCTCCTTGGTCATGACCCAACGCACCATCTGGTTCTTGCTGGGTGCGGCCTCGGCGTCCATGGCGACCAGAGTCTTCATGGCCTTCTCGATGGTGGCAGCATCTTCGAGCAGCATCTCCACGCGCATCTTGTCCGTGTAGATGCCGCAGGGCACCTGGCAGTGGATGGCGGGTACCGCGCCGACCACGCTGGGCTGGCTGCTGGCGGTGGTGCTGGGGAGGGCGGTCGGGATCAGGGCGGCGGCGCCGAGGAAGGCGGCCGGGAGCAGAGCTTTGAGCATGGTGATCTTGAAGAGATGCGATGGGCGGAAGGGGTTAGGTGTACATGCTTCGACCTCCCCGACTGGAACCAAATCCGATCGGGGAGGTCGAGACTGGCACTATAGGGCCAGACGGTGCGTACCGCAAAGTGCGAGCCCAGCGAGGGCTCACTGCGAGGGCTATGCCTCAGCTTTCTCGGCGCGCGTGTGCTGGCCAGCCTGGCGGGCCTTGAGAATGCCAGCCTTCACGAGCACCTGGAAAGCACCCTTGCGGTTGACGTCCTTGAGGGCGCGTGTGGAGAGGCGTACGCGGACGAACTCACCGATTTCGGGCACCCAAAGGCGCTTCTTCTGGACGTTCACCTTGAAGGTTCGCTTGGACCTTCCGGTGGTGCGCAGGCCGACTCCGCCGGCCTTCTTGGGAAGACCACGGCGAGCGGTGATTCCGCCGACACGGGTGCCGCGGCCGGTGACCTGACAAGTACGGGACATGGGGTATTCTCTTGGTTGAACGCGGACTATCCGCGGTGATCGAGCCGAGGAGCGTAGGAGCGGATCAGCAGCCTGTCCAGACCTTCTCGGGAAGGCTTGGTCGGTTGGCCTAGTATCGCTCCACCTTGGTGGCCACGAGGCTGAAGACGGATTCGATGTCGAGCGGGTTCGTGGGCGCCTCGGGGGCTGTCTCATCCCCGGAAAGCGCGCTCTCAGCACCCTCAGAGGGGGTTTCTTCGCCTTCCACGGCTTGCTTGGGCTGCTTCAGGGGGTAGAGCTTGAGCTTGCCGGTGACCAGCACGGGCACGTAGACAAAATACTCGACGCCCTCGCCCTCGGGCAGGCTCACGAAGGCCCATTCGTCGGGCCGCGGGATGCCACCGAAGCAGCAGGCGGCCAGGTCGCGCACGAGCATGAACTCGGTGACCTTCTTGTCGCTCCACTCCAAGGGGATCATGTAGCCCAC
This sequence comes from Planctomycetota bacterium, assembly GCA_047639615.1. GTDB lineage: Bacteria > Planctomycetota > UBA1135 > UBA1135 > CAYWNK01. Next base: position 3,606 of record JBLIOL010000035.1, on the reverse strand, counting down.
GATTTTGACCTCGGTGCCGTCCAGAGCGGCGACCTCTTCGGGGTAGTCGTAGGGCGGCGGATCCTCCCCGGTCAGGGGGAAGAGGTGGTCCAGCAGGCTCTCCACATCCGTGCCAGCCAGGGACAGGCGACTGAAGGAGATGACGCCCTCGCGCTCGGGCTTGGGCTCGAGCTCGTCCAGGGGCTTGAGGTCGAACACGCGGTTCGGGTCCATCTCGGTACTAGCGTCCCCGACGTCATCCGGGGAATCGCTACTGCCATAGGGATTGCTGAGCAGGCCGCCCGCGGGTGCGGAGCCGCTTTGGATCGGCGCCATGTCAATGCGCTGCGAGGTGGGTAGTGCCACAGCTTCGGCCCCTTTGGAAGCATCGCTGCCTTTGGGCCTAGAGCAGGCCAGGGCGCACACGCTCGCCAGAGCGAGCAAGGAAAGAGAGAGAGCTTTCATGGTGTCAGTCGGCGTAGATTTTGACCGTGACTCGGCCGTCTTGATCGATCCAGGCGCGGTACATGCCTTCGGTGTTGAAGGGGGTAGCCAAGCGGCCGTTTGCGTCGAGGGCGATCAGGCCGCCGGTGCCGCCGGCAGCGGTCAGATCATCGTGAATAGCCGCATTCGCGGCCGAATTAATGCTTTGCTGGCCGTGTCGCATGCGTGCGGCCACGTCGTGGGCGATCACGCCGCGCAGGAAATACTCGCCCCAGCCGGTGGCGGAAACGGCGCAGGTGGCGTCGCTGGCGTAGGTGCCGGCGCCGACGATGGGCGAGTCGCCCACGCGGCCCCAGCGCTTGGCGGTCATGCCGCCGGTGGAGGTGGCGGCAGCCAGATGGCCGGCTTGATCCAATGCCACGGCGCCGACGGTGCCGTGCTTGGTGTCTCCGAGTTGCTCTTCAAGTTGGCGCCGGCGACGCTCGGTTTGGAAGTAGCTGTTGTGCACTTGCTCGAGCCCTTGGGCAGCGGCGAAGGCGTCCGCGCCGGAGCCTGCAAGTAGCACGTGTTCGGATTTTTCCATGACCGCGCGCGCAGCCAGGATCGGATGCTTGACCGTGGTTACGCCGGCGACTGCGCCTGCGCGCGGACCGTTGCCGTCCATGATCGACGCATCCAACTCGCAGCGACGCTCGGCGGTCAGTACCGCGCCGTGGCCAGAGTTGAATAAGGGCGAGTCCTCCATGGGCAGGATCGCTGCGACCACGGCGTCTAGGGAACTGCCACCGGATTGCAGCACGTCGTAGCCCGCGCGCAGCGCACCCTCGAGGGCGGCGCGGTAGGCGGCGTCCTGCTCGGGCGTCAGGTCGGCGCGACGGATGGTGCCGGCGCCGCCGTGGATGGCGAGCACGATGCGGGAGGGCCCGGGGTGCTGGGAGCCGGAGGCGCAGGCGGCCAGGAGGCCGAGGCAGGTAATTAGGAGGCGCTTGATCATGGTCGCGGGCAGTGTAGCGGTCCGTACGGGCGCGCGATCCGATCGCTAGCAGCAACCGCTCTGCTGGGATCGTTTTTGACGCGCCCGTAGCAAGCGCAGGCAAGCCAGCACGAGCAGCGCGGCGAAGATGGCGCCCCCAAGGCTCGCCCAGGGCCCGTGGGATGCATTTTCCGCGGCCAATGCGGCGACCGGAGCGGGTAATTGCCAATGTGCGTAGATCCAGTCCACGAACCAGCCGGCTGCCAGGGCGCTGGCGGCTGTTCCGGCCAGGTAGGCCCACAAAGCACGTGTCCCGAGGAGCTTACGCACCACCCCGAGGGTGGCCAGGTTCGTAGCGGGACCGGCGAGCAGCAGCACCATGGCCGCGCCGGGGGAGACGCCCTTCATGATCAGGGCGGCGGCCACGGGCGTGGTGGCGGTGGCGCACACGTAGAGCGGCATGCCGGTGACTAGCAGCACCAGGTAGGTGGGCCAGCCGGGCGCGACCGTGGTGCTAAAGAGGTCGTCGGGCAGCAGTAGTAGTAGCAGGCCGGAGACCAGGAATCCGATCACGAGGGCGGGCGCTAAATCGTCCAGGAGATCCACGAAGGCATAGCGCAGGGCACGTTTCAGGGGCGGGCCCTCGGGGGCCGCATGGACGTGTTCTTCGTGTTCTTCGTGTTCGGGCCCGGCCTGCGGCTCTTCTTCGTGGGCTACGGCGTCTACCGCTAGGCCAGTAAAGATCGCGCTGCCAATGGCGGCCAACGGTCGCGCCAGGGTCATGACGGGGTCGAGCATGGCCCAGGTGGCGCCCACGGAATCGAGCCCGGTCTCGGGGGTTGCCACCAAGAAGGAAGCTGTCGCGCCGCGGCTCGCGCCGGCCTTACGCAAGGCCGCTGCGGCGGGCAATACGGAGCAAGAGCAGAGCGGCAAGGGCGCACCGGCGAGGGCCGCGAAGGTTGCGGGCTTCAAACCGCGGCCGCCTAGCTTGCTGGCAGCCCAACCGGTGGGCAGGTAGACCTGCATCAATCCCGCTGCGACTAGGCCGAGCAGCAGCCATGGTCCTGCTTCTACCAACATGCCCCAAAGGGCTAGGCCGTAGTCGCCCACGCCTAGATCCCCGCGCTATGGGCGAACCACATGATGCCCACACCCACGGCTAACAGGCCCATTTTCGCAGCACCGTCTTCGCGGTGGTGGAAGACCTCGGCTAAGAGCTCGCACAGGCACACATAGAGGAAGGTGCCCGCGGCCAGGGCGTTGAGCATGAGCACCCCTTGGGAGCCGAGCCCTTCCGCCAGGAAGTCGCCCAGCAGGATGCCCACGGGCGTAACGAGCGCGAAGCAGAAGACCACGAGCATGACCTGCTTGCGGCTGTACTGGGCCAGCTGAAAGACCGACGTCAGCGAGAAGGCTTCGAAGCCCTTGTGAGTCAGGATGGCCAGCAGCATGGCGCTCTCGATGTTCTTGCCGCGCATGACCGCGAAGGCCATGCCGGCGGTCAGGGAGTGCACCGCGAGGCCCAAGAGAGCAGACCAACTCACGGCGCGGTGGCGGTGCAGCTCGTCGTGGTCGTGCGGACGCAGAAAGAGTGCTTCTACTAAGTAGACGCCGAGAGCGCCTACCAGCATGCAGAGCCAGGGCAGGAGATCTCCGTGCAGGTGTTCCCCAGGGTGGTCGTGCCCGTGGTCGTCGGCCAGGGCAGCCTCCGCGGTTTGCATGGCAACCTCCGGCAGTAGATGCAGGAAGACCGCGCCTAGGAACACACCCGTGGCCAGGGCCAGCGCAATGTGCAGGCCGCGTTCTTTCCAACGCACCCAGAGGGGAATCGCGCCGCCCAGCAGGGCTACCGCGAAGATGCCAGCAATCTCCAACATGGCAGCAGGGTAGCGCGTGCGGAGGACCGAGTCGCCCGAATCCCGGTGCCTGCCTCGCTAATCCCCTTCGCTCGGAAAGGCTGGGCTCCGAGTAGCTGTGCGCTGTGCGGCCCAGGGCGCTAGGGACCGACGGCGCCCGGCCGCAGGCCGGAGGCTGGCGATGGGAAGGTCGGGGTGGGAGCGGAGTGGTAGGGCGGTCCGCTGGTGCTGAGGGTTGAGTGCGCCGGAGCCGGCCTCTGGCCGGGGGGGGCGCAGGGCGCCAGGCGGCAAGCCGGAGGCTGGCGATGAGGGGTTCTGGGTTGGACGGAGTTGGAGGGCGGTCCGCTAGCGCTG
>JBLIOL010000034.1:0-25455 GCA_047639615.1 Planctomycetota bacterium | reverse complement strand
GCCCACCTCGGTCCCCTGCAGGAAACCCTGAAGGAAAGCCTGAAGGAAACCCCGAAGGCGACCCTCGACAAGTAGCGCGCCCTAGGCGATGCGCTCGGCCACGAGCGGTCCAGGCGCGGGCCCGTCCAGCTTCAAGGAACGCAGGAGCAGGTCCTCGGCCTGCTCCAAACCGCGCCCTGCGTGATGCACCTGCGCCAGCACATCGCCGGCGCTGACCTGGCTGCCGGCGGCGCAGGTCCAAACCACGCCAACCCCCGGATCGATGCGATCTGCGGGTGTCTTGCGTCCCCCGCCAAGAGCCGCCACGGCCGCGCCCACATGCCGGCATTCCGCAAAGCCAAGGCTTCCGGATGAGGGCGCGCGCAGCTCCATAACGTGCGGTGCCGTGAGCAAGCGCTCGCGCTTGTGGAGCACCTCTACGTCGCCGCCCTGGGCCGCGACCATGCGTTCGAAGACCGAGCGAGCGCTGCCGTCATCGAGCACCGCCGCCAAGCGCTGCGCACCCGCTTGCGCATCCGCGGCAACGCCTGCCGAAGCCAACAACTCGCCGCCAAGCACGAGCACTAATTCGCGCAGATCGGCCGGACCCCCACCGTCGAGGCAATCGAGACTCTCGATCACTTCCAGCCCATGACCTACAGCGCGGCCCAAGGGCGCTTCCATGGAGGTCATGCGCACCACCGCCTTGAGCCCGAAGCCCTTGGCCAAGTCCACCATGGTGCGGCCCAGCTCGCGCCCGCGCTCCACATCGGGCAGGAACGCGCCGCTACCGAACTTCACGTCGAGCACCAGGGCGTCGAGCCCTTCGCAAATCTTCTTCGACAGGATCGAGCTAGCGATCAGCGGAATCGACTCCACCAAGCCGGTCGCATCGCGCAAGGCATACAGCCGCGCGTCCGCCGGAACCAGCTCCGCCGTCTGCGCCGCGATCACGCAACCGACCTCCGCCACCTGCGTGCGCAGGGCGTCCAGGTCCAGTGCCACGCGCAGGCCCGGAATCGCTTCGAGCTTGTCCAAGGTGCCGCCCGTATGACCCAAGCCGCGCCCGGAGATCATCGGCACGCGCACGCCGCAGGCCGCCAGTGCCGGCGCCAGGGGCAAGGAAACCTTGTCGCCGATGCCGCCCGTGGAGTGCTTGTCCACCATGGGCCCATCGATGCCCTGCCAATCCAGGGAGGGACCGCTCTCGAGCATGGCGCGCGTCCAGGGCACGAGCTCCTCCGCGTTCATGCCGCGCATGAAGATGGTCGTGAGCAGAGCGCTGGCCTGATAGTCCGGAATATCGCCGGCCAAGTAGCCCTCGAAGAAGGCCTCGATGGCCTCCGGTGTCAGGCGCTCGCCGTCGCGCTTCATGCGCAGGATTTCCCTGGGGTCCATGGGCCAGAGGATACGACATGGGCAGGGCCGAGGCTCCGCGCACTCGCGATGCCTGTAGGATCTCTGCGTCGGCTCCTCAGCCCTATTCCCTATGACCCTCCCCGTGGACAGCCTCCCGGCCAACGTGCGACCCCAGGTGCCGTGCCTCTCCAGCGCGGACGCTGAACGCATCGCCGCCGACAACTTCGGAGTACGGGGAAGCGCGACGCACCTGGATAGCCACATCGACCAGAACTTCCGCGTGCAGCCCGCGGATGGCGCACCGGCCTGGGTTCTGAAGATCGCCCACAGCGCAGAGGATGCTGCGTTGCTCGCCTTGCAGCAGGAACTACTCGCGCACTTGCACACGGCCCTACCCGGCGTCACGCCCGACCTGCGCCGCAGCCTGGGCGGCTCGGTTAGCAGCACCATCGAGGGGCCGGATGGACAGCGACATCAAGCCTGGATGCTGGCCTACCTGGAGGGACCACTTCTAGCCGATGTGAAGCTGCGTGACGTGGGCACCTGGCAGGCCCTCGGCGGACTGCTCGCAAGGCTCGGCGATGCCATGGATGCACTGCCGCTTACGCCGGCCGCGGTCCAAGCCAGTCGGCGCCCCTCGCGCTGGAACCTGGCCAACTCCCACTGGACCGTCGGACAGCTGCCGACCCACATCGCTGCAGAGCGCCGTGCGCTGCTCGTTCGCGCACAGAGCCAGTACCTGGCCGATGTGCACGGCCGCCTCGACGCTCTCCCCCAGGGCCTCACCCACCACGACGCCAACGACCACAACCTGATCGCCGCCAACAGCACGGGACCGGCGCGGGTACAGCACATCTTTGACTTCGGGGATCTACGCAGCGGAGCGCGCGTGCTGGAGCTCGCGGTGGCGGGAGCCTACGCCGTATTGGAGAGCGCAGAGCCCCTGGACGTGCTCGCCGAACTCGCCGCAGGCTACGACGAACTACGTCCCCTGGAAGACGGCGAGCTGGAGGTGCTCTTCCCCGCCCTGTGCATGCGCCTGGTGGTCAGCGCCGTGGTCGCCCTCCAGGACGCTGCCCTTGAACCAGAGAATGAGTACCTGGGCGTGCACCAGGACGCGCTCTGGATCAGCCTCGAGCGCCTGCTCGAGATCGCCCCTAACGACGCCCTCCAAACCCTGCGCAAGCGCTTGGGTCGCGCCCTGCTCGAGGACCAACCACTCGCGCGCGAACGCAGCCTCGAGCTACGCCAGAAGCACGTAGGTCCATCGCTTTCGCTCTCCTACGACGAGCCCTTGGAGATCGAACGCGGTCGCGGCACCAGGCTCTTCGACAAACAGGGTCGCGCCTACCTGGACTGCGTCAACAACGTCTGCCACGTGGGTCATTGCCATCCGCACGTGGTCGCCGCAGCCCAGGCGCAGATCGCCAAGCTCAACACCAACACGCGCTACCTCAGCGATGGCCTGGGCCAGTACGCCGAGCGCTTAGCCGGGCTCTTCCCGGATCCCCTGGAAGTGGTCTACCTGGTGAACTCCGGCAGCGAAGCCAACGAGCTTGCCCTGCGCATCGCGCGCGCCGCCACCGGCCGTCGCGACATCATCGCGGTGGAGTCCGGCTACCACGGCAACACCGGCAACCTGATCGACATCGGTCACTACAAGCACGCCGGTTCCGGCGGCGCCGGCGCGCCGGACTGGGTCCACATCGTGCCCTTGCCGGATCCCTACCGCGGCCGTTATCGCGCTGAATCCGACGACCCGCTGCAGGTCTCAGGCGATGCCGAACTCGGCGCGCGCTACGCCGCTCACGTAGCTGAAGCAGCCGCAAGCTGCTCCCCCGCCGCCTTCCTAGCAGAGCCGCTGATCGGCTGCGGCGGCCAGGTAGTACCGCCCCCCGGCTGGCTCAGCGGCGCCTATGCCCACGCGCGCGCCGCCGGCGCCGTGTGCATCGCCGACGAGGTACAGGTGGGCTTCGGCCGCGTCGGTAGCCACATGTGGGCCTTCGAAGCCCAAGGCGCCCTGCCCGACATCGTGACCCTGGGCAAGCCCATCGGCAACGGCCACCCCATGGCCGCCGTGGTCACCACGCGCGCCTTGGCCGAGGCCTTCGACAACGGTATGGAGTACTTCGCCACCTTCGGCGGCAACCCGGTTTCCTGCGCCGTGGGTATGGCCGTGCTCGACGTGATCGAAGACGAGGGCCTGCAAGCCCAGGCCGCGCGCGTTGGCGAACAACTGGTGCAGGGCTTTCGCAAACTAGCCGCGGAACACCCCGCCTTCCGCGGCCGCCTGGGCACGGTGCGCGGCCAAGGGCTATACCTGGGCATCGAAGTCGTCAAAGACCCGCACACCCGTGAGCCTGACGCGGCTGCCCTGACCAGCATCCTCGAGCAAGCGCGCGCCCAAGGCATCCTGCTCAGCGCCGATGGTCCGGACCACAACGTGATGAAGGTCAAACCGCCCCTGGTCTTCGACGAGATCGACGCACGCCTCTTGCTCGATGTCTTGGCCGGCATCGACCAGCTTCCCCTATGTAGACCTGAATAGACCAGCCTAGATCGGCAGTAGGTTGCAGGTGCGCGTGTCTTCGTCGAACCAAATCTCCACCACACCGCGCTCGATCTGAGCCTGCACCTGGCGGATCTTCTGGTCCGCGTCGGCGAGATTCGTGCCGTCGCGGGTCACGAATTCCTCGATGACGCCGCGCAAGGTCTCGGGGGCGAGCTGCTCGGGCTCGATCTTGATGGGCGGATTGGTCTTCATGGTGCGTGCGCTCAGCGCCAACCCTCGGGGAGCGTGGGTTTGGTATCCAGGAGAATCTCCAGAATGGCGCGCCGGGTGGGCAGGCTGAGCCGAATGTGCTCGTCGAAGGCGGGCGCACCCTGGAGGATCGTCAGGAGCTCGGCGTAGACCACCTCCAGCAAGGGCGCGGGCAGTGCATCGAACGCTGGCGAGTAGATCAGGTAGCTGCAGGGATAGCGCAGCAGTCGCGTCTGAAGATCTAGCTCCTTCAGGGAGCGTTGCTTCGAGTCGCGCTGACCCGCCGCGGTGAACTCGGCCGCGAAGCCTGAAGTGCCGGCGATGGGCTCCGTGAGCACAGCCTCAGCCTTGAAGAGCAGGTAGTCCAATATGCGCGTCGCGTGCTGATCGATCAGACGCTTGGTGCCCGGCCGTACCCCGCCCGCGGGCTCCTCGAAGATCTTCCTGTATTGAATATCCCGGGCCATGGCCAAGCGCACCTCGTAGCTAGCACGCGCCAAAATGTTGTGCATCTCGGCCTGGTGCTCGAGCAGCATCAACGCCACCAGGTCGCTGTGGGGTGAGAGGTAGAGCTCGGTATCGAAGTGCCCTGCCAAGTCCGTCAGATTTGCACCGGCCGACCGATCCACTTCCTCTTGCTCCGGTCCGACGACCGCATTCCCCTGATGGCGTTGCTCGCCATGGGTGCCACTCACATACCAGCCGCCCCAGCGATCCTCGAAAGCCGTGCGGTGATCGACGAAGCGCGTGCCGAGCTTCAGTAGCGGGCGCCCCTGCGGGTCGGGCTGCACGGAGCGCACCAGGTTGCCGGGCCAGCCCTGCGTTTGCGATCCCCCGTGACAGGCGAGGCATTGGCCGCGACCGCGTTCGATCTGCGCCGAGCCTTCGCGCGGCTGAGTCAGCGTGTAGAACAGTGGGCCCTGCACCGGATCCATAGAGCTGATCTCCAGCACCTTCGATCCCGGCACCCAGCCCACGTAGACGTCGTCGCCGAAGTAGATCGCTCGCGGCGTCCTGGGCCCGATGCGATCGGCCTGCAAACTTGTCTTGGAGAAGACGAGCATCTGGGAGGAGGCCGGAATCTGCAGCGCGCCGAGCAAGGCCGGCAGATAGCCGAAATTTTCGTCCAAGGCGAGTGTTTCGCCGCCGCCCTCAAGCCGCGCCAGCAAGCGTTCGAGTGGTCCTTCCACACCAGCCTCGCCATAGGAGATCGGCGCGCGCGAGTAGCGCTCGTTCGACTGCGCCACCAGGTCCGCGGCGAGCAGTAGAAGCAGAATCAGAAGCTTGGTGAAGGACATGGTGACAGGCGAACAGGGGTGACTCTGCCATTCGAACCGTGCTCCGCGGGCCGCTACGCCCTTATTCATTCCCGCCTACGCCTAAGGCCTACCGCATGGAAATCGAACTCTCGCCGAAAATGGGTATGTGACCACCCCCAAGCTACCCATCGGGCCTCTCATCGCCGGCCTCTGCGCCGCGCTGGCGAGCTGTTCAAGTCCGACCCACCATGCGCCACCCAGCACCCAACGCTACCTGGGTTCCTCCACGGTCGCCGTGTTCCTACGCGACGCCGCCTCCGCCTACGACGGCGTGCAGTTGTCCTTCGATACCCAACCGGAGAGCGACGGCGGCGAACAGGCGATACTAGCCGGTACCACAGATCTGGCCGGCATCGCGCGCGAACCAGGTGCGGCGATCCTCGGATCCGGTGTGGTCGCGAGTCTGATCGGACGCGATGCGATCGCCGTGGTGGTCAACGCCAAGAACCCGACGCTAGAGCTCGGCTCCGAGGACCTGCGCCGCATCTTTACGGGCCAGATCGAGAACTGGTCACAACTGGGCGGACCGGACCTGCCGCTGCATGCCTACGTGGTCGCACCAGAGTCGGCCACGTACGGCTTGTTCCAGGCCAAGGTATTGGGCGGCGAGCCCTACACCGGCTGCGCAACCGTGCGCCCCGACACCGCCCTGCTGGACCAGGTCGCTGCGGACCCAGGAGGTATTGGAGCCATCAGCTTCTCCTTCCTGCCCAAGGCCAGCGACTTGCGCGCCCTGGCCATCGATGGTGCCCAACCCGACGTCACCAACTTCGACTACCCGATCTCGCGCCCGCTCTACCTGCTCTGGCGCAGGGGCGATCCAGCCCTCGCCAATTTCGTCAAGTGGACCCTATCCGCACCGGGCCAAGCGCTGCTCATGCGCCACTTCGTAGGACGCCGAGTGCTGGGTTCCGTGGGCAGCCAGGAAGCGCAGCCGAGCATGGGCTCACTGGTGGTCGTCACGCCCACCTACCCCTTCTACGACGGCGGCCTCTACTACTACCCGCACGAGCCCTACTCCCTACACCGGCGCGACGGGAGCTTCCTGCGCAGCATCACCAACCATCGCGGGGAAAACGATGAGTCGCCCATGCGCATCCTGCTCATGCCTGGCACCTACTTGGTGCGCGTAAGGCCGGAGAGCGGCGATTCGCTCGAGTACTACGTGACCATCGAGAGCGATGCGACCACGGTCCTGGATGTGGTCGCACTCGACCAGGGCAGGGCGCGATGAGCAAGCGACGATCCCTAGGCCTACTAGCCCTATGCCTGGCTAGCTGCGCGAGCACGGTCCAACCCGCTGCGAGCCCGCAACAGGCCGCCGACGCCCTGCGCTTCTACGGCGACCTGCGCCTGCGCCAGGAGAACACGACCGACGTACCGGGTACCGAAGATCGCATGCGCAGCCGCGGCCGCATGCGTCTGGGTGTCAACTATCAGCTCGATGAGGAGCTCACCATCGGCGCGCGCGTGGTGACGGGCGATCGCAAGGATCCGAACTCCCCCCACGCCACCTACGGCGACGGACTCGAAGGTATCGAACTCAGCCTAGACCGCGCCTTTCTGACCTATAGGCCGGGCGCTTGGGAAGGTGCCGAGATCACAGCCGGCAAATTCAATCACCCCTTTTATCGCAACCAGGTCTACGGCGAGTTGCTCTGGGATGCGGACGTGCAACCGGAGGGCATGATCGCGCGCAAGTCCTTCAAGAGCATTCCCGGCCTGCAGGAATTGGAACTCATGCTCGGCGGCTACGCGCTCATCGAGCAGAGCAGCGGCGACGATGCGTACCTGGTGGTGTCCCAGCTCGCCCTACGCCGGCGGCTATCCGAAAACTTGGACGGCACCCTGGCCGCGGGCTACTACCACTACACGGATGTATCGCCTGACGGCGGCGGGCAATTGTTCGCGGACAACCGCGGCAACCTAACCCAGGACCGCGACGCCGACGGCAACGCCGATGATTTCGCATCGGACTTCGGCATCAGCAACCTGATCCTCGGCCTGCGCTGGGATGGCGGTGCGCTGCCGCTGACCTTCTCCGCCGAGTCCATTCACAACGGGCGCACCCGAAGCGGACAGTCCGATGCTTGGGCCGTGGGATTAGCCCTCGGAGAAGCGCGCAAGCCGGGAGATTGGAAGGCCTACTACCAGCTGCAGGACGTGGAGCGCGAGTCGGTCTTCTCACCCTTCGCCCAGGATGACTTCGTGCTAGCCACCGGCCATCACAGTCACGTGCTCGGCTTCCAACGTCAGCTGACTTCCAAGGTAGGTCTGCATATCTGGGGTCTGCTGTCAGCCCCCGGAGATGATCCCAGCGATGACGACAATCGCCAGCGCCTACGCATCGACCTCAACGTGAAGTTCTAGCCTGAACTCGTCACCAGGATTGCGCGTAGCTGGCGTGATCGGGCGGCTCCGCCGACCTCTCGCTCCCTGCTGGTAGCTTGGCCGAGTTGGTGTCCCAGACGGCCCGTAAGGGCTCCCTCCGGTAACAACTAGTCCCAGCCACCAGCAGGGAACGACTTGCACTCAGCCCCCACAATTTTGGTGACGAGTCCGGACTAGTGGTAGCTGTGCGGGGGCGGGCAGATGGGCGGCGCGGGGTGGTGGATCCTGTGCTGGCTGCGGTGCCCGACGGTGATGTGGGCGCTGCGTCGGTGATGTCGGCCGTTGTGCACCGGGACGATGCAGCTCGAGCCGCCAAGGACGAGCAAGAGGACTGAAGCGAGGATATGGCGGCGGTTGAGTATGTGCATGGAGCTTGGGGCTCGAATGAAACGTGCGGAGATACACGGCACAGTTCAAGCAGCGTGCCAACGCCCTAGGGGCTCCCAGGAGAGGGGTCTGTCCGTGCGAGAGGACAGCCGGCGAACACCCCCTAGGACAGGGCCTAGGAAGCCGCACGTCTCATTTGTGGAACGGACTCTCGGCTGGGCGCAGGGAAACCCTTTCCACATGAGAGCGACCTGCCGATTCAGGAACGAGACCCACAGAGGTCTGCACTCCCACCCATGCACACCGGCCACAACAGCACCGAATCAGCCTCCATGGACCAGCCGCGTAGCGTGCTGGCCTGGCCGAATTGGTCACGCGCCGGTGCGCTCGAGCAGCTCTGGCATGTGTTTGCCAGGCAGCTGCTGGGTCGGCAGGCGCATTTGCAGCTGATCTTCGATGCGGAACTCGACGGAGAGCTAGAGGAGGCCCAGGCCGCCATGGAGCGTGCGCACAGCTTGCACCTGGGCGAGTGCGAAGACCTAGAAGTGAGCCTGATTGTCGGCCCCTTCACACCAGAAGAGCTTGAGAAGGCAGCCCAGACCGCCGCCGCCGTGTTGGACGGGCCGGCATGCCTCCAGCCACTGGCCATCGGGCCCACCGAGCGCCGCGTAGGTGACGCACGCCAGCTGTGGTCCCTGCTCGAACACGGAAGCCCCGTGGACCCCGACCCCTCCGAGGCCGGCCCGGGCTTTCTGATCCTGGACAAGACCATCGTCGGTTCCGACTCGCGGGCCGACCGACTTGAGAGCCTGCACCCATGGCGCCATGCGGCGCAACTGGACAACGTCCGCGTCATCCCTGGACGCGGTTCGATTCAAACAGCTGAGGAGCTGATCGTGCGTGACGCCCAAACCAGACAACGCTTAGTGGAGCAACTGCTCCAGCACGTGGACATGCGTGGCATGCACATCCTCGACGTGGACTGCGGCTGCGCCTACTGGTCAGCCGAGTACGTGCTCGCCGGCGCTCAGCGCGTGGTCGGCCTGGCCGCCAATGCGCGCGACCTAGAACAGGCCGAATTGCACTGGTCTAGAGCCAATCTACGCCCCCCCGGCGGCTACCAGTTCCTGGAGGGCACTCCCATTCAAGGCCGCGTCAGGCGCGCGCTTGCTGAGGAACCCGGCTTCGATCTGGTTCTGCGTGTCGACACCGAACAAGACCCCAGCGCGGCCGAGCTCGGCATCCTCACCAAGCTGGCCCAAGGGATGCTAGTGCTCGACTTCCAGAGCGATCCCACGGACGGCCCGCTAGCCGCCCAACTGAAATCAGCGGGGTTCGACTTTGAGCTTCTCGACCCGCATAGCGCCAGCGGATTCACCGCGATCGCCCGCCGCACCGCATCCCAAGAACACACCCAACAGAAGCCCCGAGAGCAAGCCATGCAGTCCAACAGCCCCGAACTAACCGTCGTCATCCCCACCTACGGCCGCAGTAAAAAGCTGTTCCACCTGCTCGACCTTCTGGGCCAACAGACACTCCCCAATGAGCGCTTCGAGTGCATCGTAGTGGACGACGGCAGCCCCGAGCCCGTGCAGCTCGACGTGCAAGCCTACCCCTACGACCTGAAGCTCATCCGGCGCGGAAACGGCGGCCCCGCCGCAGCACGCAACAGCGCGATCGAGCACACTCGCGGCACTCTAACCCTATACCTGAACGACGACACGGTGCCGGCTCTCGATCTGCTCGCGAATCACATCGCCGCACACCGCACAGTCGGCGCAAAGACCCTCGTTCTGGGCACTTTCAACTTCACGAAGGAAGCTATGGGAACGGGCGCCTTCATGCAGATCCTGCAAGGCACCTCGCTACTGTTCAACTTCGAGGGGCTCAAGGAGAACACGCCCCTGGGTTGGGGCTTCTGCTGGACCTGCAACCTGTCCATGCCCACCGCTGCCCTGCGCGAGGTCGGCGGCTTCGACGAGCAACTCTTCGACTCCGCCATCGTCGAAGATGTGGAGCTCGGCTACCGACTCGAGCAACTCGGCTACGAAGTACGCCACTTCAAGAGCTGCCGCGCAGAGCACAACCACCGCTTGAGCATTACCGACTACTTAGAGCGTTCGGAACGCCTCGGCTACTACCTTACGCGCATGTGGGCCAAGCACAACGAGCCCAGCATGCTTTGGGCCTCTGAAACAACACCGGTTCAGGACGTTCTCGAAAAGGCCCTCGACAGCTCCGAGACGTTCCGCCCCGCGCTCAAGCCCTTGATCGCCGCCATGGAACAATTCGAGATGCAGAGCGACGGTGTGCAGCTCGATCAAGCCACCATCGAGCAATTCGATTCCAGCATCCGAGACGTCAGCATGGGCCCTTGGTTTAGCGGAGTACACCGCGCCCAAACCGGCGTTGCCTCCATGCAGATGGCGAGTAAGGGTGCACCCAAGGGAGCGCGCACGACCATCGTAATGATCTCCTACAACGCGCTCTCCATGACTCAGGACTGCATCGAGTCCCTGCGTCGTAACCAGGACGCGGACTGGCCCACCGAGCTGGTTGTTGTGGACAACGGATCCACCGACGGCAGCGCCGAATGGCTCGCCGCACAGCCCGATGTGGAGCTGATCGCAAACGCCGAGAACCGCGGTGCTCCCGCCGCACGCAATCAAGCCCTGGCACGCGGATACGGCGATTGGGTGTGTTTCTTGGATAACGACATCGTCGTCACCGAGGGCTGGCTCGAGCGCGCACACTACCACGGTGCCGTGGACCCGCGGGTCGGCTGCATCTGCTTCGTAGCCCAACGCGCCTCCAAGGATCAGCAGGTTGCCTACAGCGGTGATGGCAGCCCCGAACAGCTGGAAGCTTTCTCCAAGCAACGCCTGCAGGATTTCCACCGCAAGGGCAGGGACACTTCACTCTTCGCCTCCTTCGGCGTGCTCGTGCGCAACAAGGTGATCGAGACCATCGGCGGCTTCGACGAGCGCTTCTCGCCCTGGGGGTTCGAGGACGATGACTTCGCCCTGCGCAGCATGTCTGCCGGCTTCAAGAACCGCGTGGCCCAGGACGTCTTCGTGTATCACGCGCCCTATCCGGACGCAGCCAAAGGCCAGCGCCACGCGAACCACATGCAAGCCAACTGGGAGGCCTTCGTAACGAAATGGGGCCCGCAGGATTTGCCTATGCCGCAGCTCTTCGACTACACGAACTTGAATCTCAAGACGGATTCCAAGCCCAACAGCGGTGGCCTCTTCGAGGTCCTGTCCAACCCCAGGAATGTGGAGACCAATCCCGCTCCCGCAGCTTCACCCATCCAAGTGGCGCTGGGGAACATCGGGGCGACTGCTCCTGGCTTTACTTCTCCGGAGGTTCAGCGGGAATCTACTCTGGAACAATCTGGCCAAGCCACCGTCAAGCCAAAGCTCTCGGTGGTCATCGTCACGAGCAGTAACTGCACCGCCCTCGGCCGCTGCCTAGCGAGCCTGGAGGATCAGGATGTTGAGCCAGGCTGGTTGGAATTGATCATCGTGAACAACGGCAGCGAGGACGAAACCGCCCACTATCTCGATCAGCGTACGTTCGCCGCGCTCAGCCAGATCATCCACCGCCAACCCATCAGCATTGGCGCAGCCCGCAACCTCGGCGCAGTCTCAGCGACCGGAGACATCGTGCTCTTCCTGGATGACACCAGCGTCGCTCAGCCAGGATTGGTGCGTGCGCACATTGCCACGCATACCCAGGACGGAGCCACTCCGCTGTACGTGCAAGGCACCTACGCATCGCCAGAGCGCAATCCAGCAGATGCACTAACTGAGGCCCTACAGAATTCAAGCGCTCTGTACCCTTTCACATACCTGGACCCTCGGGCGCTTCACGATTGGACCGGAGTCTTTTCCAGCAATGTGAGCTTCTCCTCGCAAGCCATTAGACAAGCCGATGGCTTTGATGAAGAGCTAAACTGCCCCCTGGTAGTGACCGCTGAGTTGGCGTTCCGCCTACAGCAGGCCGGCTACCAGCTACGCTACGATCCCCTAGCCAAGGCTATTAGTCAGATCAGCTCCGACCTCGGTGAGTTGGCCGCCGCTACCCGCAGCTCAGCCACATCCTGGGCTCAGTTCCTGAAGCGGACTCCCGCCGCGCTTCAATGCGAGCGATGGGGCTGGATCAATTCCCTCGAACCCGCAGCTCTCAGCGAACAACTCGCCAGGAAAGAGGTTCGGCTCTCAGCCCTTGAGAACTCAGCGCGCAGCCTGGCCGACCTCGACCTAGGCGCCCTGACCCAATCGGGTCTGGCTGGCACCGAGTTCGCCAAAGAAGCGGCGTGCCACCTTGAAGGAGTTTTCATGAGCATGGAACGCATTTGGCACCTGCAGGGTCTAGTCCGCGGCCTCGAGGACCTGGACCGATCCGAGCGAGCACGCATGCCCATGGAGCTCACAACGAACGCCCAGCACAAGGTCCTCGCCTGGCCGCACTACCACGACGACAGCGACCTAGAGAAGCTCTTCAGCGAGTACGGTCAAACCCTCTGTGATGTGGAGAGCACCTGCCTCTGCCTGCGCCACGACGCAGATCTAGACGGCCCCCTCGACGACGCCGTAAACCGACTCCAAGACGTCTACGAGCGCATCCTCGGCAACCGTGACCTCGAGGTCCTCTTCATCAACAACCCCCTGACCCCCGACGAAGTTACCAAGCTAGGCAACGCGGTTCTCGCAACCGTAGAACTCCGTCCGCATGACCCAACCCGCACCGCATTCCTCACCAACACCGGCGCCCACATAGTGCCCGCTCCTCCGGTCCTAGAACGGCTCCTACGAGGAGCGCCGTAGGCGCGGCTACAAGTGAGAGCCTGCGAGCGCCCCGTCAAACAAGGAACTGCTCCAGGCGAGTGCCGCGGAGGTCCTCCTCGATCTCCGCAGCGATGTAGGGGTCGAGTTCCTGCTTCCACTTGACGGTTACATCCTCGTCTTTAAAGACTGAGTAGTAGCTGCCCTTGTGCTCGTCGCCACTCTTGGTCAGGAAGGCCGTGGTCTGAGGATCCAGATCGAGGCCGATGAACTTAAACAGCTCGGCGCAGCGCTCGAGGCGCTGGCTGACGATGTCCTCATAGCGCACCACGCAGGCGCGCTCGGGATACTGCTCGGCCAGGTCAAGGTAGAGGTTGGCTACCTCCTTCCACTTGTAGTAGCCGAAGTAGTCCTCCGGCCCTGTGTTCTTGCAGGCACCGAAGCGCCACTCATCCCGAAGCACAGAGCCGGGAGGGAATTCCTTAGCGTTGTTCTTCCAGGAGTTGATCACCGCGCAGGGGTTGCGCACCAACCCGATCACGTAGGCATTGGGCACTTTGCGCAACATAGGTTCGATCACGCTCTGGTAACGGTTCTCCTTGAACACCAGAGTCGTCTCCACTTCGGAACGCTCGAACGCGGGATAGTCCCCGGAACGCACCTTGTCTGCCTGGGTCAAGAACTCTGACTCAGTACTCCACAGACCATCGAGGAAAGCGTGATGCTCGGCCGGGGTGGATTCCTCGTTCACTTGACCCTTGAACTCGTACGAGAACAGGGGCTGAAAGCGAAAGCGTACCTGCGGATGACTATTGAAGATCTGCCCAACCCAACTCGTCCCCGAGCGGGCCACTCCTCCAATCCAAACACTGTTGTTCCAGCTCATTTGGTACAGCTAAGGTCGAAGCGGAACCACGAGTAGATCTGGCTCTCGGGCTGGTCCACGGCCTCTACGCCGGTGAAGCCTGCATGGGCGGCCAAATGGGAGACCCACTGGCGATCGAACCAAGTGCCCACGATGGGCTCACCGACCTGCAGCTTCGAAAAGTAGCCGGAACGGCGCTCCGGAGAATTGAAAAACTCCCACTGCCGGCCTGCGTCGGGGATGTCCCCCACGAAGAAGCTCCCGCCCGGTGTCAGCCAACGGTAGACGCGCTCGAAGAGCGCCACGGCTTCATCCAAGGTCAAATACTGCAGGGCCGCGTAGCAGAGCACGCGCTCAAAGCTCCCATCCTCAAATTCCACCGCGCGCATATCCCCTTGCAGGCAGCGCACGTTCGCCCCACGGTCACCTGCGTGAGCCAGAAGGCCGTCCGAAATGTCGACCACGACCACATCCTTGCACTGCTTGGCCAGGGCACCTGCAATCAGGCCATTGCCCCCGCATAGGTCGAGCAAGCGATCCTGCTCACCCGGCGCCAAGGATGTCGAGATGTGGGCCAAGGTGTCCTCCCACTTGGCCTGTTCGATCGGCTCCCGGTGCAGGGTTCGAAAAACCTGGGCTTGCGGATGGGCGTCGGCGGATGCAGAACCGTGTTCCACCCAAAACTTGCTCCAGTAGTGATCGCTCATGGGTTGCCCAAGAGCTCCAAGGTCAGATCTACCATGCGTTGCATATCATTGGGACCATAGCGATGGTCGATCGGAAAGGGGATCAGGTTCGCAGTCACCGCCAAGGCGGTCTCGCAGGTCACCCCCGAGCGCTGCAGTACATCCGGCCAGTAGGTCGGTACGAAAATGCGCTGGCTGTAGTACTCGCTCTTTTTCAGGGTCTGCGCCGGCAAGAAGGGATAGACGAAGGGCGACGCGTCCTCACTTGCTGGCATATTGAGCGTGTTGTACTCGCCTAAGGCCTGCGCCATTTGAAGGAAGTTCTCGCGCCTGCGCTCCTGCGCTGCCCCAAGGTTCAACTTGGCCAGCATGGCACGTGAGTAGTGCGAGATGCGATACAACCCACACGGAAGGCTGCGCTCATAGGCCTGGTATTCACGGAAGGCCAACTGTTGCAAGCCCGCGCTACGACTGGCCGCATGTCGCACGGAGATGTTCTCGAAGGAGGGCGTGTCGGCGGGCACGACCTGATCCTCTGAGACTCCATCGGGGATGTACAGGAAGGCACCGTCCGGCACCCCGAAGTACTTTCGCGCCGAGGTAAAGCTCCAAGAGGTTGGGTAAGGTCCCTCGGCGTGGAAGTCGTGGGTGTCGTCCACGATCAGCTGCTGGCCGAGGCGCGCGGAAAGCTCCGCACAAAGCTCGCGTTGCAAGCCCCAGTAATTGGTCAGCAGGAAGCAATCCCCCGCCGCAAGCTGCGGGATGTTGCGCGGCCTTAACTCCGCATCCAACTCGTAGAAAAGCACCTCCACCCCCAACTCATGAAAGGGATCGAGGGTGGCATTGCACGTGTAGTGCGGCAAGTAGCAGCGCTTCGGCTTCAGGTACTCGACGATCGCATACAGACACGAGCGCCCCGTGGAGAGAGCGCTGGCTCGCGGGTGCACGGGCGTGCCAGCGGCTTCGAATTCAAGCTCGAAGAAGCCCCCAATGGGCTTCGGCTCAGGACTTGAGGAAGGCTTCAATGTGCCCCACCAATGGTTCGAGGTCCGCTACGGTCGTGTCCTGGTGGACGGGAAGATTCAGGATGCTGCTCGAAATACCGAAGGAGGTCGCGAAGAGCCTCTCGTCCAACTCGTCCACCAGACGGTAGTACAGGGCGATCGTTATCAGGTCATGCTCCTGTAGGTAGAAGTAGAGCTTCTCACGCCTGCCAGCACTCACCAATACGGGGAAGTTGTGCGGCACAGTCAGCGGATCGAGAATCCACAGCGGAGTGATCCCCTGCACCCCCGCGAGGGCCTGCTCGAGGTATTGGTAGTTCTCTCGCCGACAGCTGTTCACCGCGGAAATGTCCGTAGCCAATAGTTGCGCGAGCACAGCGCTATCGCACGCAGCGGACATTTCCTCACTAGGCACGCTCTCCGCCCAACCGGCGAGCTCCGCGTTCTGTCGCAGCACGCCGCCCGTTTCCGTGGGAAAAAATTTGTGCAGGGAGTAGAAGCTAAAGTGCCCCGTAACACCGTGTTCGGTGCCGTGCTGAAAACAGCAATGCGCGCAATCCTCCACGAGCACGACGCCGGCGCTATCGCATAGGTCGCGGAGAGCTAGGAGGTCGACCTGAACGAATCCGAAGTAGTGGATAATGAGGAGCACGTCGATGTCACCACCAACGATAGCAGCCTCTATGCCGGCCACATTCGGAACCAGGCGTGCATCGAGGGCGTAGAACTGGACGCCAGACCCGATGCTCCGAATGGGGTCGAAGACGCCCGATCCTTCCTTGTCGTTCTGCCCCACATAGGCTGGCATGAGCAACCGCAACGGACGCTGTTTGATGGCCGTCAGGCGTTCGAGAATTTGTCCCCAGGCCTGGCGCGCCGAGGTGGTGAAGACCAGCTCGGCGCTGAAGGTCTGCTTGCGTTCAGGGCCTTTGAGTAGCATCAGTGCGAAGAAGGTCTAAGTCTAATCGACGGACGCGGGGCGCTGAATTCGTTCCGCCAACATGGCGCGCGCCTGCTCGGGGGTGTTCCACATGAACACATCAAGGATTGACAGCCCTGGTTCGAAGGGCCGTCGACCCTGAGCATAGGGCGATAAAGTCGTCTCGAGGATGGAGAGCTCCACCTGGATCTCCTTGAACTGTTCCGGGTCAAAGAGAGCTTCGCCGCCGAGGGGGTTGGTGTATGCGCTGGCTCCCAGGGCCTGGGCGATCTTGGGAGCCCAGTCTCCGGGTCCTCGCACCTCGTCGAGGTCCAGTGACATCTCGGAGAACACGCGCGCATTGAACTCGATGCCCAGCCGCTCGCAACACAACTCGAGTCCACGCACGATCAACGCGCAAAGCTGCGGATCGTCTCCCTCGAAGGTGGCCTCAAGCAGGGCATTCGTCTCCTCAAAGAAGGGCGCGCGCTTGCGATAGTGTTGGAACTGACCGCGGATGCGATCCAAACAGGCTGCCTTATCCGCCAGCACCATCTCCTGGATGGGTGTATGCCGCGGTCGCTTGGATAGAGGCGCCAGAATGTATTGCGCGCCCTCCGTAGGATGCAGAATTCGATTCCGATTGACCCACCCATGGCGGATGAACTGCGGGGTGTCGAAGACCACCCAGCGCTCGGTAGCGTCAATCAGCTGGAAGTAGCCAATGTAGGGAAAGAGATAGGGCTGCATGATCCCCACGCTCTTCCCGCGCGCCCAGGACTCGTCATTCGGCCGTCCTGCTCGCATGGCTTCGGTGTCTGCTGCGTCCTCAGGTAGGGGCGCACCAATAATTTGATCGGGGGGACGCGTCATGGCTTGTGACGGGCTGATCCTAACAACTCGACGCCAGCCCACGCCATTCCGTGAGCCCGCTTCGACTGACCCTGGGGGCGCACCGGGTCCCGTCCTCGCCAAGGCCCCGGCCAGGGTTGCCTGCATCCACTGAATCGGGCATCCTGCAAGTTCAACCGCTGCCCGGTTGCGTCAGTCCCCCTCCCCGTGGAATCAAGCTCGTGAGCGAATCCAAGACTCTCGGTCGCCCTGAAGATCTGGCCCTCTTCGGAGCCAGCCCGGCCTTCTCCTCCCCCGTCCACGTCGGGCGCCCAAACATCGGAGATAAGGCGCGCCTCTACGAACGCTTCGACGACATTCTGGAACGGCGCTGGCTGACCAACAATGGCCCTTACGTTCAGGCCTTCGAGCGACGCGTGCGAGAGATGTGCGGGGTCAGAGAATGCGTCGCCACCTGCAATGGCTCCATCGCCCTTGAGATCATGGTCCGGGCCTTGGGTATGACCGGCGAAGTGATCATCCCGGCTTACACCTTTGTGGCCACGGCACACGCACTGCAGTGGCAGGAGATCACCCCGATCTTCTGCGATGTGGATCCAATAACCCACAACCTGGATCCGAAGCGGATTGAGGAGCTGATCACACCGCGCACCACTGGCATCATCGGCGTGCACCTTTGGGGCAACCCCTGCGACGTAGAAGCACTTGAGGAGATCGCCGAACGCCGCGGCCTAAAGCTTGTCTTCGACGCAGCCCATGCCTTTGCATGCTCACGCGGGGGCAAGATGGCTGGCGCCTTCGGCATGGCAGAGGCTTTCAGCTTTCATGCCACGAAATTCTTCAACACCTTCGAAGGTGGCGCAATCCTCACCGATGATTCGGAGCTGGCCGAGAAGATGCGGCTCATGCGCAACTTCGGCTTCCAGTCGAAGGACAAGGTCATCTACCTGGGCAGCAATGGCAAAATGACCGAAGTCTGCGCAGCTATGGGCCTCACATCCTTTGACGCTATTGAGGACTTCATCGCCTCCGGAGCGCGCAACTACGAAGCTTACAAGGCACGCATCGAGCCGATTCCTGGCCTGAAGCTGGTGCCCCACGACACATCCGAGGCCTGCAACTACCACTACCTGGTCGTCCAGGTGGACGAGGAGGAGGCCGGATTGACGCGGGACGATTTAGTGCATGTGCTAGAGGAGGAGAACGTGCTCGCTCGCCGGTACTTCTACCCTGGCGTACACAAGATGGAACCCTACCTTTCCCTGCAACCCATGGCAGGTCTAGTCTTGCCCGTCACCGACCATCTTTCCCACACGGTCATGGTGCTGCCCACGGGCGACGCATTCTCCCTTGAGGACGTCAACCGCCTGATGGACGTGCTGCAGCGGGCCATCTTCCACGCGCCGGCCGTATACGACAAGCTTCACGGACAGGACTGCACTTCTTGACCCCCCGTGTCAGCATTTGCATGATCACGTACAACCACAAGCGGTGGATTCGTGAGGCTATTGAGAGCGTCCTAGCTCAGGAATTTCAGGACTTCGAGATCGTTGTTGGTGACGACGTCTCCACCGACGGTACCACAGAGATCGTCGCGGAATATGCCGCCCGTGACCCGCGCGTGCGGCTGCTGCCGAGCGACAAGAACCTCGGCGGCCGCAAGAACTTCGCCCGCACCTACAGTGCCTGTCGTGGTGAGTTTATAAACGCCCTCGATGGCGATGACTATTTTCTAGACCCGCAGAAGCTCAAGCTGCAGGTGGAGTTGCTCGATCGGAACCCGGACTTGGTTGGCGTCTTCGCCGGTTCCCAGGAGGTCGAGGAGGACGGCACCCCCATAGGTGAGGGCAAGCACCCTAGGCCCCCCAAAGCACGCTACACGATTCTCGATTTCGCCCGCTACTGCCTCTCTGACTCAGCAGCCATGATGACCCGGCGCGCCGTTTTCGGCGAATTGCCAGAGCTCTTCTACAGCCCCCCTCAGGGGGACTGGCCCCTGCACATACTGAATGCCATGCACGGGGATTTCGGTTACATCGAGAGCGTCTTCACCGCCTACCGCATCCACCCCGACGGCGTTTGGAACAAGAAATCGCTAGTGGAAAAGGTCGCTGCCAACCTGGAAGTGCAACGCCAGTTCCTGATCCACCTGCCGGCGGACACCGTGCGACAAATCCGACCAGTGATCGCACGCTCAGTACTAGGCCAAATCAAGCCCATCGCTCGCCAGGGCGAATGTGAAGCAGCCAAAATCTTGCTCGATTGGCTTGGAGAGCACTGCAAGGGCATGCTCCCGCAGCGCAAGATCCGCAAGGCACGCCTTCGATTGCACCTAGCTCGACTGCGGGCGCGCTGGGCCTAGATCAGCCACCATCCCATTCGCGGATTTCCCTTCCGAGGATTCCCTCCAGCTGAGAGTTGTGTGGGGAGTAGTGCTTAGAGAGCCGATCGCGTACCTCTGCACTCATCGGGGGGACACTCTTTGAGCGCACGTGCGAGAGCTTCGTTCGAAGCCGGCGAGAACTAAGTCCTAGCTCACGCAGCATGTGGCGATGGAGCTGGCGGGGGTCCTTGATCCAACTCTCCATGATGAAGACGTGCACCTGGCTTGAGGGGAAGCATCGAAGGAGGCTTCGCAACTGAACCGCATAGTGCCCCCGGCCGACCAAACCTTCTACTCCAATGTCGGCAGGGCCATGGGCCTCAAGTTCTGCCTCCACGTTGCAGTCAAAGCTCTCGCCAGGTCGCTCCCAATCCCACCCCTGTGAGTGAGGAAGGTCTTGGGTGTAGTGGTTGTAGGCACTGTAAGCTCTCTCGACCGGATCCCGTAAGGAAACCAGAATCTGCGCGTCCGGAAAGGCCTCTGCCATTCGCTCGTGGCTGTCTAGATCGCTGAGGTAATTAGGAGTTGAGTCCAGATAGATCCCACGACCTTCCGGAAATTGCGCCTCGTACCATTCCATACCTCGACTCCAGTTCTGGTTAAAGAAATTCACCTCCTTGAGTGATTTTCCATCAGCCGAATCACGGGGTTTGCGGATGCGTGGGTGCCTGGCTAGGCTGTCATGAAGAGTTGTCGTTCCGCACTTCTGGGCTCCTGCAATCAGCAATATCGGTGAAGTACCAACTCGTCCTCGCCAAGAGAAAGGGGTCATACGGTGGACTCTAATAACAGTGGGAACGGTATGCCGCTCGGAATTTCACCAGTGGCGACGGAGGATAGCAGAACCAATTTGAATCGAATAATTATGAATACCCAGCTCAGACTAGTGTCCCTCCCAGCGTGCTACTTGAAGGAACTGACGTACCTTGGCTTTAGTCTTTGCTTTGACCATGCCCGCACAGTTCTCGTCCATCCAATTTAGGAGGACATTGAGCTGCTCGAGCTGATGGTCGCGCATGGCCAGCGTAACTTGGCCCCAGACGGACCTTGCGATGCTCGGGTGAATCGCCCTGACGACATCCTGCGGGAGGTGGATCAGGAACTGACGCTGGCACTCGAGATTGGTTGCGATCTTGGCGGTTTCGCTGCGCTTGCTCCAAACACCGCCTGGGTGTACCCGGTAGGCGGACATGGGCTCAGGGACATATCCAATATCCCCATGCAGAGCATTCAACATGTGCAGCGGCCAGTCACCCTGGGGCGCGTCGTAGAAGAGCGGGGGTAGCTTCCCGAACAGGCCTCTGCGCGACATCATTGAAGAAGAGTCACACAGGCAATAGCGCGCGAAGTCCTCCTTGGTGTAGGACGCCTTGTGAGGATAGGGATGGTTTCGTTCCCCGAGGGAGACCCCGTCTGGCCCCACATGATGAGCCTTGCTGAAGCATCCCGAAAACTCGGGATGCTCCTCGAGCATGCGCACCTGGGTGGAGAGCTTGGCTGGGTTCGTGAAGAAGTCGTCACCATCAAGGGCACAGAGGAACTCGCCGCGGCAGGCGTCGAAGGTGCGCGCGAAGTTCTTCTTGCCGCCTAGATTCTGGGCCGTAGGGAGTGGCCTCACACGTGCGTCTTGAGCAGCTAGATCGTTCACGATAGCTAGCGTGTCGTCTGTTGAGGCATCGTCCCCAACGACGATTTCTAGATCCCCGAGGTCTTGACAGAGAACGCTTTCAATCGCTTGCCTAATCCAACCTTCGTGGTTGTAGGTGATCATGCAAATGCTGACGCGCGGTGAGATCATGACGGTGCTTGTACGAGAGAGAGCAGCTGGCCGCGGACGACCTCGGGATGGGCAAGGGCACAACGCAAAATATCCATGAGCCTGTCTATCTCATCAAGAGAAACGGACTCACCGGTTGGTAGGACCATTACCGATTCGGAGAGCTTGGCGGTGACGGGCAGGACGAGCCCAGCCATGGGCTGCAGTGAGCGATAGGGTTCCATCAGGTGGGCCCCGGGGTAAAAATATCGCCGAGCTAGCACATTTTCAGCTTCGAGCACGCGCACCAACTCATCGCGGCTAAGGCCTGCTTTGGATTCGTCAACCTGCACCACGATGTAATGGTAGTTGCTGGCTTCGTCCTTGTTGTGCGGTACCAAGTGCAGGCCAGCCAAAGCTTCGGTCCGCTCACGGTAGCGGTGATAGTTGCCAAGCGCAGATGCGATGAACCCGTCCATGGCATCGAATGAGGTCAGCCCCATGGCTGCGCACACTTCGGTCATCTTGCCATTACTACCCAGGTACTCGACGCGGTCCTTACCCTTGAATCCGAAGTTGCGCATGAGCCGCATCTTCTCGGCCAACTCGCTGTCATGAGTCAGAATCGCTCCGCCTTCGAAGGTGTTGAAAAAATTCGTCGCGTGAAAGCTAAGGGACTCAGCGGCCCCGAAGCCTCCGATCATCGTGCCCTCATGGGAGCAGGCGAAGGCATGCGAGGCATCGAACATCAGACTAAGCCCCCTGCGATCGGCGATCTCTTGCAGGGCATCCACATCACATGCGTTGCCCCATAGATGCACGCCTATGATCCCCGTGGTCAAGGGAGTGATCAATTCTTCGATGCGCTTCGGGTCCAAGTTGTGTGTGGCGGGATCCACATCACAAAACACGGGCTTGATTTCTTGCCACTGAAGCGCGTGAGCCGTCGCTGGTGAAGTGAATGCTGGCACGATGACTTCGCCCGTCATACCCAATGCCCGAATCATGATTTCGAGCGCGATCGTCCCATTGCACGTCGCGACGCACTCAGGCACTTGGCACAAATCCGCTACCCGCCGCTCGAACTCCAACACGTAGGGTCCACCGTTCGTCAGCCAACGCCGCTCGAGAATGTCATCGAAACGTTCGTAGAGGCGCTGCTTGGAGCCAATATTTGGCCGGCCCACGTGGAGTAGATTCTCGAAGGCGGCATCAGCCCCGAAGATAGCCAGGTCTGTGGGCTCGCACACATTCTTGGGGACGTCCATCGCTACGACCTCAACGAATGACAGCTGCGGCCATTGGCGGAAATCCCCAGATGAGTAGACGAAGACGAGGTTAGGGGCCGATACATGGTTTGGGTTCTGCGTTTCCGGACAGAAGCCCTTCAAGTCTACGAATCCGACGCGCCTGAGTTCAAGCCGCCAAGGGCGCGGCGTCCCTAACGCAGGGCGCCTTCGACCCACTCGCCCACCGTGGCGAAGCTGGGCATGGTGCCCAGGTCGCCCGGCTTGTCCAAACCCGGCCCCGCGGCCAAGAACGGCACGTATTCGCGGGTATGGTCTGTGGTCTGCGTGAAGGTCGGGTCGTTGCCGTGATCGGCGGTGAGCAGGATCAAGTCGCCCGGGCGCAGCAGCGCTTCCAGCTTGGCGAGCTCCGGGTCGAAGCGCTCGAGGGCATCGCGGAAGCCCTTGGGATCGCGCCGATGGCCGTAGAGCGAATCGAAGTCCACCAGGTTCACAAAAATCAGGCCAGACTCGACACTCTCGGCTAGCTCGAGGGTCAGACGCATGCCGTCCGCGTTGCCCTCAGAGTGCACATCGTGGGTCACACCACGGCCGCAGAAGAGGTCGTTGATCTTGCCCACGCCCCAGACCGGAACGCCGCGCGCTGCCAGACGATCGAGAACGGTCTCACTGGGCGGCTCGATGCCGAAATCGCGACGATCGTAGGTGCGAGTGAAGCTCCCGGGCTCGCCCACGAAGGGCCGCGCGATCACGCGGCCGACCTTAAGCGGATCGAGCAAGGTCCGCGCCTCGCGGCAGATGCTGAGCAAGCGCTCCACGCCAAAGGATTCCGCATGAGCCGCCACCTGAAAAACGCTATCGCCGCTGGTGTAGACGATGGGTTTGCCCGACTGCAGGTGCTCGGGCCCGTACTGCTCGATCACCTGCATGCCTGAGGCCGCATGATTGGCGAGCCAGCCGGGCAGGTTGCAGCGCTGCGACCAGGCCTGCAGCACGTCCTCTGGGAAACCATCCGGAAAGAGCGGAAAGGCCCAGTCCAACTTGCAGCCCATCATCTCCCAGTGACCCGTGGGCGTGTCCTTGCCCGCCGAGACCTCAGCCAGACGCCCATAGGCGCCCTCGGGCTTAGCCACCCGGCGCACATTCTTCACGCCCGCGATATGGCCCAACCCGAGCGCCTCTAGGCGCGGGCAATTCAGGCCGCCGGCCGCTTCGACCAAATGGTCGAGGGTGTGGGCGCCCACATCACCAAAGCTGGCTGCATCAGGGGACGCTCCGACCCCCAGGCCATCGAGCACAATCAGGAAAACGCGCGGCACGGTCAATAACTCCAGCTAGGAACGACTGCCAGCGATCAGGCGCTCGACTTCTTCTTCCATCTCCTCGACCCAGTCATCGCCGAAGTCTCGCTCGAGCAAGTCACGCTCGGAAAACTCCCAGCGGCCCGATTTGGGGTCGAAATCGAATTGGTAGTCGTGATCGCTGCCGTCGTCCTCGGTGATGACCACTTGGACGATGTTGTTCTCGGCGTCGAGAGTTGCTTTGTAGGAGGCCATGGGGCTCGGTAGGGATTAGGTCGAAGGTCAAGGCGCGCCAACCCAGCGCGCACGGGGGCCGGTAGAGTAGCGATCAACCCCCGCTCTGGAAGGGCCGGGTCCCCGATGGCTTCCCCTATCCTCGATTTCTGCGCCGGAGCCCCCTCCATGGGCCCATGGCGACCGCTTAGACGCGCACTCGCGGCATGCCTTGCCCTAACCCTTGGCTCCTGCTCAAGCTGGCGTCAAGTCCAGCGCTACGACTCCTGGACCCTGTACGAACTGCCCTCGAATCCCATCCACGCGGGAACCTGGGAGCGAGCATTCAACCCCGCCATGACCTCGGTCGAGTCCATTCTCGGCCCCTTCAAGACCCCCGTCGCCGTACACGCCTGGCACGGCTCCGTGGGCATAGATGGCCCGCGCCGTACGGTGGTTCTCGACGCAGCTGAGACCGGCACCCAAGAGGTCCGCGGGATTGGCCCAGCCCGCATTCAAGCCTGGCACTCCCGCGGCGGTAACCTCGGCTCCGATGGCGGCATTTTCATCGCCGCACCCGAGACGAGCACCGCTCTGCACGAGCTTGTGCACGCGCACTTTTCCGAGCGCGAGATCGAGCTCCCGCTCTGGTTCGAGGAAGGCGTCGCCACGTTGCTCGGCGACGGCTGCATGTACGACGGCGAGTGGTATCTGGACGGATTGGCTCACTGGCCCATGCGCGAACTGCGCGAGGACACACCCCGTGCCGGAGAGCTGCGCGACCTCTTGGATGTCAGCTCCGGCGCAGCAACCAGCATGGAGAGCAACGTGCTCGTGCACTTCGTCGGCTGGGCCATCGTCTTCGACCTCTACCAAGAGACTGGCGAGCTCGATTGGAAGCTCTGGTACGAACGCTTCGATTGGAACGCACCCCTAGCTGATGCGAGCCGGCGTATGGCGCGTACCCTCGACTCGAAGACCCTGGCACTCTGGCTCGAGCGCCTGAAGTCACCCGTCCCCGGCCGCCGCTTCGCCGCGGCCTGCGGTGCATGGAAGACCCGCCAAGGCAACACCACCCAGCTCATGCTGGACGCCCTAGAAGTCGAAACCAACACCGATGTACGCGTAGCCCTAGCCCTCAATCTGCTAGCCAGCACCGAGGCCCAGCCGGGCTATACCAAGGAATGGCGCCGCAGGCGCCGCTTGATTATTGAGACCTTCCGCGAAGTGAGCCTGCCCGACCCCGACGAGAACGACGCGATCAAGGTCATCCTCGCCACCTTCCTCGGGAGCCGCAATCAGG
>JBLIOL010000033.1:0-25533 GCA_047639615.1 Planctomycetota bacterium | reverse complement strand
TCCCTCAGGGACCGCCGGGGCTTCTTCGTGCCCATTCAGGGTGTGCGCCAAACCGAACGCGGATTCTTTTATGAATTGGACGTTCACACAACTTTTAATTCTTGTGGTCACTTGTTGATGTTTGGATCTAAGCGCAATTGTTGAGCGATGCAGCACAGTGTGCGCTTAAAAGCGCTCACTCCACTAGGAAAGGCCTTCCCTGTAGGTCGGGAATGGGGTCCTGATGGGCCTTAGGGGCAGGCCGGGCGTTGGGCACGGCGCTTGTAATTAGCTCAGTCCCAGCACGACTCATTTGCTCTGCGCTACCCCGGTGCGGAGCCATGCACCCCTCACCCCTTGACTAGAGAAACCGGACCCTTCCCCGGTTCTCATCCCACGAGGACACATGAAGAAGTCGACATCGGCCGGACCTTTTTGGCTCCTGCCCACCATCGGAGCCCTTTTCGCCTGTGGCGGATCGGAGAGCTTGCCAGCAGACGCAGGCTCAGGCTCGACCATGAACCTAGTAGAAGTAACCAACGGCTTCGGCCAGTTGTTGCCTCACAGCATCCAGAAACTTGACCCGCAAGGAAATCCAACACCGCTCATCACTTCGATCCTGACCTACCAGGATCTGGTGGACAACGTAAGTCCGGGCAACGACGTGTTGCCGGTTCCGCACTTTGAAGAGACCGCGATCTTGCCCACGGGCGCTGCGGGTAATCACTTCATGGCGGCGCGCTTCACGCAACCCTTGGACTTGAGCACGGTGCTCGACGGATCTTCCGGCGGCGTAACCAACTCCGGGCTCACGGGCGCCGTGTTGGTTTCGCACATCGAACCTCTCTCCGGGAACTCATTCCCTGTGATCGGGCGCGCGTTCGTGAATGGCCAAACCTACGTGGCCGGTCCGAGCGGGATTGAGCTCCAGACCTGGGTGCGTGCGGATGCCAGTGGCCGTCCGACGGTCTTCCAGGAGGACGGCGTGACGCCGCTCGTGCCGGGTAACCCCGGCCTGGGTTACCCGGGCACAGAGACCAGCTTCGCTGGTTCTGAGAACCTGATTTCACCCAATGTGTTGGTGTTCGTGCCCGACAGCGACGGATCGCTGGCCTTGCACGAGACCTTTCCCACGGGCGTGCAGGTGAAGATGAAGATCACCACCGCCGTGCGGGCCGAGAACGGCAAGTCGCTCATCCACAACGCTCTGGCGTCCAGCACGGTTGGCGAGGACATCTATGGTCCCGAGATCATCACCACGCCTCCGCCGCTCAGCGCTCCGCTGATCACGCCTGGCAACGGTGACGTGAATGTGGATCCCCTGACCCGTGTGCGCGTGGAGTTCACCGAACCGGTGCAGCCCCTCAGTGTGGGTGACCTGGACGATGGCTCGCCCCCGAGCCTGTCGTCCCTGGTGCACCTGACCTTTGGGCCGAACACGGCTTTGACCGAAGTGCCCTTCACGGTCACGCCGCCCTCGGTCTTCGACCTTTCGGTCTACGAGCTGACCCCGGCGTTCAACTTCCCCGGGTCAGGCCCTTCCTTCTCGGATTGCGTGGCCAACTTCAGCACGGTCAACATCCGTATCGATCCTGCTCAGTTGGAGGACCTTGCGCGTATTCCCAATCCCCAGGATCCCAATGAGGTCAACGGCAACAGCAACCTGCTGGGTGCCGATACCTTCTTCGTGACGGGCCAAGGGCCTGGTGTGGTCAACACGCCGGTCATGCCCGATGCGATCTACATGGGGCGCTCCGGCGCTAGTCCTGGTGTTAGCGTTGTCGACCTGAACGGCTTCGGCCAAACCACCGGCAACCCGAGCTTCATCAATGGAGTGCCGATCGAGGGCAACTCGATCTTTCCCTACAACCCCAACATCAGCCAGCAGACTGGTCTCTTGCCCCCGATTTCGGTGGGTACGTGCACCATCGATGGTGGCTCAGCTGGAGCCTTCACGCTGACCAGGGACAGCTCGCTCAACGATCTGTTGGTGCGTGCTCCCCTGGTGGCGAACGTCTCCGACATGATGGCTGGGCACGCCTTGGACGGCGTCTTTAACAACGCGCCTGCGCCCTTCGGGTGTCAGTCCGGTGGCGGTAGTGTCTGCGCCATTGACGGCCTCAAGGCTGTCGCCCCGGTGGCCGCAGGCCCGAACTCCCTGGGGCCCTTGTCCCAGAACCAGTTCGGCAACGGAGTGGCTGCTGGTGCAGAGAACGCGATCTCTTGGGCACCGCATCCCAACCCGCCGCCCCTGAGCTTCCCGCCCCTATGTGTGTCGCCCTTCTTGAACGGCCTTGAGCCGACCACCGTCGATCACTTCATCGGCCCGGTGGTAGGTGCCAACAGCAACCCCTCGAAGAACAACTTCTTGGTGCCCGGCGATCCCTTCGGTACTCCGAACTCGGATCCCCCGATTCCGCCCAGCGGTCTACTGACCACGGAGCAGAACATCTACTTCCTGGGCCCTTCCCAGGGTCAGGTGTCGGCGGATGCTTGCAACATCTACCAGATCCGGCAGCAGGTGGGTCACTTCCTGTACCTCTTGGATCGTCAGCGCCGTGAGATCACGGTCTTCAACTCGAACCGCATGACTGTGGTCGATCGCATCCCTGTGCCGGACCCCACGTCCTTGGCAATGGGGCCTAACCTCGACTTCCTGGCGGTTTCCAACCAGTCCGCCGACACGGTTTCCTTCATCGACATCGATCCGGAGAAGGCCACCTTCCACCAGATCGTGAAGACGACTGTGGTCGGCCATGGCCCGCGCGGTATCGCTTGGGAGCCGGGTAACGAAGACATCCTCGTGTGCAACGAGCTCGATAACTCGGTCTCGATCATCTCGGCCTTCAGCTTGAATGTGCGTCGCGTTGTGACGTCGCAGATGAGCGGCCCCTTCGAGCTGTGCGTCTTCCCGCGCATGGCCGGCTTTGCCTTCAACCGCAATGCTTACTTCGCCTACATCTTGAACCGTACTGGCACCGTAGCCATGTACGAGTCTGGACCCAACGGCACCAACGGCTGGGGCTTTGACGACATCATCGGCATCGCGCCGATGCAGTTCCAAAACCCCAAGACGATTCAGCCTGATCCGATCAACCTGAACGCGGCGGCATGGGTCGTCCACGAGGGTCCGATCGATCCCCTTACCGGTCAGGCTGGCCCGGCTGGCGAGGGCGCCATCTCGATGCTCTTCGTCGAGAGTGCGCTCTCCGGAACCCTACTGCTCGGTGGCGGCGCGACCACCAACCCGCAGTTCCGTTCCATGCAGTTGGCTGTGCAGGTGTCTATCGGCAACGAGAAGCTCTCGGGTGTGCCGGTTGACTTGGCCTTCGACAACATGGTGAACCTGGGCGCGCTGCCCAGCGTGGTGACCTCCTTCAGTGCTGGGGCGGCTGCGCCGACCAACAGCAAGAACCTGATCCGGAGCTCGGCGGTCAACGGCCTCATCACCAACTGCAGTGAGCCCAGCTACATGTTCGTGGCCGTACCCAACGCCGGCGGTGGATCCGGCGTGGTGGACGTCTTCGGGGTGGGCTCGGCTGGCTTGCAGCAGACCGATACCAATGCCTTCCTGCCTGGTATCCAGTCTATCCCGGCACCCAACGTCACCATTCTGGCTGACTACTGGCGCCAGTAGGAGCCTCTGATACGCCTGCCTCTGGCAGGCGAGTTACACGCCGGCGGACCTTCCCCAGGGGTCCGCCGGCGTCTTCCTGGGCTCTTACTCGCCTCCGGGTCCGAATGATGCTCAAGAGCAGCTTGGATCCGGGGTTCTGAGCGTGATTCTGGAGCGGGTGCCCGGCTATGCTCCCAGGCGAGCTGCAAGCTATGCCCGACCCGCAGGCCGTCCAATCGATGTTTGCCCGCATAGCCGGGCGTTATGACCTGCTGAATCGCACCCTCTCCATGGGGGTCGATCAGCGCTGGCGTAAGCATGCCCTGGCCGAGGCGGGCGAGCTGCCTGGCTCCCTGGTGGTGGACCTGTGTTGCGGAACCGGGGACCTATCCCTGCTCTTCGCGCGCCATGGGGCGCGGGTCATCGGGGTGGACTTCACTCACGAGATGGTGGCTCTGGCGCCTGCCAAGAAGCGCGCTGGCGATGGGCCGACGGCCTTCCTGCAGGGAGACGCCCTGCGACTGCCCTTGCCGGACAATTGTGCTGACGCTGCCAGCGTAGCCTTCGGCATCCGCAATGTGGCGGACCGGCGCGCGTGCATGCGCGAGATGGCGCGCATCGTCAGGCCCGGTGGGCGTGTGTTGATCTTGGAATTCACCACGCCTCCTGGGCGGATCTTTGGCGCGATCTACCGCACCTACTTCACGCAGATTCTGCCGCGCATCGGCGGCCTGGTGTCCGGCGATCGCAGTGCCTACGAATACCTGCCGGCTACGGTTCTGGCTTGGCCCTCGCCCGAGGAGTTAGCGGCGGAGATGGAGGCCGAAGGTCTGCAGAAAGCCTTTTTCCGACGCATGACGGGAGGCATCGCCTGCCTGCACGTGGGGGAAGTTCCGGGGGCCTCTAGCCACGGGTCCGGTTCGTGAGTATCGACTGGGACGATTGGGAAGCGCAAGAGGAGCAAGGCCGCTGGCCGGGTCTCTTCGGTAAGTCCAGTCGGCGCGATCCAGACGATATCTTTCGGGGCGTGGCTTGGGGCTGGTTAGCCATGTTGCCGCTGCTGCTGGCCTATGAGTTCGGCGTGGCCATGACCGGCGGCCAGTGGGAGAACACCTCGTCCCTGGCTCTGTTTTCGATGCTGCGCCCGCTGGGCGAGATGGCGAACGTGGCGCGTTGGTTGGTGCTGCTGCTGGTGAGCGCGGGCGCGGCCTACTACTGCTTGAAGCGGCATTGGGCCCTGGGCCCGCGGCTCTTCCGAACGGTGGTGGAGGGCATGCTCGCGGCGATGGTGCTCGGGCCGGTGCTGGTGCTGGCCATGGGCGCCCTGGGGGATATGTTGCCGCCGCTGCCGCCGCTGGCTGTGCAGGGCGGGGATCGGACTGCTCTGGGGCCCGCGTTGTTGATCTTCGGCGGTGCCGCTTACGAGGAGCTAGTTTTTCGGCTGGGGATCTACGCGGCCATCTTCGTGTTGGTCGGACCGCTCCTGCGGGGTGCGCACCTGCCCGCGGGCAAAGCACGCGTGGGCGCAGACTTGGCGGGCCTGTTCGGCTCCGCCCTGGCCTTCGCCGCCTTCCACTTGGATGTGTGCGTGTCTTGGCTGGGAGTCGGGGGCGAGTCCTTCGATGCGGCGATCTTCACCTACCGGATATTGGCGGGCGTGCTACTAGGTTGCCTCTTCCGCCTGCGCGGCCCAGGTGTAGCGGCCTGGACCCATGGACTGTTCAACTTGGGGCTCCTGCTCGGGGCCGGACCGGACGTATTTCGATGAAACGCATCTTCGTGGGCATCACAGGCGCTAGCGGTCATCGCTATGCGGAGGGTTTGATTCGCAGCTTGCGCGCGGCGGACTACGGCGTGGATCTGTCGATCACGCCGGCGGGCTGCAAGGTGCTAAAGCATGAGCTCGGTGTAGATGCTGGGCCCGGTGGCGAGCGGCTGCAGGCCGCCTTGCCCGGTTGGCTTGGCGAGCATGTGGCGCGCGAGGTGCGCGTGTTTCTGCCGGCGGAGGTGGGTGCGCCCGCGGCATCCGGCAGCGCGGGGGTGGAGGCGGTTGTGCTGGCTCCCTGCAGCATGGGCAGTCTGGCGCGGGTGGCCGCGGGCTTCAGCTCGAATCTGGTGGAGCGCGCCGCGGACGTGGCGCTGAAAGAGGGCCGGCCGCTGCTGCTCATGCCGCGCGAGACGCCGCTCTCTGTGATTCATCTGGAGAACATGCTGCGCCTGGCGAAGCTGGGCGCGGTGATCCTGCCTTGCATGCCGGGCTTCTATCATGGGCCAGAGTCCATCGACGACCTGGTGGAGCACGTGGTCAGCAAGCTGCTCGATCGCTTGGGCGTGGAGCGCAGGGGTGCGATTCGTTGGGCGGGCCTAGAGGAGCCGCCGACCGAACCGGGCACCGAATCGCCGACCGAGTCCAGCGGGGAGCCTCGTCCATGACGCGCATGCGCCACTGGCTCTCGATGGTGAAGTTCAGTCACTCGATCTTCGCACTGCCTTTCGCAATGCAGGGCGCCTGGCTGGCGTCCGGCGGTGTGCCGGCGCTTTGGAATCTGCTGCTGATCATCGTGGCGGCGGTGGCTGCGCGTTCGGCGGCCATGGCCTTCAATCGCTTGGTGGACCGGCGTATCGACGCCAGCAATCCGCGCACGGCGGGGCGTGAGATTCCGGCCGGGATTCTGTCGCCCGCGGCGGTGGGGGCTTCGGTGCTGATCGCCTCGGGAATCTTCATCGCAGCCAGCTTCGGGCTGAATACCTTGGCGGGGCAGCTCTCGCCGGCGGTGCTCGCGGTGCTGCTCGGCTACAGCCTGGTCAAGCGCTTCTCCTGGGCCGTGCACCTGGTGCTGGGCCTGTCTCTCGCCTTGGCGCCGCTGGGGGCGTGGATTGCCGTGCGCGGGAACTTTGACGGCGACCTGCGGCCGATCCTGGCCCTGGCCCTGGGGGTCGTGACCTGGGTGGCCGGTTTCGACCTGATCTACTCCTGCCAGGACGCGCAGTTCGATGTGGATACTGGGCTGCAGTCCATACCTGCGCGCTTTGGGAAGGCGCGGGCCTTGCTCATGAGTCGCGTGCTGCACGTGCTGACCGTGGCGGCCTTGCTGGTGGTGCACCAGACCGCCGGGCTCTCCTGGATCTACCTGCTGGCAATTTTGGTGGTGGCCTGCCTCCTAGCCTACGAGCAGAGCTTGGTAAAGCCTGATGATCTGTCCCGAGTGGACCTGGCTTTCTTCACGCTCAACGGGTGGGTGGGGATAGCATTGTTCCTGGGTCTGGTCTGTGACATGGGCTTCTTGAACTCTGGAATCATCAGCTAATGGCAGCATCCAAACGCAAGGCGAGGGACGAGCATCCTGAGGAGGAGCTGCGGCGATTGGCGCAGGTTCTGCAGGAGGGCTTGCCTTCGGCGGTGATCTTGAAGGGCGAGGAGCGCTACTTCATCGACCGCGCTGTGACGGGACTGGTGGCTGCTGCGAAAGCGGCGGGCCATGAGATTTGCCGCCACGATGCGAAGGATCCGGAATTCCAAGTGGCGCGTTTGCTGGATGATGTGGCCGGCGGTGCGCTCTTCGCGAGTGCGCGTTGCGTGGTCCTGTTGAATGCGACCGATCTCCTGAAGAAGACCGGCAAGGGCTGCTCTCCGGCTTTCCTGAAGGCGGCTGTTGGGCGCCTGGCTACGGGTGGGGAAGACCTACTCGTGATTCATGCGCCGTCCGTGCGTGCGGACAATGTGCTGGCCAAGGCCGCGCTCAAGGCAGGCGGTTTGATGCTCTCCTGTCGCAAGCTCTGGGACTCGCCGCCGCCCTGGGATCCGGATCCGCGCAAGGCCGAGCTGGTGCAGTGGCTCGTGAACCGCGCACGCGCGCGCAAAATTCCTCTGAGCATCGATCAAGCGGCTTACGTGGCCGCGGCCACGGGCAACGATCTTGGCGGATTGGATGAACAGCTCAGCCGCGTGCAGGCGGGCGGCGGAGACCTGAAGGACTTGGTCGGTTGGGATGCGGGCGGTTCGCCCTACAAACTCGCCGACCACATGCTCGTAGGCGACGCGGCGCGAGCGGTGGGGGGCATCGAGTCCCTCTTTGCCAGCGGCTTCTCGGCCAAGGACGGCACGCGCACCTTGGACCGTGGCGGATTGGTGAGCATGCTTTGCAACGCGCTCTCGAGCAAGGTGCGTGAGGCGCTGTCTGCGTCGGATGCATTGGCTGCGGGCATCGATGGCCGCGAGGCTGCAAGTCTGGCTGGAGCTCGCGGCGCGCCGGCCATGCAGCAGGCTTTCCTGGAGCGCGCCAAGCGCCGCTCTCCGGCCCAGTGGCGCGCGTGTTTGGAACAGGTGGCGGGATTGGAACGACGATCCCGCTCGAGTGCCGTGGTGGATGCTGCGGACTTTTGCGGTATGGCTTTTGCGTGGAGACTACAGCGGTGACCGAAATTGAAAAGCAGGTCCTGAAAGGGACCTACGATGTGCTCGTGATCGGTGCCGGTCCGGCTGGCTGTTCGGTGGCGACGATCCTCGCGCGCCATGGGCGCCGGGTAGCGCTGGTGGAGAAGGGCAGGCGTTCGCGCTACTCCGTGGGGGAATCACTGATCCCGTATTGCTACGACGCGCTCGAGCGTTTGGGCATCGTCGATCAGATGGATGCGGGCGGGTTCTCCTTCCCCAAGCACAGCGTGCAGTTTGCGAGCACGGACGGGCGCGTGAGTCGCGCCTTCTACTTCTTTCAGCACACGGAGCACAAGCGCGCCAAGACCTGGCAGGTTGTGCGCGAGGACTTCGATCGCTTGCTCTGGGACAACAGCGTGGCGGCGGGCGTGGAGCTCTTTGCGGAGACGCGTGCACGCGAACTGCTGATGGAAGCTGGCCGCGCCGTGGGCGCCGTGGTGGAGGGCGCGGATGGTGTGCGCCACGAGGTGCGCGCTGCCGTGACCGTGGATGCCAGCGGGCGCGATACCTTTGCGCAGGCGCGCCTGGGTTGGCGCGTGCCGGATGAGGAACTCAAGAAGATGGCGATCTGGACCTACTACGAAGGTTCCAAACGCGACTCGGGCTACGACGAGGGCACGACTACAATCGCCTACCTGCCGAACAAGGGCTGGTTCTGGTACATCCCCCTGGCGAACGATCGCGCGAGCATCGGCTTGGTGGCTGACAAGGACGTGCTCTTCAACGGGACCAAGGATCTGCAGCAGATCTTTGAGCGTGAGGTGCAGGAGCAAGCTTGGATCAAGGACCGCTTGAGCCAGGGTGAGCGCACCGAGGAATTCCGCGTGACCTCGGAATTTTCCTACCGCTCGCAGCACTGCGCCATGGACGGCTTGGTCTTGGTGGGCGATGCCTTCTCCTTCCTCGATCCGGTGTTCTCCTCGGGCGTCTACTACGCGCTCTTCAGCGGCGTGCTGGCCGGGGATGAAATCCACGCGGCCCTGGAGGAGGGCAACTTCTCTGCCGAGCGTTTCGCCGCCTACGGGGAGCGCTTCCGTAAGCAGATGGAGCCCATGCGCAAGCTGGTCTACGCCTTCTATGACCAGGGTTTCAGCTTCGGGTCCTTCCTCAAGGAACACATGGATCAGCGCGAGGCCCTGACCGATTGCTTGATCGGAAACCTGGAGCGCGATTACACGGCTTTTTTCGAGGCCATCGGCGACTCTGCGGCCTTGCCGAAACCCTTACCTCACGGTGGCCCAGCCGGGTCTCCGGCGAGCTAGCATAGGCCTTTGCGCGGGGCTCTCCGTCCCGCCTGACCCTGTACACGAGCGGGCATGCCCCGAGACGCATTTCTTCCCTTCGAACGAGCTAAGTTCCGTACCCGCCTGCCTCGGGAGCATGTGTATACCGCCGGTCATATGTGGCTGCGGGAGACGCAATCCGAACGCTGGCAGGTGGGCCTGACCCGCTTCGCATTGCGTATGCTGGGTGAGCCTGTGGACCTCGATTTCGAGGCCCAGCCGGACGCACCCATCTCCAAGGGGCAAGTGCTCGGTTGGTTCGAGGGCTTCAAGGCTGTGAGCGATCTCTATTCTCCCATGACTGGCAAATTTGTAGGCACCAACCCAGAGTTGGCGAAGGACCTCAGTGCGGTTCATCGCAGTGGCTACAACCGCGGTTGGTTGTTCGAAGTGAGCGGACCGTTGGATACGGACTGTTTGCCGGTGGAGGACTACGCCGGCCTGCTCGAAAGCACTATCGACCGCATGGTCGGGGACACGGATCAATGACGTCAAAGCGCGCTAAGTACGTGATGATTGGCGGCTTCCTGGGCGCCGGCAAGACCACCGCCGTGGGGCGCTTGGCCAAGCGCTTGACCGAGCGTGGTTTGAAGGTGGGCTTGATCACCAATGACCAGAGCACGGGGCTAGCCGATACGAGCATTCTGCGTGCGCGCGGCTTCGAGGTGCAGGAGATCGCGGGCGGATGTTTCTGCTGTCGCTTCGCATCCCTGGCCGAGGCCGCGGAGAACCTGGAGGCTGACGGTCGCCCGGATGTGATCCTGGCAGAGCCCGTGGGCAGCTGCACGGACTTGGTGGCTACGGTGTCCTATCCCCTGCGCCGCATCTACGGGGATCGCTATCGCATCGCGCCCTTGTCCGTGTTGGTGGACCCCACCCGCGCGCGACGTCTGTTGGGCTTGATCGAAGGACGCGACTTCTCCGAGAAGGTGCGCTACGTCTTCGAGAAGCAGCTGGAGGAGGCTGACCGCATCGTGGTCAACAAGTCGGACCTACTGCAGCCGGCGGAGCTCGAAGAGTTGCTGCTCGCCCTGCGCGAGCGTTACAAGAACACGGCCGTGCTGGCGGTCTCCGCCAAGGATGGCGCGGGCACGGACGCATGGTTCGACGGCTTGCTCGAGGACGAGGTTGAACCTGCGCCGACCATGGACGTGGACTACAAGGTCTACGCGGAGGGCGAGGCGCTGCTCGGCTGGTACAACGCTAGCGTGAAGCTGGAGGCGGACAAACGCTTCGATGCGAACGAGCTCCTGCAGGACTTCGCTGCCCGTAGCCAGGCGGCCTTGCAAGATGCGGACGTGGAGATCGCACACCTGAAGGCGACCTTGGATACAGGCGGACAATTGGCTGCGATCTCCCTGGTTTCCAGCGATGGCGATGCCGACTTGCGCGAGGCACTGGTGGACGGTGCTTTGGCTGGGGATCTGATCCTGAACCTGCGTGCGGAGACCAAGGCGGAGGACCTGGCCAGGGTCGCGCGAGCCGCGCTGGCTGCCTGTCTCAAGACACGCCCCCAGCTGCGCGCGACTTTCGAACACGAGGACTACTTCCAGCCCTCGCCGCCAGTGCCCACACACCGTGATGCTGTCAGCTCCTGATTCCATGAGCACTTCCTCCAAGGCTCCCCTGGTTCACTGCCACTGCGTTTACGCCAAGGTCGTGCCTAAGGCCACCAAGGCTGAGGTATTGCGGCGCCTTGGAGACTCAGGCCGCGACTTTGAGGCCGTGCCTGATCTGTGCGAGATGGCGGCCCGCAAGGATCCGGCCCTGGCACGCTTGGCTGCCGACCCGAGCACCGAGATCGTGGCTTGCTTCCCGCGCGCCGTGCGCTGGTTATTTCATGGGGCTGGGCACGACCTGGCCGAGGGCGTGAAGGTGCACAACATGCGCGAACTGGGAGCAGACGAAGTCTGCGAAGCTATCGGACTACCCGCTGCCGAGGAGACGGAAGCATGAGCCCCAAACCCGGACCCGCTGCGCCCTTTGATGAGCTGCGCGTGCACATGGATGTGGGCGGAACGAGCCTCGCATCGGACGAGCGCTTGGCCTTGCTGGAGACCCTGCTGGAAGCGGGGCACCCGGTGACCCGTGGTGTGGCCAGCGAGCACGCGCCCTTGGCCCTGCTCTCCGAGAGCGAGGCAGGTATTGCAGTCGCCGGTGTGGAGCCGACCGAGGTGCTAGCCCAGGTCACGGCCAAGCGCGAATCCGCGGATCAGCCCGCGCCCGGCGCTTGGACCCCGTGGTTCCCGGTGATCGACTTCGCGCGCTGCACCAACTGCATGCAGTGCCTGTCCTTCTGCCTCTTCGACGTCTATGGCGTGGACGAGGACGGGAAGATCACCGTACGCAATGAAGAGAAGTGCAAGACTAGCTGCCCCGCCTGCAGCCGCGTCTGTCCTGAGGTCGCAATCCTCTTCCCCAAGTACGCCAAGGGCCCGATCAATGGCGCCGAGGTCAAGGCCGAGGACATCACGTCGGAGTCCATGAAGGTGGATATCTCGGCGCTCCTCGGCGGTGATATCTACGAGGCCTTGAAGGACCGTAGCAGTGCTGCCAAGAAGCGCTTCTCGACCGAGCGCGACGAATCCAAGGCCCTGCTCGAGCGCAAGCGCTGCCTCAAGGAGCTGAAGGATGCGCTCGACATTCCCGACGAGGTGCTCATGACCCTGCCCAGTGCAGGCGACATCGAAGAGCGCACGCGCCGCGCAAAGGCCAAGCTGGAGAAGCGCATGGAGCGCTCCCAGAGCGAGAAGGATCGGAAAGACGATACGGGGCCCGCTGCCCCGTCCGTGGAGGAGTGGGACCTATGAGCGTTCAGTTGGCCATGCGCGTGCTGAAGAGCACCACGCCCAAGGTGCAGTTCAAGTTCGCCTACAACTTTGGTTGGAAGGGCATGCGCAGCGTGCAGCGCTTCAAGAAGGGGCTCAAGCAGGGCAAGGTCTTCCCGCCCTTCCTGTACGTGTCCATCATCAACTCTTGCAACCTGCGTTGCCGCGGTTGCTGGGTGGACGTGGCCTCGCCCCAGACGAAGATCTCGCTGGAGGATATGAACCGCATGATTACGAGCGCCAAGAAGCACGGCAATCGCTTCTTCGGCATCCTCGGTGGCGAGCCTTTCATGCACCCTGAGTTGATGGACATGTTGGCGGCCCATCCGGACTGCTACTTCCAGATCTTCACCAACGGCCAGTACATCACCGACGAGGTCGCCCAGCAGTTGGCCAAGCTCGGCAACGCCACGCCTCTGATCAGCGTCGAGGGCGACACGGTCGAGA
Source organism: Planctomycetota bacterium (assembly GCA_047639615.1). GTDB lineage: Bacteria > Planctomycetota > UBA1135 > UBA1135 > CAYWNK01. The sequence goes on along the minus strand of JBLIOL010000033.1, from coordinate 12,945 downwards.
GCGATGTGCGCCGCGGGCGCGAGGGCGTGCTCGACAAGACCCTGGCCGGTATCGAGGCCGCCGTGCGCGCGAAACTTCTGGTGGGTGTCGCCACCAGTGTCTGCGCCACCAACTTTGATCAGCTCGTCTCGACCGACTGGGTCGACAAGCTGATCGACCTGGGCGTGCACTACGCTTGGTTCCACACCTACCGCGCGGTGGGGCCGGACTCAGCGCCGGAGCTGGCGCTGACGCCGGAACAAATCCTGGCCGTGCGGCGCTTCGCCGTAGAGATGCGCAACGAGAAGTCGATCGGCTTCGTGGACGCCTATTGGGATGACGAAGGTCAGGCCCTGTGCCCCGCAGCTACGGGCATCAGTCACCACATCAGCCCCACCGGCGCGGTCGAGCCCTGTCCCATCGTGCAGTACGCCAACGAGTCGATTCACGACAACGATGGGGACATCTACAAGACCATCACGGAGTCCGCTATGCTGGCTGACTTCCGTAAGACGGCGGCAAAGGCCACCCGCGGGTGCATCGTTTTGGAGCGCCCTGACCTGGTCCTGGACGTGGCCAAGCGGCACGGGTCCACGGACACCACTCAGCGCGGGGAGTCCTTCCAGGAGCTGGAGGCCATGCTGCCGCGCCCCAGTCAGCACGACCCGGGCAATGAGATCCCGGAGAAGCACTGGATGTATAGGTTTGCCAAGAAGCACTGGTTCTTCGGCTTCGGCGCATACACTTAAGCCTCGACGTAACTCCTGCGAACTCAATGAACCCGCCCCCCGATCCGTCCATGCTCGCGCCCGAGCGCTTGCGCAGCACCCTCTCGCCCAGTAGCGAGCCGCTGCAGCTACCGCGCCGCCTGCCGATCGTGCAGGAGCGCAAGACCCAGTCGAACATCCCGAACGACCGCGGGCAACGCGACAAGCTGCGTCACACGGCTGCGGCCTTGGTGAAGGAGCGCGCCCTGGTGCCGCCCGCTTCCATGCTGCAGCTGCGCGAGATGGCTGTGGAAGTGGTGAAGCGCGTGGGCTGCGACGAGATCTTCGTGGACTACGCTGGCGTGCTCGTGAACAACGAGGTCTGGCGCGATGAGCTAGCCGCGGTTCCTTACGAGCGACGCTTGCTGCTGCTGCCCAAATGCCTGCGCGTCGAGGAGCACTGCCCGGCGCCCTTCGATCAGTTCGGCATGCTCTGCAAGCAGTGCGGCCTGTGCTCGATCGAGGACTTGACCCTGGAGGCGGAAGCCCTGGGGTATGCGGTGTTGATTGCGGAAGGCTCCGCTATCGTCACGGCCATGGTGGAGACCGGCAAGGTCGATGCCATCGTCGGCGTCTCTTGCCTAAACGTGCTCGAGAAGTGCTTCCCGCACATGGAGCGCGTGGCGATCCCCGGCATGTCGATCCCGCTGCTGCAGGACGACTGCATCGACACCAACGTGGACCTGGATCAGGTGCGCGACTTGATTCACCTCTCGGCTAAGGACTTCACCTACCGGCTCGATCTGGAAGGCTTGAAGTCGGACGTGCGCGAGTGGTTCACGCCCGAGTCCATCGACCAGATCATGGGGCCGGTGCAATGCGTCGACCCCGGTACGGACCGCATCGCGCGCGAGTGGTTGGCCGCTAGTGGCAAGCGCTGGCGTCCCTTCCTGGCTACGGCCCTGTGGGTTGCCCTGCGCAGTGAAGGGCACGTGAGCGCGCCCGTCATGCCGGTTGACCTTCGCAAGTTGGCTGTGGCTGTGGAGTGTTTCCACAAGGCCTCCCTCGCCCACGACGACATTGAGGACGGGGATGCGCTGCGCTACGGCGAGCCGACCCTGCACGAGCGCTATGGCCTGGGCGTTGCGCTCAATGTGGGCGACTTGCTCCTGGGCGAGGGTTATCGCTTGCTCTCGGAGCTCGATGTGCCCGGCGACATGCGTGCCGCTCTGATGGCGGTAGCAGCCCAGGGACACGTGACGCTCTCTCGCGGGCAAGGTGCGGAGCTCAATTGGGCTCTCGATCCGAAGCCTCTCAGTTCACTCGATGTGCTCGGCATCTTCCGCGAGAAGACCGCCCCGGCCTTCGAGGTCGCCCTGCGTCTCGGCGCCATCTTCGGGGGCGCTACGGAAGATGTGCTGGACGTGCTCGGCCCCTACTCCGAGGCCTTGGGCATCGCCTATCAGATCCAGGATGACCTGGATGACTTCACCGGCAGCGGCGACTCGGACGACTTCGTCGACCTGCGTCCGTCCTTGATCATGGCCATCGCGCACAAGCGTGCGGATGGCGGTGAGCAGGCACAGCGCTTCGACGCGATCTGGCGCAAGCAAGAGAGCGTCGGTGCGCGCGGCACCGCCGAGCGTATGGAACTCGACCAACAGCTGGCCGAGTGGGGCGTGCCGCAGAAGGCGCGCGACTTGGCGGATGCTTACGAGCAAGCTGCGGTGGAGGCACTCACGCCTCTGGCGCAGCCCTCTGTCAAAGGACTGCTGCGGCGTGTGGTGGGCAAGATCTTTTCGAGCAACTTGATCGAGGGCTATTGCGGTGAGTTTGAGGCTCGAAATGCTGCAGGTCGCAAGGCTGGCGCCGAAAGCGCTAGCTGAGGCGGCCCCGCGCATCGAGGAGTTCCTACGCTCCCAGCTTGCCCCTGATGGGGGCGGCATGGATCGCTCGGGTACGAGCGATCTCTACTACACGGCCTTCATGCTGGATGCCCTCGTGGCTCTATCCGCGGAGCTGCCGGTGGACGCTGTGCGTCCCTACCTGCTGAGCTTCGGCGATGGCGCGGAGTTGGACCTGGTGCACCGAGCTTGCCTCGTGCGCTGTTGGGCGGCCTTGGGCCAGGGCTTTCCGGACGAGAGCTTCGTGCCCAACGTGCTCGAGCACCTAGGCGCTTGTCGCAGCGGCGATGGGGGCTTCGCTCTGGAGCCGGGACGGGAGAAGGGCACGCTCTACGACGCCTTCCTCGCGCTCGGGATCTACCAGGACGTGGGCCAATCCATGCCCGCTCCGGCGGTACTTGGGGCGAGCTTCGAAAACCTGCGCAGCAAGGACGGCGGCTTCGCCAACCAAGCGGACCTGCCCTGGGGAACATTGCCCTCGACCGCGGCCGCCGTGGCTGTGCTCAAGCAATTGGAGATGCCCGCACCGGACGGCATCGGCCAATGGATGCTCTCCCAGCTGCATCCCAAGGGAGGCTTCAAAGCCATGCCCGAGGCGCCCATGCCGGACCTGCTTTCGACCGCGACGGGCTTGCACGCGCTGTCGATGCTGAGCGTGGATTTTACGCCTGCCGTCGACGCCTGCCTCGACTACGTGGACACCCTCTGGAGCGGCAAGTCCTTCCACGGCCACTGGGCCGACGACATCCTCGACTCCGAGTACACCTTCTACGGCCTACTAGCCCTCGGCCACCTCGAAGCGGCCGGCGGCGCCGAGTAGCCCAGTCCCCGGTGATGGCTTGGGCAGCGTCCGCGGTTTGGCCGTAAGGCGTAGCCCAGCGGGGAGAGCGGGTCGTAGCCGACGGCGCCCGGCCCAGCGGGGAGAGCGGGTCGTAGCCGACGGCGCCCGACCAGAGGCCGGTGGCTGGCGATGGGAGGGTCGGGGTTGCTGGGGAGGGGTAGGGCTGATCGCGTGTGCTGGGTAGAGGACGCGTCGGAGCCGGCCGCTGGCCGGGGGGCGCGGGCGCCGGCGGATATGTGCCGTTTTGCGCTATTTGCCCATTAGGTGCCGCGAGCGGTATCTATTGGCAATATTGATCCGGGAAAGGTCGGCACATGTTGGCCTCCCGTGCGTTTAGTAAGTATGGAAGCCCGCACCCATTTGCCGGACGAGTTCTTCGATCAGCCCTACACCCCGCCGACCAAAGAGGACCGTGCTCGGTGGGCCAAGAAGGACGCTAAGTTCCAAACCAAGAGCGGACATGTGCCGCACCAGCTGCGCCCGACGGTGCGCGGTTCCGAGGGGGTCCTGATCACATGGAAGCTAGTGGAGGGCATTGGCAATCTTCGCACCGAGGAAATGCGGCACGTATTGGAGGAGTGCTTCCGCAAGGCCAAGGACCGCTTCGGCTTCCAGCTCATTGGGTACAGCATCCTGAGGAACCACTTGCACATGATCGCGACGGTTCCGGACGACGAGGCTCTGCGCAAGGGAGCGCAGGGCCTCGGCATCCGCATCGGCAAGGCCATCAACAGGTTTTTCGGTCGCAAAGGCCGCGTCCTGCGCGACCGCTACCACGCCAAGCCCATGTTCAGCCGCGCGGCCATTCGCCATGCGGTCATCTATGTGCTTCAGAACGCGCGCAAGCACGGCATCTACATCCCGCGGGGTGAGTGGGACCTCTTCAGCTCCGGCCGCTTCGCGGGCCGAGGTGTGCTGATTCCTCAGCACGAGTGGTCGGTGGCCCGGGCGTGCTACCTGAACAATGGAGCCTGGAGCGCGCTACGCGGCATGCGACCAGACGTCTTCCCAGGTCACCTACAGCTCCGCGCCTAGCCGCCCAGCGCACCTGCGCCCAAGAACCCGGCGCCTTCCGAGCCGCCCCCCGGCCGCCCCCCGGCTCCGCCGCGTCCAACCCTCAGCACCCGCGAACAGCCCTCCCGCTCCCCAACAACCCCGACCCTCCCATCGCCAGCCTCCGGCCAGAGGCCGGCTCCGTCGCTCTCACCCCTCAGCACCCGCGGACAGCCCTCCCACATCTAAGCCGGCGGTTCCACCCATGGCTGTCTCGCTCCTAGAATTCGAGGAAGGCTACGGCGAAGTGCACGATCAAGACCCAGAGGGTGGCCCAGAGGACGGTGCGCGTGATGCCGTCGGAGACGTCGCTGGCGCTTTCTTTGGGGGAGCGGCCTTGGGCGTAGGCGATGGCGCCGACGCCTAGGGCGCCGAGCACGCTCTTGAGTAGGACCCACTCCGTGCCGCGCGGGAGCAGTTGGCCGGCTTCGTGCAGGCGCTTGGTGAAGTGCACTTGCCAGTAGTGCGGGCCTTGGTCCGGGTGCGTGGTGGCGAAGGCGACTAGGCTCGTTACGCGGGCGGCTTGGTAGCTGGCCCATTCGAGGAGGGGCGAGCCAATGACGAAGGCGAAGAGGATCGGCGTGCCGAGGTAGGCGCCCGGGCGGACGCCTAGGGTGCGCAGGGCTTCGATCTGGGAGCCGTAGCGTTTGACGCCCACGTCGGCGGCGACGGCGGCGCCGCAGCGGGCGGCGATCAGGATGCCTGCTAGCAGCGGGGTGAGTACGCGGAAGAGTGCGAAGCCGATGGCGGCGAGCAGATCCTCGAGCAGCAGGGGCTTGGTGTAGAGCTCCTGGGGCAGGAACCTGAAGGTGAAGTAGGTGGCCGTGAAGCCGGCGATCATGCCGGCGAGTAGCAGGTAGAGAAAGGCGGAGGGGCCAGCGACCAGGCGCAGGTAGTGGGCGGTGAAGCGCAAGCCCCAGATCACGCGCGGCCAACGCGGGAGCAGGTCGAGCGGCAGACGTAGAGCCGTGCCGAAGGCGCGGCCGCTGGCGGCGAGGAAGTCGCCGAAGGAGCGCGTGGCGAGGGCGGGCAGGCTTGGGCGCTGCAGCTTGTGGGCTGTTTGGGCCACGGGTTGCATGCGCTCGGGGACCTGGCTCCATTGGTCGCGGGGGATCTCGACTAGGCGCTTGGTGGCGGCGTCGAGCAGTAGCACGTGATCGGCGATCGGCAGCAGGTTGCCGTAGTCGTGGGTGACGACCAGGCTCGGGCGGCTGTGGGCGCTTTGGGTGCTCTTGATGAGCTCCGCTACCTGGCGCGCGCTGGCTGCGTCGAGGCCGGAGGTGGGCTCGTCGTAGAGCAGGATGTCCGGGTCGGCGGCGAGGGTGCGGGCTAGGGCTAGGCGCTGCTTCTGACCGCCGGAGAGGTTGGCCACGTGCACGTCCGTGGGCACGCGCAATTCCGCTAGCCAGGCTTCGGCGCTCTTGGCTGGAGCCTTGCGGTCACCACGGTGGTCGAGGGCGAATTGAACGTTGCCGATGGGGCTTTGCTCGTCGAAGAGCGCGAACTGTTGGAAGACGATGCCGACGCGGCCGAGCTTGGTGCCGTCCTCGCGGCAAAAGCGGCCTTGCCAGGTGACGGGCCCGCCTTGCTGCGGGAGTAGGCCGGCGAGGATGCGTAGTAGGAGCGATTTGCCGGCGCCGCTGCCGCCGACAATGACGGTGATGCCGTCGCCGGGCAGGCGTAGATCTGCGCCCTCGATCAGGGGGCGGCCTGTGACCTGGACGGCGAGGCCTTGGAGTAGCAGGCCCGGCGCGCCTTGGGTGGAGGAGGCTGCGCTCACTGGGCTTCAGCGGTGGGGGCTTCGGGGGTGGGGGCTTCGGGGGTGGCCATGACCACGAGCGGGTAGACGGCGTGCTCGCTGGCGCTGCTGGCTCGCACGGGCTCTTGCTGCGGGTCATTGCCGGGGGCGCCGCCGGGCACGGCGACGATCCAACGCCGGTCCTTGCCCAACACTTGGTTGCGCAGCACGCGGGCGAAGTCGGGATGGATGCCCGTGGCCTTGGTGCCGAAGAGCTCGTCGCCGATCTCGCGAATGACCGGGTCGAGGCGCGCGCCGGCCATGTTCAGGGCGCGTTGGGCTTCCTGGGCTTGCCAGTTAGAGATCCAGACTTCGCGCAGGGCTTCGTTCTTGAGCAGCGCCTCGGTCATGACGGTCTTGAGCAATGCTTGGAGCTTTGGATCCGCGGCCGCCTCGCCCGCCATTTGGCGCAGTTCGGCGCGCAGGCGCGGGTTTTGGAGCACGTCGCGCACGACCAGTTGGGTGACCTCTGCCAGGTCGTCCGTGTGGGATTCTACGACGGGCACGACTTCCTCTTGGAGGTAGCGGTCAAACTCCTTGGCGAGTAGATCGCGGTCGGGAAGTGGTGTGCTGTCGTAGAGCGCGCGCCAGCCGAAGCGCCAGACGGAGGCCCGTTGCCAGAGCTCTAGGCCGATCATGCGCGCCACGGGCTCGGTGTGTAACTGGACGGTGGGCAGAACTTCTGAGCGCACCAGGGGCACGAGGCGTTGGCGCAGGAAGATCTCTTCGTAGCGCTCGCCGAGTGCTTCGGCCTGGCTGCTGTGCTTGGCGAGCGAGGCCATCAGTGCGGCCTCGATCACCGGAACGCTCTCGCGCAGGGAGCGTTCGACGACTGGCGCTAAGGCTGCTTGAATGCTGCGGCCGTGTTCGATGCTGGCGGTACGAAAGTGCTCGGCGATGCGTGCGCGCTTGTCGGGTGGTAGCAGGGTCGCGACCACGTCGGCGATGGTGCCGCGGTTTCTGTGGTAGATGAAGGCGCAGTCCTTGGGCGCGAATTCATGCGTGTACCAGATGGCCTGAGCCTTGGAGCTGAACTCTCCATTGAGCACGTCCGAGAGGTAGCCGGCTTGGATCCACTCGCCACTGGCTAGCTGGGCGAAGATTGGATCCCCGTAGGCGGCATCCGGGTTGGGCAGATCTAATTGGATACGCCGGGTTTGGCCTAGGGCGAAATCCTTGAGGCGTGCGCTGACTTGGCGTGTTTCGGGGCGCTCTGCGTAGGCGCGTTGGATGCGTAGAGCGATTCCTGCGGCTAGGCCGCCCCACAGGAGCACTCCGAGGAGTATGGCTTGGGTGCGCTTGGACATGGTGGAGCAGGGCCCTGCTGGGGGCAGGGCCATCATAGTGCTGGGATGTGTGCGCTTCCTCATACAGGCGGGGAGTAAGCCTCTCGAAAGACTGGCGCCCCGTATGCGGCACGGAGGCTCCAGTCCCCAGCCCTGATGGTCGAACCCAGGTAGAGTGCTGTCCCACCCCATGCTGAGCCCCATGCTAGACACCATCGCCAAGCGCCCTATGCGCCTTCTTCTCCCGCTGCTTCTCGCTCCCCTGGCAACTGCCTGGAGCCAGGACGTGCAGGTCGTGGAGACCACCGACAAGGCTGCTGAAGCCGTAACCGAAGAGTCCGAGGGGGGCGCCTCTCTGGAGGATCTCTTCCCCGATAAGGGCCTCTTCGGACCGAGCGCCAGGAGCGCCGCCTTCTCACACGATGGCGCCTATGCGGCTTGGATGTATCGGCCCTATGGCGAGCGGCGCCACGGCTCGGACCTGTACCTGATGGATATGGCCAGCGGCGAGATCACGCGCCTGACTTCGGTCTCGGTGCTCGCGCCTTTCCAGAAAAGCACACGCAAGGTCGGCAAGGACCGCGTTGCCAAGGCCGGCAAGCAGAACAAGTCGGGCGAGGAGGAGGATGCCGTCGCGGCCGCCGGTACTTGGTCGGAACTTGGCGAGCGTATGAAGCCGCCTTTTGATGACGACGCCAAGAAAGACGACGCCAAGAAAGACGGTGCCGAGAAAAACAACGGCAGCCTGATGGACACCGTCGGCGAAAAAGACGCCGACGATGAGAAGGCCCCGCGTTACAGCGGCGTGAGCTCCTTCACCTGGTCCGGCAATGCCAACGAGATGCTGGTCTCCACCGGCGGCGACATCTATCGCTACGTGGTCGGTGATGAGCACGGGTTTAAGCGCCTGACCAAGACTCGTGAGAGCGAGCGCGGTGCTGCGTACCTGCCCGACGGCTCGGGCTTTACCTGCATGGCCGGCGACGCGCTCGTGCGCGTGACCTTTGGCGAGCACTTCCTCGACCAACTGGACCCCAAGCTGCCGGACGGCATGAGCATGCGCTCCTACGCCATCTCACCCGATGGCAAGAAGGTCGTCTTCCTAGCCTCCAACGGGTCGCGCTTCGGCGGCTCCAGTCGCAAGGTCAATATCGCCACCTACCGCGATCGCTTCATGAAGGTGCGCGAAGTTCCGCGCACGGTCTCCGACGATCCCGTGGGCGATTCCACCACGAGCATCTACCTCTACCGCTTGCCCGATCCGCAGTTCGAGAACGGCGAGCTGGTCAAGGTCTTCAGTCAGAAGCGCAGCGGACCGCGCGACGTGTTGCAGGTGCCCGACTGGGCGCCGGATTCCAGCAGCGTGGCTTTCAGTGTCTTCGAGCAGACCAGCGGCCAAGTCCACATCCTGGAGGCTAGCTTCCCCGAAGCCGAAGACGCTGAAGATGGCGAGGACAAGGATGAGGACAAGGATGAGGACAAGGGCGAGGACAAGGGCGAGGACAAGGGCGAGGACAAGCCCGCCAATGACAAGGACGAGGTGGCCGAGCTCGACGCCAAGCTGCTCTATCGCTTCCTGCACGATGGGGGACCCAACACCCCGCGCATGATGCAGCCCCAGTACCTGGCCGACAGTCGCCGTATGGTGATGCTCACGGAGCAGGCGGGCTTCCGCCATCCCTACGTCTTGGACCCGCTCTACGGAACCTTGGAGCCGCTGACCAACGGCCGCTTTGAGGTCTACCCCATGGACCTGCCGGAGTCGCGCGATGCGCTCTTCGTGCTCGCCACGGCGGAGAGCCCCGAGTGTCAGGACGTTTATCGCATCGACCTCGAGAGCGGGGATATGACGCGCTTGACGGCGCAGCCTGGCCAGTACAGCTCCGCCGCCGTGAGCCCCGACGGCCAGCACGTACTAGCGCGCTATGCGAACTACGGCAGCTTGCCGGAGATGGTGCACGTGGATGTGGCCGCTAGCACGCAGGTCGCACTGACGGACTCGCACCCGAAGAGCACACCTGCCCTGCTGCAAGCAGTGCCCACTTTCTTCACCTTCGAGAACCGCCACGGTCAGGAAATTCACGGCCACATGTTCACGCCGGAAGGCTTGGCTGAGGATGCTACGGCTCCGCTGCTCGTCTACGTCTACGGCGGTCCCTTGGGCAGCCGCAAGGATGTGGTTCTGGGCAGCTACAGCTCGAGTGCCTACATGTTCGCCGAGTACATGACCCGCGAGCACGGCTACATCACCTGCACCATCGATACCCGTGGCATGTCGGGCTATGGCGCGCTCTTTGAGAAGGCTAGCTTCGAGCAGGTCGGTCGCCCGCAGGTCGAGGACCTGGTGGACGCCGTCAAGCACATGACCACCAACCACCAGGCCGATCCCAAGCGCGTCGGCCTCCATGGCTGGAGCTTTGGTGGCTTCCAGACGCAGATGTGCATGTACACCGAGCCCGAGGTCTTCACCTGCGGCATCGCTGGCGCTGGTCCCACTGAATGGGAGAACTACAACTCCTGGTACTCCACCGGCACCATCGGAAACAGCCGCGAAGGCAAGACCGACCTGGACGAGTACTCGCTCCTGCCCCTGGCTAAGAACCTCGAGGGCAAACTGCTCTTGGTGCACGGCATGGAGGACAGCAACGTGCTCTACCAGGACACCGTGCGCGTCTACGCCGAGTTGCTCGACGCGGGCAAGGAGACCCTCGTTGAGCTCTTCCTCGATCCGACCGGCGGGCACGGCCTAGGCGGTCACATCAAGCGCCTCGGCCGCTACCGCAAGTATGAGGAATTCCTCGTGCGCATCCTCGGTAGCGTGAAGTAAACGGCGGCGGCCGAAGCGCCGCTTACAAGGACGGATGGACGACCACCATTCGACGGGGTTCGCTTAGAAAGCGAGCCCCGTTTTCGACTCCGAAGACCTGTAGGTGATAGCTGAGCATGCCGTTGGTCGTGTTGGGGCCGGGGTGAGCGAAGCTGGTGGTCAGAACACCTGAGCCGGGAATGGTGCCCAGGCTGGTGAGCGTTAATGGATTGCGCAGGTGCAGGATGCCGATGCTGGTGGGCAGGGGCCTCCAGAAGGCGGACGCAGAGGAGAGCAGGATGACCGGGGTGCCGGGTGTGCCCTGGACGCTGAGGGTAGCGGGCGTGGTGCCACGTGCTACATCCTGGATCGTGAAGCGCAGGTCCGGGTGGGAGCTCGTGCGGAAGACGCCTGCCACATCGGAGGCGGTGGGGCTGCCGTCGCAGCCGATGGTGACGCCGAAGCTGCCGTTGCCGCTCGCGGGATCCCAACTGCCGCCCGCGCCACCGCTGCTGAGGAGGTCGGTGAGGTGGGCCACCGAGGATTGGCCGCGCACGCGCAGGCCGTCGCCGCCCGCACCAGCTACCACGGGGAAGTGACCGGAGGAGAAGGCACTCCCGCCTTCACCCCCGGCGAGGGTGCAGCCATAGAGTGCGACGGAGGAGTCCTCTACCAAGAGGCCGTGATCGCCGGGATAGCCATCAAAGGTCTGGGAGGTGGCGTCTAGTCCATCGGCGCCGGCGAACAGGCAGTCCACGAATACGACCGCTCGACAATTGGACACGATCTGGTTGGAACTCGAGACGCCGCAAGTCGCCCACTGGTCGAAGGAGACTCCATCGGGAGGTAGCGCGTCTTCAACGGGCTTCGGCGCGACGCAGTCCTGCAGACGAACCAGACCGTTGCAATCGGTCGCTTCGAAACCCTCAAGTAGCTCGAGGCCCGAGAGGATTACATCCCGCTGAAGGCCCAGGTTCTTGATCTCTACTCGCTCGCTCAAGGTGACCGTTCCAGGAATGTCCGCGACGATGGTCATGCCTTGGTTGGCGATGATCACCGGCAGCACGTAATCGCCGGGCTTGACCAGCAGGGTCCAGCCCTCACCGGTTACGGGTAGCGCGTCAGCAATCTCTAGAAAGTCGCCCGCGCCGTTGGGGTCGATGACCCAGGTTTGCTGTTGGGCGGAGAGCGGAGCGAGCAAGCAGGCTGAGGCGAGAATAAGTGTGCGCAGCATTTGGTTTGAGCTAATGGGTAGATGTGGGCGTTTCTATGGACCCCGGGAAGGCCAAAGGCTCACGCCTTAGGCTGGGATTTTTCCTAGCGCAGGACAGAGCGTGTTTTTTTTGGCTGGGCAGATCATGCGCGTACGAGGACGAACAGCGATTTAGCAAGGTCGCTGGCTTGTTGTAGGGGGATGATCAGATGTTAGTTGAGGAGGCCCATTTCGGGCAGCGTTAGCCTCCGCACGGCCTAGGCGGCTCGCTGGAGCTTCGATGCTCGAATTCTGAGCAACCGTGTGACTTCGTTGTTGGCCTAGGCTAGCTGGCTAATCCCACCGCTCTACCCCAGCTCGCCGCATGAAGAGTCCTCGCTCGCTGCTCGTCGCTAGTCTCGCGCTCGTCCTGACCCAGTTACCCGCCCAGGCTCAAGGAGGGCCGGCTCCCTACCGGATTGCACAGGATGGATCGCCGGATACCGACCTCCTCTAGGCCGCTTCTGGCGATGGGTCCGAGGGCGCCTATGCGGTGGGCATGACCGTCGGCGATTTCGGAGGAGCTTCCACCGGTGGAATCGATGCCTTCGTTGCTCGCTATGACGGGAATGGTCAGCGCGCCTGGATGCGGGTGCGGGGAACAACGACATCACCATCGCACGGCACAGAACCACAGGAGAGCTTCTGTGGCGCAAGACAATCGGCACGCTTCGAATTGAGGTTGCAGTCAATGCCATGGTTGCCCCGGATGGAGGCCTTGTAGTTACTGGAGCAACCAGGGGGGCTGGGCGGTTTTGGACTGGGCTCGTTCGACGCGCTCCTGATGCGCACGGACAAACAGGGCAACCTGCGGTGGTCGACTCGGATCGGAACCGCGGGGCTCGACAACGGTCAGGGGGTCGCACCGGGGCCAGCCGGAAGCCTGCTGGTAATCGGTCTGACCTACGGCACGCTCGGCCCTGCAGCACAGGGTGAGGAAGACATCTATATCGCCAGCTTTCCTGACCAGTAGAGTCCTCTCAAGAGGACCTTCGTCTCGCGGGTACACGGTCCAGCTTGATCGGCGCACGCTCTCCCAGCATTGACGTCCTGCTGGTGGGTTTTGATTTGGATGGCATGGCCAGCCTCGACTTTCGGGCGCTCAGGTTCATGATGCTCCTGGAAACCCATGCAAGATCAGCAACAGAGCATCGCGCGGCTCGAGGCGCGCATCGCAAGCCTAGAGGCGCGTGCCGCGGATCAGGACCGAGCGGCGCGCCGAGGGCGCGTGCTGCGCCTGGCGGTCTACTTTGCCATCGGGCTGTTCTACGTGTTCTACCTGCGCGGATTGTCCGGGCTTAGCTAGGTACCGGGGGACG
>JBLIOL010000032.1:0-25580 GCA_047639615.1 Planctomycetota bacterium | reverse complement strand
TCGAACATGCAGCGTCAGGCTGTGCCGCTCTTGGTTTCCGAGGTGCCGATCGTGGGCACCGGTATGGAGAAGCCGGTGGCGAGGAACTCGAACATGCCCATCTTTGCCCACACTGCGGGCACGGTGGAGTACGCGGACAGTCGCGTGATCATCGTCGACGACGACGAGTATCACCTGACCAAGTTCCGCGGCATGAACGAGCGCACCACCCAGAACCACTGCCCTGTGGTCGTGACTGGACAGGAAGTGAAGGTCGGACAGTTGCTTGCAGACGGTGCTTCCACCGAAGGCGGCGAGCTGGCTCTCGGCAAGAACCTTCTGGTGGCCTTCATGACCTGGGACGGCTTCAACTATGAGGATGCAATCCTCGTGTCGGAGCGCCTGGTTCGCGAGGACGTCTTCACCTCGGTGCACATCGAGGAGTACGAGGTCGAGATCCGCGAGACGAAACTCGGCAAGGAAGAGTTCACCCGCGACATCCCGAACGTGGGGGAGAAGTCCCTCTCTGACCTGGATGACACCGGCATCGTGCGCATCGGTACCTTCGTGGCGGCTGGCGACATTCTTGTGGGCAAGGTTGCTCCCAAGTCGAAGAGCGAGCTGACCCCGGAAGAGAAGCTGCTGCACGCGATCTTCGGCAAGGCCGGCGTGGACGTGAAGAACGCTTCGTTGAACATGCCCCCCGGTACCCGTGGGGTCGTGATCGATGCTCAGAAGTTCTCGCGTCGCGTAAACCTCACGGACGAGGAGCGCACGAAGGCTCTCTCCGTGATTCGCGATGCGGAGAAGGAATTCCTGCGCGCCCTGCGCGAGTACACCCACCAGATGCTGGTGAGTGTCCAGGAGTCCCTCGGCAAGGACATCGTCGACGACCTGACGGGCAAGCCCTTCTTGCTGGATGACACCTCGACCTACGACGAGCTTCGGCGCGTCAAGGTGCTCAGCTTGGCTGCCTCGGAAGAGCATGCCGACGAGGCCAAGCGTGGGGCGGCTGTTCAAGCCATCCACGATTGCCAGACCAAGATCGACAACAAGGAAGCGGACAAGAACAAGATCGTGAACCGACTCTCTCGCGGTGATGAGTTGCCGACGGGTGTGTTGGAGATGGTCAAGGTCTACGTCGCCACCAAGCGCAACCTATCGGTTGGGGACAAGATGGCTGGTCGCCACGGCAACAAGGGTGTGATCAGCAAGATCTGCCCCTTGGCCGACATGCCGTACTTGGAAGACGGCACCGCGGTCGACATCGTCCTGAACCCTCTGGGCGTGCCCAGTCGAATGAACGTGGGGCAGATCCTGGAAACCCACCTGGGCATCGCTGCTCGGGGCCTGGGCATCCGCTGCTACACGCCGGCCTTCGACGGCGCGAAAGAGGATGAGATTTCCGATCTGTTGGAGAAAGCAAACCTGCCGCCCACCGGCAAGTTCACGCTGATCGACGGCCGTACCGGAACTCCCTTCGAGCAGGAAGTCACCGTCGGTGTGATGTACATGCTCAAGCTTCACCACCTGGTGGATGAGAAGGTTCACGCCCGTGCAACGGGCCCCTACAGCCTGATCACCCAGCAGCCCCTCGGCGGCAAGGCTCGCTTCGGCGGCCAGCGCTTCGGGGAGATGGAAGTCTGGGCCCTCGAGGCCTACGGCGCGGCAGCGATCCTTCAGGAGCAGCTGACCGTGAAGTCTGACGACGTGGACGGCCGTACGAAAATTTACGAGTCGATGGTTAAGGGTCTCAACATCCTCGAGCCGGGCACACCTGTGTCCTTCGAGGTACTCACCAACGAGATCCGCGGCCTCGGCCTAAACATGCAGCTCCACAAGAAGGTCGTTCCGAGCCTGTAGGCACTTCGACCTTTCGATTTCATTTCCCGAGCGGTCAGGCGGACCGCTCGGGCCCGAGATTCAAGTCGGCCCGCCGCACCAGCGGGCCCTTCTCGATAGAGCAAACGAGACCATGGCGGACAACAAGTACAGCCGGATTAACGACTACGGCAGCGTGACCATCGCGCTGGCATCTCCCGAGGACATTCGTTCTTGGTCCTACGGAGAAGTCAAGAAACCGGAAACCATCAACTATCGCACCTATCGCCCCGAGCGCGATGGCCTGTTCTGCGAACGCATCTTCGGCCCTGAAAAGGACTGGGAGTGCTTCTGCGGCAAGTACAAGGGCATCAAGCACAAGGGCATTGTCTGCGACAAGTGTGGTGTGATGATCACCCACAGCCGCGTGCGCCGGAAGCGCATGGGGCACATCAACCTGGCTGCGCCCGTGGCGCACATCTGGTTCTTCAAGGCCATGCCCAGTCGCCTGGGCAACCTCCTTGGGGTCAAGGTCTCGAGCCTCGAGCGCGTGATCTATTTCCAGGAGTACATGGTGGTGGACGCCGGGGATACGCCCCTGGAGAAGTTCCAGCTGCTGACCGAGGACGAGTACCGCTCCAGCCGTGCTAAGTACGGCACCGACTTCGACGCCGACATGGGCGCCGAGGCGGTTAAGAAGCTGCTCAAGGCACTCGACCTACAGGGCACCTCCGACGAGCTTCGCGAGGAGCTCGTTGCGACCCGCTCCCGTCAGCGTCAGAAGGACATCATCAAGCGTCTCCGGACGGTGGAGATGTTGCGCGACTCCGGCAACGAGCCCGAGTGGATGGTGCACGACGTGATCCCCGTGATCCCGCCGGACCTGCGTCCCCTGGTGCTGCTCGACTCGGGCAACTTCGCTACCAGTGACCTGAACGACCTGTACCGCAGGCTGATCAACCGCAACAACCGCCTCAAGAAGCTGCTCGACCTCAACGCCCCCGAGGTCATCATCCGCAACGAGAAGCGCATGCTTCAGCAGGCTGTGGATGCGCTCTTCGACAACGGTCGCTGCCGTCGTCCGGTGCTTGGTTCCTCCAACCGCCCGCTCAAGTCCCTCACGGACATGATCAAGGGTAAGCAGGGTCGCTTCCGCGAGAACCTGCTCGGTAAGCGTGTCGACTACTCCGCACGTTCCGTCATCGTCGTCGGTCCTGAGCTGCGTCTGACCCAGTGTGGCTTGCCCAAGAAGGTGGCCTTGGAGCTCTTCCAGCCCTTCATCATCCGGCGCCTCAAGGAGCTCGGCCTGGCGGACACCATCAAGTCCGCCAAGCGCATGCTCGAGCGTCGCGACGAAGACGTTTGGGACATTCTCGAGGAGGTCATTCGTGACCACCCCGTGCTGCTCAACCGCGCGCCGACCCTGCACCGCATGGGTATCCAGGCTTTCGAGCCGGTGCTGATCGAGGGCAACGCTATTCGTCTGCACCCGCTCGTCTGTGGTGGCTTCAACGCCGACTTCGACGGTGACCAGATGGCTGTGCACCTGCCCCTCAGTTATGAGGCGCAGATCGAGGCATCGACCTTGATGCTGTCCAGCAACAACATTTTCTCGCCCGCCAATGGTTCGCCGATCATCTCGCCGTCCCAGGACATGGTGCTCGGGATCTACTACTTGATGAAGGATCCGCACGAGGTGCCTGAGAAGCCCGTGCTGTTCAGCTCCTTGGCTGAGCTCTTCCTGGCCAACGGCCACGGACAGGCCAGAACCCACAAGGCCGTGCGCGTGCGCTTGGAAGAGGGCGCCATGGTCAAGAACTCACGCAAGGACGACCCGATCGAGGTCGACGAGCGTGGGCGCTTGGCCCAGCCCGTTGCAGTTGAAGAGGGCGCGAAGAAGGGCAAGGGCAAGGCTGCCGCGGCTCCCGTCGCCGCGTATGTCACCACGACCATCGGTCGCGCAATCTTCAACGACATCCTTCCCAAGGGGATGCCGTTCTATAACTACGAGCTCAACAAGGGCGGCATCCAGGACCTGATCTCCGACTGCCACCATCTGCTCGGCCGCGACGCGACCTTGCGCTTGCTGGACGATCTGAAGGATCTGGGTTTCAAGGCTTCGACCCGCGCCGGTATCTCGTTCGCCAAGGATGACATTCGCATCCCTGGCACCAAGGTCGCCGTGCTCAAGGAGACCGATGCCGAGATCGACAAGATCGAGAAGGCCTACAGCAAAGGCGTCATCACCGACGGCGAGCGCTACCTGAAGATCATCGACCTCTGGACACACGCCCGCGAGAAGGTCGGCTTGGATCTGATGAAGATCCTCCAGGCCGACTACAACGTCGAGACCGGCTACGTGAACCCGATCTGGTGCATGGTCTCCTCCGGCGCCCGTGGTTCTGTGGACCAGATTCGTCAGCTCGGCGGTATGCGCGGTCTGATGGCCAAGCCCTCCGGCAAGATCATCGAGACGCCCATCAAGGCAAACTTCCGTGAAGGCCTGAAGGTGCTCGAGTACTTCTCGTCCACCCACGGTGCGCGGAAGGGTCTGGCCGATACGGCGCTCAAGACGGCTGATGCTGGTTACCTGACTCGTAAGCTCACGGACGTGGCCCAGAACGTGGTGATCACGCTCGAGGACTGCGGCACCCTGGGTGGCGTGACCAAGTCGATTGTCTACAAGGGCGACCGCGTTGCGGTCTCCATCGCTCAGGCCATCTGTGGCCGAATCGCCCGCGACACGATCATTGACGTGGTCAACGACGAAGTCGTGGTGCGCGAGTCCGAGGTCATTACCGAAGACATCGCCGAGCGCATCGAGTCCCTGGGCCACGAGAAGATCCGCGTGCGTTCCTCGCTCACATGCGAGGCCACTCTGGGCGTGTGTGCGCGCTGCTACGGCATGGACCTGGCACGCAACCAGCTGGCTGAGAAGGGCCTCGCGGTCGGCATCATCGCCGCGCAGTCCATCGGCGAGCCGGGCACCCAGCTCACCATGCGTACTTTCCACATCGGTGGTACGGCAAGTCGTTCGGTGGAGGACACCGAGCGTAAGGCCAAGCGCGAGGGTAAGGCAGTCTTCCACAACCTGCGTGCAGTGGAGAACACCGCTGGCGAGACCATTGTTCTTAACAGGAACGGTGAGATGACCCTTGTGGACGGACGCGGTCGCGAGATCGACCGCTACGCCATCCCTACCGGTGCGATGCTGAGCGTCAAAGACGGCCAGGACATCAAGGCCGGCGACGTGCTTTGCACTTGGGACCCTCACCACGTTCCGATCATCTCCGAATTCGCGGGCACGATCCGCTACGAGGACCTGGTCGAGGGCAAGACCCTCAAGATGGAGCGCGATTCCCGGAGTGGCGCTACCCGTGCCCAGGTCATCGAGCACAAGGGCGATCTGCACCCGCAGCTCGTTCTGAGCGACAAGGAGGGCGAGCCCCTGGCGCTCTACTCCATCCCGGAGAAGGCCTACCTCGAAGTGGAGGATGGCTCTGTCATCGCCCAAGGTGCGCTGCTGGCCAAGTCCCCGCGGGAAGCCACGGGTACCCAGGACATCACCGGCGGCTTGCCCCGGGTGACCGAGCTCTTCGAAGCTCGCCGCCCGAAGGACCCGGCCGTGATGGCCGAGATCGACGGCATTGTTGAATTCGGTGATCGCAAGCGCGGCAAGCGCACGATCATCGTGCGCGCTCTTGGTACGAAGGGCGAGGTCATCGAAGAGGTCGAGCACGCCGTGCCCCAGGGCAAGCACCTGCGCGTCCACAAGGGCGACGAAGTGCTCGCCGGCGAGCCGCTTGTGGATGGCCCGCTGTACCCCGACGACATGCTGCGCATCCGCGGTGAGGAAGTCGTTCAGGAGTATCTCCTGAAGGAAGTCCAGAACGTGTATCGCAGTCAGTCGGTGACCATCGACGACAAGCACATCGAGGCGATCCTCGCGCAGATGATGCGCAAGGTTCAGATCACCGACCCGGGTGACTCCGAGTTCCTTCCCGGCGCGGTGGTGGACAAGCACCGCTTCCGCATCGAGAACGAGCGTCTGCGCAAGGAACGCCGCAAGCCGGCGACGGGCCAGACTCTGCTGCTCGGCATCACCAAGGCATCCCTGTCTTCGGACTCCTTCATCTCGGCGGCCTCCTTCCAGGAGACCACCAAGGTGCTGACCGAGGCTGCGATCGCCGGCAAGCGTGACTACCTGGTGGGCCTCAAGGAGAACGTGATCCTGGGCCACATGGTTCCCACGGGTACCGGCTTCCGCGACCACTATCGCACCCGCGTGAAGAAGAACATCGACTTCGGCGAGATCGGTTCTATCGGCGGCGCAGCTGCCCGCAGTGCCTCCCTCGACGCGGACATGGAAGCGCTTCTGACCGGCTCCGTGGATCCCCTCGAGAGCACCGGTACGGATGGTCCCATGGACGGCCTGATGGGGGCTCCCGCAGCACCCGCTCAGGCCGGTCTCGGCATGGCTCCCATGGGAGCCCCCGTGCCGACCATGACGCCGCCCGCTCCGGCTCCTCCGGCCCCCGCAGCAGTGACTCCTGAACCCGCAGCAGTGACTCCTGAGCCCGCAGCAGTGACTCCTGAGCCCGCAGCACCGGCCCCTGAAGCACCGGCTCCCGAGCTGACTTCAGAGCCCTCTGTGGATATTGAGGCCGATCCTTCCTCCTCTGAGGACGCCCAGTAGGGCACCCCTCAGGACCTAATCCAGGGGGTCGAATTCAATTCGGCCCCCTAACCTTCCCAGTTCCGACCCTCACGCGCTTGACGTCAGCGGGGTCGCCACTAAACTTTTCCGCTCCCACGGGTTCGCAACTCCTGCGCGACCCGGGCGCTGTCCAAGCGCCCAACACCCCTCAGATATGCCGACGATCAACCAACTGGTACGTAAGGGCCGCAAGAAGCCCATCAAGCGTTCCAAGTCCCCCGTTCTGGACTCTTGTCCTCAGAAGCGTGGGGTGTGCCTGCAGGTGAAAACCCAGACGCCGAAGAAGCCTAACTCGGCTCTCCGGAAGATCGCCCGCGTGCGCCTGTCCAACGGCAAAGAGATCACCGCGTACATCCCCGGCGAGGGTCACAACCTGCAGGAGCACAGTGTTGTGCTCGTGCGTGGTGGCCGCGTTCGCGACCTTCCCGGTGTTCGCTATCACATTCTGCGTGGAACCCAGGACGCCTCAGGCGTCGACGGTCGTTCCCAAGGGCGCTCCAAGTACGGAACGAAGCGCGTCAAGAAGTAGTCCGACCTCTCCAGCCCTCCCGCATCACTTCGCTGGTTCGCCAGCACTGCTAGCCGCCCCCCGGGACCCCGCAGGTCCTCACGTCCATGCCCCGTAACTTCAAGTCCACCGCCGACCTCATCAAGGTTGATCCCAAGTTCGGATCCATGCTCGCGTCCAAGATCATCAACAAGCTGATGCTGGACGGTAAGAAGAGCACCGCACAGAAGATCTTCTACGACGCCATCGAAATCGCCCACAAGAAGCTCCCGGACGTAGAAGAGCCGGAAGAAATCTTTAGCAAGGCCATCGAGAACGCTCGTCCGCTTGTTGAGGTTCGCTCCAAGCGAGTCGGTGGTGCTAACTACCAGGTCCCGCGCGAGGTGAAGCGTGCTCGTCAGCAGTCGCTGGCTATCCGCTGGCTCGTTGACAACAGCCGCAAGAAGAAGGGGCGCCCCATGGCTGAGTGTTTCGCTGAAGAGCTGGTTGACGCATTCAAGGGCACCGGCGCCACGGTTACCTGGAAAGAGAACATCCACAAGATGGCTGAGGCCAACAAGGCCTATAGCCACTATGCCCGTTAGGGCATAGGGCTAATGTTTCCCGCGCGCTTCGCGCGCTCAGGATTGGCACTACGCGCGCTAGCGCATAACGGCTAATAACTCCCGCACGCTTCGCGTGCTCAGGATTGGCATTACGCCCATCGCGGCTTTGCCGAACACATAGGGTGCTCCTGAGAGTACCCACCATCTGAGAAGGGCGGCCTGGCCGCCCTTCTTGCGTTTGCCTTTTTCTTCTCCGCGTCATTCCATGGATCAACAAGCTGAGCATCACGTTTTGATCGTGCGGGATCCGCGCGAGTCGATGGCTAAGTGTTCGTTGACGCCGTTGCGGGAGTTGGAGGGGTATGAGTTCATTCCCTACAAGTTCGATCGGCGGGTGGAGGCTGGGGGGCGGATCCTGTTGCACCATGAGGCTCCGCCGCTGAGCCTGGAGGATCGGGGGACGGATCTGCTCCTGTTGGATTCGTCCTGGCGGCGGTTGCCCAAGTTGGAGCGGGTGATCGATGGGGAGCCCATTCGTCGGTCTTTGCCTCGGTTGGTGACGGCGTATCCGCGGGAGGGTCGTTATGTGGCTAATCCGGATGCGGGGTTGGCCTCGGTGGAGGCGCTATATGCGGCCTTGGCGGTGATGGGGGATGTGCGGCCGGAGTTGTTGGCGGGCTATCACTGGCGAAGGGAATTCCTGGAAGCTAACCCGTGGCTCGAGGAGCTAGCGGGCGGCCTCGGGATCTGACGCTCTGGCAGGCTAAGATGGGGGCCTCATGGACTTGGCCCGGCTGCGCAACATCGGCATCGCTGCTCACATCGATGCTGGCAAGACCACACTGACCGAGAGCATCCTCGTGGCCACCGGTCTCGAGGCGCGCGCCGGCCGGGTGGACGAGGGCACGGCCGTCATGGATTGGATGGCGGAGGAGCGCGAGCGTGGGATCACGATCACCGCTGCCGCCACGCGCGTGTCCTGGAAGGGTTGCGACCTCAACTTGATCGACACGCCCGGGCATGTGGACTTCACCGTGGAGGTGGAGCGCTGCATGCGCGTGCTCGACGGGGCCATATTGGTGGTGGATGCGCGCGTTGGGGTCCAGGCTCAGTCGGAGACCGTCTTCCGGCAGATGCGCAGCTACAAGCTGCCTGCTCTGGTCTTCGTGAATAAGTGCGACCGGGTCGGGGCGGACATGCTGCAGGCCGTGGCGAGCGTGCAGGAGCGGTTGGATGTGCTGGCTCTGCCCATGCATTACCCCATCTACGAGGGCGAGCGCATGGTGGGGCTGGTGGACCTCCTGCAGGGTTTGGCCTGGGCCTGGAGTGGCCGCAAGTTGGAGCTCCTAGAGCAGATCCCCGCGCATGTGCTCGATGAGGCCATGGTTCTGCGCTCGGAGCTGATCGACAGCTTGGCTGAGCACGATGATGCTCTGCTGGGCGCCGTGCTCGATGGGCGCGAGCCAGGCCTGGAGGAGCTGCGCGCGGTGACTCGCCGCCTGTGTTTCACCGGCGAGTTGCTGCCTGTGTTCTGTGGGGTCGCGCTTACGGGCCTTGGGGTGGAGCCGCTCCTGGACGGGGTGCTTGACTATCTGCCCTCGCCAGCGGATCGGCCCACGGTGCAGGCCTCAGATGTACGCACGGGCGAGGCCCACCGGGTGAACGCAGATCCGCTCGGGAGCCCCTTGGCCCTGGCTTTCAAGCTTCAGCGCTTCGGGGCTCAGGAGCGCACCTTTCTGCGCCTGTATCGCGGAACGCTCGTCCCTGGCCAGGTGCTCTGGAATCCGCGTACCGAGCGCGAGGAGACCCTCACCGGGCTCTTCAGGCAGCACGCGGACCACGGCGAGCAGCTCGATTTTGCCCAGGCCGGTGACATCGTTGCCGTGAGCGGGCTTGAGGGTACGGCCACCGGCGACACCCTTGGCGTACGCGAAGACTTCTTGGCCCTGGAGGCCCTCGAGGTACCGGAGCCCGTCATGACCATGATGCTCGAGCCCCAGGATCAGGTCGACCGCGAGCCCCTGGGGCGCGCCCTCGAGCTCCTAGCCCGCGAGGATCCCTCCCTGCGGGTGGGGATCTCCGAGGACACGGGCCAGTGGCGTGTTCAGGGCATGGGGGAGCTGCACCTGGAAGTGGCCGTTCAGCGCCTACGTAGCGAGTTTGGCCTCGATCCCCGTGTGGGGGCGCCGCGGGTTAGCTATCGGGAGCGTGCCCGCGGGCACGGTCGAGGGGTCGGTGAGATCGCCCGGGAGGTGGATGGTCTCATTTTGAGAGGGCGGGTGGAGCTGCGTGTGGAGGCTGTCGCTCAGGGCGATCCGCCGGTGGTGCGCTGGGCGGATGGCGTACAGCCAAGCTCCGAGATCGCTGGGGCCGTCAGCGATGCCATTCAGGACGCAGCGACTACGGGTCCGCATTATGGATTTCCCCTGGTCGGCTGCGTGGTTCATATCGAGTTGATCGAGCTCGATGCCGGTGAACAGGACGCCGCCATCGCCGCCCATGCGGCTGGGCGTGCCCTGCGCGAAGCTTTCCACGGGGGTGGTGCGGAGGTCGAGTTGCGCGAGCCGCGCATGGCCTTCGCCGTGGAGACGCCCGCGGAGTTCGCCGGTGGCATCCTGGCGGACCTAGGTGCACGCAACGCGGATGTGGGCCAAGTGCTCTCCCTGGGCCTGAAACGGACGATTCGGGGTACCGTGCCCCTGGTGCGCATGCTGGGCTACTCGACCGCCGTACGCTCCCTTTCCCGGGGGCGGGCCAATCACTCCTTGCTGCTGCAGGGCTTCGGTGCGGTCAGCCAAGCCGAGGCCAGCGCGCGAGGCCTTTGAGTGGGCTGAGGCCTTGTCCGGCGGACTTTCAGCGGAATCCAAGACTTCTGCAAAGGTTTGTGGGCCGCCGTTGTTGACGACCCCCCCCCAAGCGATTACTTTCCTCGCCCTTCCAGCCACGGGAATCATCTCTCGGGGCGCGGACGACCCTCAAAAGCAACCCCCAAGAGTGGGTGGGCCAAACGGCCTGCCACCCCTACGAGGACGCTGCAAACGGGCACCCCAGGCACACGTCAGGGCGCTCTTGGTCGGCCAAAGCCCTGGCAGCTGGAAGCACCACCCCCCGCAATCACTCGACTAGGCCCTTCGCCTGGTCGCGCTAGTAACGCAGTACCCCCGCATGAGCGACAAGATCCAAATCCGGATGGAAGCCTACGACCACGAGGCCCTCGACCAGTCGAGCGCTGAAATCGTGGAGACCGCGAAGCGCACCGGCGCGCGCGTCAACGGCCCCATCCCGCTCCCCACGCGCATCGAGCGTTACACCGTCCTCCGTTCCCCCTTCATCGATAAGAAGTCCCGGGAGCAGTTCGAGATCCGTACGCACAAGCGTCTGATCTACATCTCAGAGCCCACCGCGCAAACGGTGGACTCGCTCAGCAGTCTCAACATGCCTGCTGGCGTCGATATCCGCATCAAGGCATAAGGCAGCTAGGTTCCTGGTCGTGAGTCACACTCACGCCGGTACCTAGTCCAACGCTGAGAGCGCTAGCCGCGCACCCTTCGGGGACTGGCTAGCGAAGGATGGCAGGCGCGCACTTCCCACCGGAAGAGCGCTGCCTCGAAAGACACCAAGACCAACCCACGCGATGGGGGGCGTGACCTTCCCGGTCAGGCCGGCATCGCATTCACAATCCAATAGAATCCGAGTGGTCCCGCGTAGGCACTCCCAGGCTGTTCCTGGGGCGTGCATGAGGGATCGAACCGGAAGTACTCACTCTCTCACCAGGAGAACTCAAGGATCATGACGCTGATTCTAGGGCGTAAAAAAGGCATGACCCAACTGTTCGACGAGGACGGCACCGTAACCGGTTGCACCGTCGTCGAAGCGGGTCCTTGCATTGTCATGCAGGTCCGAACCGAGGAGCGCGACGGCTACAACGCTGTCCAGCTCGGGTTCGACGACATGCGCGACAAGCGTGCGACAAAGCCCCAACGCGGTCACGCGAGCAAAGTCGGGACCGCTCCCAAGCGCTTCCTGCGCGAAGAGCGCCTGGCCAAACCGGCCGAGCACGCAGTGGGGGACACCCTCACCTGCGAACTGTTCGCCACCGGTGATGTTGTCGACGTTGTCGGCACCACCAAAGGTCGCGGATTCGCCGGCACCGTCAAGCGCCACGGCTTCGCAACGGGTCCCAAAACCCACGGTTCGAAGAACTACCGCGCTCCCGGTTCCATCGGTTGCTCCGCAACCCCCAGTCGGGTTGTGAAGGGTAAGCGCATGGGTGGCCACTACGGCGCCTCGCGTCAGACCACCAAGAACCTCACCGTCGTGCGCATCGACGTCGAACGCGGTCTCGTGTTCATCAAGGGCGCGGTCCCCGGTCCCAAGGGCGGTTTCGTCCAGATTCAGACCGCCAAGACCTCCCTCAAGAACACCGGGAAGAAGGGCTGATCATGCAGGTTACAAGCTACAAGGCCGGCAGCGTCGGTCAGGTGGAGTTCGACGAGGCCGTCTTCGGCGGCAAAGTCCTCTACCGCACCCTGAAGGACGCGGTGGTCATGTACATGGCCAACCGTCGTCAGGGCAACGCGAGCACCAAGGGGCGCTCCAAGGTTCGGGGTACCAACAAGAAGCCCTACAAGCAAAAGCACACTGGTCGCGCACGCGCCGGTGATATCAAGTCGCCCATCTGGCGTGGTGGTGGTGTGGTCTTCGGGCCGCTTCCCCGCGACTTCAGCTACCACATGCCTGTCAAAGCTCGCCGGGTCGCCCTGCGCGGTGCACTGGCTGGCAAGTTGGCCGACAACGAAGTGGTGATCGCCGATCTCGGCGAGTTCCCCAAGCCGTCTTCCAAAGCCGCCCGCAAGGTGCTGGCCGATCTCGGTTCCCCCAAGCGCGCCTGCGTTGTGGTGGCCGAGCGTGACGACAGCCTCTACCGCTCCTTCCGCAACTTCCCGCGCGTCAGTGTTCGCACCGCCGCCGAGTTGTGCGCCATGGACGTGGTCGCCGGCGGTCTGATCATCGCCGAGGCTGGCGCCATGGAGCTGCTCACCACCCGAGTGGGTGTGGGCGCCAAGGGCACCGCCAAGACTCAACCCGTCAGCAAGACTGAAGGAGCTAACTGATGAGTTCTATCGAACGCTTCTACCAACTGGTTAACAGCCCCGTCCTGACCGAGAAGGGCAGCGACGATCAGGCTAAGCGCAACTCGTATCACTTCAAAGTCCCGGTCAACGCCAACAAGGTGGAGATCCGCCAGGCTGTTGAGAAGGTCTTCGACGTTCGCGTTCTCGCGGTCAACACTTTGCGCGTCAACGGGAAAGCCCGTCGCCGCGGTTGGGTCGCTGGACAGCGTCCCGACTGGAAGAAGGCCATGGTCACCCTGCACGCCGAGGACACGCTCGACGTCTTCTAGGTCAACACCTAGAGCACCAAGAACACATACATACCATGGGTATTCGCAAGTACAAGCCGACGTCACCGGGGCGCCGTCACGGCAGCGTCCTCGACTTCGCTGAGATCACACGCACGACACCGGAGAAATCCCTGCTGCGTCCTCTCAAGAAGTCCGGTGGACGGAACAACCTGGGGCGCATCACCGTGCGCTTCCGTGGGGGTGGGGCCAAGCGCCGCTACCGCCTGATCGATTTCAAGCGCAATAAGGATGGCATTCCGGCCAAGGTCTTCTCGATTGAGTACGACCCCAACCGCACCGTCTTTATCGCCCTGTTGCACTACGCCGATGGCGAGAAGCGCTACGTCCTCTGCCCCCTCGGGCTGAGCGTTGGCCAGACTCTTCTCTCCGGTCCGGACGCCGAGCCCCTCGCAGGTAACTCGATGCCCCTGGCGAACATCCCCGTCGGTGTTCAAATCCACAACATCGAGTTGACCCCCGGCCGTGGTGGCCAGGTCGTCCGCTCGGCTGGCTGCACCGCTCAGCTTCAGGCCCGTGAGGGCAAGTACGCTGTGGTGCTCCTGCCCTCGGGCGAACTACGTCGAATCCACGTGTCCTGCCGCGCCTCCATCGGCCGTCTGGGCAACACGGACCATCAGAACGTCAAGCTGGGTAAAGCCGGTCGCCGTCGTCACCTCGGACGCAGGCCCCATGTGCGCGGCACCGCGATGAACCCTGTCGATCACCCGATGGGTGGTGGTGAAGGTCGAACCTCTGGTGGTCGTCACCCCTGCTCCCCGACAGCCGTGCTGGCTAAGGGCGGGCGGACACGTCGCCGGAACCATCCGACCGACGCTTTCATTATCCGCCGCCGCAAGAAGAAGTAGGACCCTAACTAGCAACCAATCCAATGGGACGCAGCCTAAAGAAGGGTCCGTACATCGACCCCAAACTCGAGAAGAAGGTGACCAAGCAGGAGGAGGCCGGGACTAAAAACCCGATCATCACCTGGGCGCGAGCCAGCACCATCCCCCCGCATCACGTGGGGTACACCTTCATGGTTCACGATGGTCGTAAGCACATCAGAGTGCAGATCACCGAGGACATGGTGGGGCACAAGCTGGGGGAGTTCGCTCCTACCCGCGTGTTCCGCGGTCATACCAACAAGAAGGAAGCCAACAAGGCCCGCTAGCGCGGTATCTAGGACACAGCTATGACTGCAGCTTCCATGAAAGAGCCGGGCGCTTACTTCGCCCGACATCGCTATGCGCGCCTCACGGCACGCAAGGCGCGTTTGATCGCGGACATGATCCGTGGCCGCTCCTGCAACCAGGCACTCGAGATCCTCGAGTTCGCCCCGCAGCGTGCAGCCGTTTTCTACAAGAAGGTCTTGGCTTCGGCCATCGCCAACGCAGCTCAGAACGAAGAGGTCGATGTGAACCGCCTCTATGTTCATGACAGCCGCGCTGACGAGGGCCCTCTGCTCAACAACCGCATGCGATATCGTCCCGGCCCGCAGGGTCGAGCAATGCCCTACGCCAAGAAGACGAGCCACCTGACCGTGGTCGTTCGCGAAGTCCCTCAGGGCTGAGCAGAGGACATAAGAGAACACTATGGGCCAGAAAATCCATCCGACAGGCTTCCGCATAGCCGTCATCGAGCCTTGGGCCTCCCGTTGGCACGGCAGCAAGCATGATTTTGCTCGCCTCCTCCTGCAGGACAAGCAAATCCGCGATCACGTTCGCAAGGAATACGGTACCGCCGGCATTCCGCGCATCGAGATCGAGCGTACCGGCGAAGCCGTCAACGTGATCATCTACACCGCGCGCCCCGGCGTGTTGGTGGGTCGCAAAGGCGTGCGCATCGACCAGCTCAAAGCTGAGCTGCAGGCGATCGCAGGTATGACCGTGCACCTCACCATCCACGAGGTGAAGCGCCCCGAGCTTTCCGCAGGCCTGGTAGCCGAGAACGTGGCGGATCAACTCCGTCGCCGAATGGCTTTCCGCCGTGCGATCAAGAAAGCGGTTCAGACCACCATGCAGGCCGGTGCCCTCGGCATCAAAGTTTGCATCAGTGGCCGCCTAGGCGGCTCCGAGATGGCGCGCACCCTTGTGGAGCGTGACGGTCGGGTGCCCCTGTCGACCCTGCAAGCGAACGTCGAGTACGGCTTCGCTGAAGGCAAGACTACCTACGGGATCATCGGCGTTAAATGCTGGATCTACAAAGGTGACATCGACCGCGGCCAGAAGGTGAACTATCGCGTCACCTCGGCAGCTGGTGGTCGCTTCGAGCGCGGTGGACCGCGCCGTCGTCGTGGTGGTAGTGGCGGGGGCCGTGGTGGTCCTCGCGGTGGTGGCGGAGGCGGGCGTTAGCCCTAAGGAGATTCCCTATGGCATACATGCCCAAAAGGATCAGTCACCGCAAGGTGATGCGAGGCAAGCTCAAAGGGCTTGCGACCCGCGGTAACCGCGTCGTCTTCGGCGACTTCGGACTGCAGTCCCTCGACACCGGTTGGATCACCGGCCGACAACTAGAAGCCAGCCGGATCGCGGCCAACCGTGCTACTGCCGGTACCGCCAAGATCTGGATTCGCATCTTCCCCCATCAGCCCGTTTCCTCCAAGCCGGCTGAAACCCGGATGGGTAAGGGTAAGGGCGACATCGACTACTGGGCCGCAGCCGTGCGTCCCGGAACCATTCTTTTCGAACTCGGCAACGTGACCGAGGAGAAGGCCAAGCTCGCTTTCAAGCGCGTGGCCCACAAGATGCCTGTGAAGGTCCGCATGGTGCGGCGCCTGCCAACAACGTAGTTCCTCGTACGAACTCCCCGAGTAAGACATGAAGATTGAAGAGGTCCGCAGCAAGACTGATAGCGAGCTCTCCTTTGACCTTAAAAAGGTTCAAAAGGAGTTGTTCGACCTGCGGTTCAAGTCGGCAACGAGTGGTGTTCAAAGCACCGCCGAAATCAACACTTTGCGGCGCGCGATCGCACGCATTCACACCGTGCTTCACGAGCGCACCCTAGGTATCCGCGGCGCTGCGGAGGTCAAGGCATGACCGATACAACTAACAACACCGGCGAGCGCAACACGCGCCGCTCCGTGCAAGGCGAGGTCGTTTCGAGCTCCGCCGCCAAGACCATCATCGTGCGCTGCGAGCGGATGTTTAAGCATCCGAAGTACAACAAGTACATTCGCAAGCACTCGAAGGTCACCGCACATGACGAGACCGAGAACGCCCAAGTTGGCGACACGGTTGAACTCATGGAGTGCCGTCCTCTCAGCAAGACCAAGCGCTGGCGTCTCGTCAGCGTAGTCACCCGGGCAGTCCTGCCTGCTGGAGACGCCTCATGATTCAAATGCAATCCTATCTGGACGTCGCCGATAACACCGGCGCCAAGCAAGTCCAGTGCATCAAGGTGCTCGGCGGTACCAACCGTCGCTACGCCGGCTTGGGTGACGTTATCGTCGCCAGTGTCAAGAAGGCCATCTCCGGATCCGAGGTGCGTACCGGCACCATCGTCAAGGGTGTGATCGTCCGCGTGAAGAAGAACACCCGTCGTGCCGACGGATCCTATGTGCGCTTCGATCGCAACGCGCTCGTCCTCGTCGACGCAGAAGGCAACCCCAAGGGAACGCGCATCTTCGGTGCCGTCGCCCGTGAGCTGCGCGAGCGCAGCTTCATGAAGATTATCTCGCTGGCCCAGGAGGTCATCTGATGAAGATCCGTACTGGAGACCAGGTGATCATTATCGCCGGCAACGACAAGGGCCGCACGGGCGCCGTGACTCTCCTTGACAAGAAGCGCGACCGCGTGACCGTCGAGGGTGTCAACATGCGCACCAAGCACCAAAAGCCCACTCAGCAGAACCCGCAAGGGGAGCGCGTCGAACGCGAATTCCCCATCCATGCAAGCAATGTAATGCTGCTGGACACCGCCACCGGCAAGGGCACCCGTAAGCGGCCCCAGGAGGCCTAAGCTATGGCACCCCGTCTGAAGGAAAGGTACGCAGCCGAAATCCAGACTGCTCTCAAAGAGCAGTTCTCGATCGGTAACTCGCTTGCCGTCCCGCGTCTTGAAAAAGTCGTGGTCAACATGGGCGTCAAAGGCGCTGTTGAAAACAAGGCCAAGGTCGAGGCAGCTGCCAAGACCATGGGTCTGATCACCGGCCAAAAGCCCACCGTACGAGTCGCCCGGCGTTCGATCGCAGGCTTCAAGTTGCGCGAAGGCATGCCGATTGGCTGTGCAGTAACTCTGCGCCAAGATCGCATGTGGAACTTCGCTGACCGTCTCATCTCCGTGGTGCTGCCCCGGATTCGTGACTTCCGCGGCGTGAAGGACAAGCTGGACGGCCGGGGTAACTTCACCTTGGGTCTTGCCGAGCAGTCCGTCTTCCCCGAGCTCACCTTCGATCAAGTCGAGTCGGAGCAGGGCATGGACATCACCTTCGTTACAAGTGCAACGGACGACGAGCAGGGCTACGCCCTCCTTAAGTTGCTCGGTATGCCCTTCCTGGACCGCAACGCGGACAAATAATCCATGGCTAAGAAATCACTCATCGCCAAGTCCTCCAGGACGGCAAAGTTCAAGACGCGCGCTTACACGCGTTGCAATTTCTGCGGTCGCTCTAGGGCCGTTTACCGCAAGTTCGGGATCTGCCGCATCTGTCTTCGGGAGCGCGCCCACATCGGCGAGATCCCCGGCATGCGCAAGGCCTCCTGGTAGGAGCATATAACGCCATGATGACCGACCCGATCGCGGACATGCTCACACGCATCCGCAACGCAAACTCCATCCGCCGCAACAAGGTAAGCATGCCCGCTTCCCGTATGCGCGTGGGTATCGCCGAAGTGCTGAAGCAAGAAGGCTTCGTCTCGGACTACTCCGTTGCCGAGGGTGCTCCCGTTAGCACCCTGACCGTCAACTTGAAGTTCGGTGGTGATGGCGAATTCGTCATCCGACACATCGAGCGTATCAGCTCCCCTGGTTGCCGCGTCTACTGCGGTTCCAGTGAGCTCAAGCCTGTGCTTCGCGGCCAGGGCATCCACATCGTTTCTACCCCCAAGGGTGTTCTCTCCGACCGCAAAGCTCGCGAGCTTGGCATCGGCGGCGAAGTCCTGGCACAGGTCTACTAGTTCCATGTCACGTATCGGAAAAGCACCCGTGGTCGTACCCGGCGGAGTCACTGTTGACGCCAAGCCGAACGACGTAACGGTCAAGGGCCCCAAGGGCACCCTGAAAATGCCGGTTCGACCCGAAGTCAAGATCTCCATTGAGGGGACCGAGGCCAAGGTAGAGCTGACCGGTGCCGGCGCACCCCGCGAAGCCCGTGCTCTGCACGGCCTGACCCGGGCTCTGCTGTCGAACATGGTTGAGGGCGTCACCAAGGGCTTCGAGAAGAAGCTCGAGATCGTCGGAGTTGGTTGGAACGCCAAAGCACAGGGTCGCAAAGTCGTCCTAAACATTGGCTTCTGCCACTCCGTAGACATCCCCCTTCCTGAGGGCGTGGAGTGCGATACCCCCAAGCCCCAGCAGATTAATCTCAGCGGTCCTGATAAGCAGGCCGTTGGTCAAGTGGCAGCCGTGATCCGCAAGGTGCGGCCGCCGGAACCCTACAAGGGCAAAGGCATCCGCTACGCGGGTGAAGTTGTCCGTCGCAAGGCCGGCAAGTCGTTCGGCGCCTGATCTCTGTCATGAAGTCCGCCACACTACTCAAGAACACCCGCAAGGCCCGTCGCGCCAATCACACCCGGCGCTTGGTTCGCAAGAACTCGGACCGCGTGCGGCTCAGTGTCAACCGTACCTGCAAGCATATTTCTGCTCAGGTCATCGACGACAAAACCGGCCGTACCCTTTGCTCGATCACCTCTACCGCCAAGTCCCTTGGCGACGAGATGAACGGCAAGACCAAGACCGAGCGTTCGGTCGTCGTCGGTCGCGAGATTGCCAAGCTGGCCATCTCCGCTGGCGTCAATCAGGTCGTCTTCGACCGCGGTTCCTCCAAGTATCACGGGCGTGTGAAAGCGCTCGCCGAAGCGGCCCGTGAGGCGGGCCTCAAGTTCTAGTACAGGTATGAAAGATCCCATTCAGTACCTCGACCTTGCTGAGGTCGAAGAACTCACCACCCTTGGTGAGCAGTTGATCTCGGTCAACCGCTGTGCCGCAGTGGTCAAAGGCGGTCGCCGCTTCTCCTTCTCGTCACTGGTTGTTACCGGTAATCGTGAGGGCGTCGTGGGCTACGGCTTCGGCAAGGCCCGTCAGGTTCCCAACGCCATCGAGAAGGGCAACAAGGACGGTCGCAAGCACCTCCAACGTGTTCCGCGCACACCGTGGGGCTCGATTCCCCACGAAGTGACCGGTCGCTTCTGTGGCGCTGTCGTGCGACTGATCCCGGCCTCTGAAGGTACCGGCATCATCGCGGGCACCTCCGTGCGAGCTGTGGCTGAGATGTCAGGTATCAAGAACCTGCTCTCCAAGGCCTACGGCTCAACCAACTCAATCAACCTGGTCAAGGCAACGCTAG
The DNA here is from genome assembly GCA_047639615.1 of Planctomycetota bacterium. Classification (GTDB taxonomy): domain Bacteria; phylum Planctomycetota; class UBA1135; order UBA1135; genus CAYWNK01. The sequence continues at coordinate 6,105 of JBLIOL010000032.1, read as the reverse complement.
ACGCCCTTGGTCAACTCCGTACCCACGAAGACGTCGCAGCACTCCGCGGCGTCCAGCTCTAGTCCTTCGGGACTAGGCTCCAATCCCGAGTAGAAGCTCCACTTCGGAGTAGGAATAAAGACAATATGGATCTCAAAACCGTCTGCGCCAAGGGCACCAAGAATCTGCGGAAGCGTCGCGTCGGACGCGGCATCGGCAGCGGCAGTGGCAAGACTTGTGGCCGTGGTCACAAGGGCTGGGGCCAACGCTCCGGTGCAAGCCGTCGTGCTGGTTACGAGGGTGGGCAGATGCCCATCTATCGCCGTGTGCCCAAGCGTGGTTTCACCAACGCCCGTTTCCGTACCGATTACACGATCATCAACGTGGGTACCCTCGAGTCGCTTGAGTCTGGCAGCACCGTCGACCTCCAGATGATTCTGGATGAAGGCCTCGCCAGCATGAACACCGCACTGCTCAAGGTCCTCGGTAATGGTGAGCTCACCAAAGCCCTGACCGTGCGCACCCAGAAGTGCTCGAAATCGGCTATGGCCAAGATCGAGGCCGCTGGCGGCAAGGTCGTTTTCCTTGACGAGCGTGGCCGTGAGGTCAGCGAGCAAGCCCAAGACGCCAAGGCGTAAACGGTGGATAACCTCTTCGTCAAACTCCTGAAGATCCCGGAAACTAGGGAGCGGATCTTCCGCACTCTGGTGCTTCTCGTGGTCTACCGGCTCGGGTTCCAAATCCCGATCCCGGGTACGGATCCGGCATTCCTCGCTTCCACCAGCGATCAGGGAATTTTCGGGATGATCTCCGCCCTTTCCGGCGGAGCTATTGGCCAAACCACCATCTTCGCCCTGGGCATCATGCCCTTCATCTCGGCGTCGATCATCTTCTCCATGCTCACCAAGGTCTCACCGGCCTTGGAAGCTGTCGCTAAGGAAGGTGCCGCTGGACAGAAGCGCATCAACCAGTGGACGCGTCTCACCACCGTTCCCATCGCCATCGTGCAGGCCGTGCTGGTCTTCACCGGTGTGTTCTGGGCGCGCAGGGATGCGATGGTGGAGAGCAGCATGCGGGACAACCCCGTGGCCCTGTTCTTCATCGTAGTCACCGCCCTGGTGGCTGGTTCCCTGGTCGTTATGTGGATCGGCGAGTTGATCACGGAGTACGGCGTCGGCAACGGCGCCTCCCTGATCATCATGGCTGGCATCATCGCGGTGATGCCCTCCAGCTTTGCTCAGATCACCGATAGCCCCGACTTCTGGCAGATCCTGATGTTCCTCTCGGGTGTCTGGATGATCACGATCTTCATGGTCGTATTCATGCACAAGGGTGCGCGTCGGGTTCCGATCCAGTACGCACGCCTGACCCGCGGTCGCCGCGTCTACGGCGGTCAGCGTCACTACCTGCCTCTTAAGGTGAACATGGCCGGCGTTATGCCGATCATCTTCGCGTCGGTGCTCTTCGTGGTACCCGGCATCCTGTTCGAGTGGCTCGGTTGGGATCGCTTGCAGGGCATGTTCCAGGACCAGACCGGTTTCGTCTACGTGACCATCTACCTGGCGCTGATCTTCTCGTTCTGCTTCTTCTGGAACCGTCTGATGTTCCAGCCGGAAGAGATCGCGAACAACCTGCGCGAGCACGGTTCCTTCATCCCTGGCATTCGCCCGGGTGTGAAGACTGCGGAGTACTTGTCCAACGTGCTCAACCGGGTCACCCTGGTTGGCGCTGCCTTCCTGGCGGTTGTTGCTGTTCTGCCTGCGTTCATTACGCAGGACTCTGGGATGACCCAGCAGATGCAATACTTCGTCACGGGCTCCTCCGTCCTCATCGTGGTGGGGGTGGCCTTGGAGTTGGTCGACAAGCTCAACGCTCAGTTGGTCATGAAGGCCTACGACGGCGCTCCTTCCGACGGCAAAGCCGGCTCCCGCTGGACTCAAAAGTCCGGCGGCAGTGATTCCTCCACAAGAAATGAGGGGGCTAAGTAGCGTGACTACCGTTGTGATCCTGCTCGGCGCTCCGGGCGCTGGTAAGGGTACTCAGGCTGCACGCCTTGCCGTGGAATTGAGCATGCCTCATGTCTCCACCGGCGACCTGTTCCGTGAGAACCTCTCTAAGGGCACGCCCCTGGGAGACAAGGCTCGCGGCTTCATGGACGCTGGTGAACTGGTCCCTGACGAGTTGGTTCTCGAGATGCTCTTCGATCGGGTTGCCCGGCCGGACTGCAGCGCGGGTTACCTCCTCGATGGCTTCCCGCGCACCGTAGCCCAGGCTGAGGCTCTCGAGTCTCGTCTGAACCAAGGCGCAGGCGATAAGCCGCTAATCATCGACATCCAGGTGCCTGATGAAGCCATCGAACGACGCATCGTGCAACGACGCACCTGCGCCGACAATGGCCACATCTTCAACCTCGAGTCATCTCCTCCTAAACAGGAGGGGGTATGTGATCAGTGCGGCTCGAAACTCATTCAGCGTAAGGACGACACCTCCGAGGTGGTCCGCACGCGGCTTGAGGAGTACCACGAGAAGACTGCCCCATTGGTAGGCTTCTATGGAACACGCGGCGCAATTTGCGTCGTGAACGGCCAGAACAGCCCTGATGAGGTCTTTGCCGCCTGTGTGGCGTGCATTCCGACCTCCAAAGGGGGTGTCCGATGATGGCCAAAGAAGAACCCATCCAGGTCGAGGCTATCGTGACTGAAGCCCTCCCCAACGCTCGCTTCAGGGCGAAGTTGGAGAATGGTCACGAGATCTTGGCCCATGTGAGCGGTAAGATGCGCATGCACTATATTCGTATCCTGCCCGGCGACAAAATCACGGTCGAGATGTCCCCCTACGACCTTACGAAAGGGCGCATCACCTGTCGGGGTGAGCGCAGACGCGGCGGTGCACACCGGCGACGCAGGAGAAGAAGATGAAAGTTCGAAGCAGTGTTCGGCGCATGTGCGCACAATGCAAAATCGTGAAACGTCGCGGCGTTCTGAGGGTCATCTGCAAGGCCGACCCTCGTCACAAGCAAAAGCAGGGCAAGTGACCCCCCTGGGTACTCCCTCATCACCCCCCGTATCCAGGCTGTTACTTAGCGCAAGCTAATCACCTCTCAGGTTTCACCACATGGCACGCATCGTCGGCGTCGACATTCCGAGCAACAAACGCTTGGAAATCGCGCTCACCTACATCTTCGGTATCGGTCGCTCCACGGCCCTCAGGGTCTGCAAGGAGCAGTCCCTCGATCCGGGCCTCAAAGCCCGCGATCTTACCGAGGAGCAGACCACCAACCTCGCCAACCACCTTCGTAAGCAATACAAGGTCGAGGGCGACCTGCGCCGTCAGTTGGCTCAGGACATCTCCCGTCTGCGTGACATCGGCTGCTACCGCGGCCTACGTCACCGTCGTTCCCTCCCGGTCCGTGGTCAGCGTACCCGTACCAACGCACGCTCGCGCAAGGGTCCCAAGCGGACCGTGGCCGGCAAGAAGTCCGTCAAGGGCATGAAGTAATCGCTGCCTCTCCGGCACGACCAAAACACCATCCATGGCCAAGACAGCTAAGCGCAAGCCGCGCAAGAACATCGCGAAGGGTATCGCCCACGTACGGGCAACCTTCAACAACACCCACGTGACTCTCACGAGCATGAATGGGGACACCATCTCCTGGGGTACCGCCGGCGTAGTCGGTTTCAAAGGTACTCGGAAGAGCACGCCCTTCGCCGCTCAGCGCGCCGCCGAAACGGCCGCTGCAGCAGCCCAACGCCACGGCCTGAAAGAGGTCGAGGTACGGGTGAAGGGTGCTGGATCCGGACGTGAGTCCGCCATCCGCGCGCTCTCCAACTCGGGTCTGCGTATCACTCTTATCGAAGATGTGACGCCCCTTCCGCACAACGGCTGCCGCGCTAAAAAGCGTCGCCGCGTCTAAACCCTCCTCCACCTAGATCAAAGAAAATGGGACGCTACACAGGCCCCAAGGTCAAGCAGTGCCGGCGCGAGGGGATGAACCTCTTCTTCCTCGGCCAGAACACCTCCAGCGGCAAGGTCGCCGTACTCCAACGTCGGGATTACCCGCCGGGAATGCACGCCCAAAGCCGTCGCAAGATCACCGAATACGGTGTTCGTCTGCGTGAGAAGCAAAAGCTCAAGCGCGTCTTCGGCGTGTACCAGGGCCAGTTCATGCGCTACTTCAAAGCAGCTGAGCGTCTCAAGGGCAACACGGGTGAGAACCTGCTTGCGCTCCTGAGCCGCCGCGTGGACAACGTTGCCCTTGCGGGCGGCTTCGCTCTGACGCTCGCCCAAGCTCGCCAGATGGTGACCCACGGTCACATGCTGGTGAACGGTAAGCGCATGAACATCGCCTCCTATCAAGTCAAGGTGGGGGATATCATCTCCCCCCGCGACAAGGAGAACACCAAGAAGATCGTTTCTGAACACCTGGACGTAAACAAGTCCGGCGTGGTCCCCAGCTGGCTCGAAGCCAGTGCGGACGCCATGACGATCACCGTTACTGGGTTGCCGAAGCGAGAAGACTTCCAGCTGCCCATTCAGGAACAACTCATCGTCGAGCTCTGCTCGAAATAAGTCCGCCCCCTAACGGCACCAGTCAAGGACATACAACCTATGCGTATTCGATGGCGCAACTTCGAGCTGCCCAGCCGGGTTCAGCCCGACAAAGACACGTTGACCTCAGAATTCGGCCGGTTCGTAATCGAACCCTTCGAGCGAGGCTTCGGTCACACAATTGGTAACGGCCTGCGCCGCGTTCTGCTCTCTGCAATTGAGGGAGCCGCCGTGACCGCAGTGCGCATCGAGGGTGCGAACCACGAGTTCGACAGCCTCGAAGGCGTCTACGAGGACGTTACTGACATCATCCTTAACCTGAAGAGCTTGCGCCTCCAGGTGGATACCGACGAACCGATCACCTGCGTGATCGAGAAGAGTACGGAAGGTCCGGTTACAGGTGCGGATGTCACCTGTCCGGGGGACGCGGAGGTCATCAACCAAGACCTTCACATCCTCAACCTGACCATGGATCGCGACCTGCGCATCGAAATCGATGTGCGCAACGGTCGTGGGTACGTGCCCGCGGAAGAAAACCGCGACGAGGCTCAGCAGCTTGGGACCATTCCGATGGACTCGATCTACTCCCCCGTGCACCGCGTGCGCTACTCCATTGAAGCCACCCGTGTTGGTAAGTTCACCAACTACGATCGGCTCGTGCTCGAGATCTGGACCGACGGCACTGTGACGCCGGACCTGGCGCTTACGGAAGCGGCCAAGATCTACCGCAAGCATCTCAACCCGTTCGTGCTGTTCAGCTCCAGCAGCGAGGGCTCGCCCCTCGTGGAGACTCCGGCCAGCTCCGAGTTCAATCAGGTCAACCAGGAGAACTCCGAACTGGAGATGCTGCTGGCCATGCCTCTGACTGAGCTTGAGCTATCCGTGCGCGCGCGCAACTGCCTTGATGGGGCTAACCTGCACACACTGCGGGACCTAGTCACCCTCTCGGACAATGAGGTTATGAACCTCAAGAACCTCGGCAAAACCAGTATGACTGAGATCAAAGCCAAGCTCCAAGAGCGCGGCCTCGATCTCGGCATGAACCTCGACTCTTAGCGTCCTACTAGCGGCGATTTCAATCACTTTCTGCCATGCGACATCGCGTAGCCGGTTTCAAGCTCAACCGTACCACCAGTCACCGGATCGCCATGACCCGGAACATGACTGCATCGATCATCGAGCACGAACGCATCATCACCACTCTTCCGAAAGCGAAGGCCGTTAAGCCCTTCGTGGAGAAGCTCATCACGCTCTCCAAGGAAGCCTCCCAACACAACCGCCGTCGGGCCTTTGCCAAGCTTCGCAATAAGGAAGCTGTCCAGAAGCTCTTCGACGTACTCGGGCCCCGCTTCGCGGAGCGTCCGGGCGGTTATTGCCGCATCATCAAGCTGGCCAAGCGCCGCCTTGGCGACGGTGGCGAGCGGGCTATCCTTGAGTTCGTCGAGCGCACTGCGTCGGCCGAGCCGGTCGAAGACAACTCCGACGAGTAGCCTTTAGGGGCGGGCGTCGCAGGTTCAACCTGCGCGTCCAGTCCGAGTGTGCTCAGTCAGCAGCGCGCCCGCTAACCATCGGTTAGCG
>JBLIOL010000031.1:0-25685 GCA_047639615.1 Planctomycetota bacterium | reverse complement strand
CCAATCTTGATGCGGCCCAAGCGGAGCTCGCCGAACTGGAGCGAGGCACACGCCCCGAGCGCATCGCCGCCGCCCGTGCGGACGTTGCACGCATCGCAGCCGGCATCGCGGCCTTGGACCTAGACCTTGAGGACCTCGTACTGCGCGCGCCCTTCGCCGGCAGCGTTGCCATGCGCCATGTGCATGAGGGCGCCATCGTGCCCGTGGGCCAAGCAGCGATCACGCTCGTGGAGACGTCGGCCCTGGAAGCTTGGATCGGTGTACCGCCCGAGGAAGTCAGCGACCTTCAAGCCATACAACCCGTGCTGCGGGTGCGCCGACAGATACGTCCAATCGGAGCCCTGCGCGCACTGCCTGAACTCGATCTTGCCGCGCGCACGGTGCAGGTTGTGCTGCCCCTGATTTCCGGTCTGGACATGGATCTGCGCGCCGGCGAGCTGGCGGAGATCGTGATCGAGCGTCAGGTACTCGAATCCGGCTATTGGATCCCAACCCTCGCCCTATCCCAGGGTGTGCGTGGCCTCTGGAGCTGCTTCGTTGTGCCCGCTGGCGACGCCGAACAGGAGACGCGCGTGATGCGTGCAAGTGTCGAGGTGCTGCACGTGGATGGGGATCGCAGTTATGTGCGCGGGACCCTCACGACGGGCGACCGAGTGGTGCTCAGTGGGCCCCAACGCATCGTCTCCGGTCAACTGATTCGAACGACAGTACCGGCCACGCAGGAACGCTAGGCATGCGCGACCTCTTCTATCGCAGGCCGCGAATTCTGGTCCTGTTCCTGATGCTCGTGGTCGTATCCGGCCTCGGCGCTCTGCGTGTTCTACCGCGGGCCGAGGATCCGGAGCTCACAGCTCGCAACAGCGCCATCTTCGCCGCCTTCCCGGGCGCCAGCGCACTGCGCGTGGAGGCCCTGATCACGGGGCCCATCGAGGATGAGCTAGCCGAGCTCGAGGAGATTGGCGAGTTGGTCAGCAGCTCGCGCGCCGGCCTAGCCGTGCTGCAGATCGAGCTGCTCGACGAGGTGGACAACGTGGACCAGGTCTGGAGCCGGGTGCGCGACAAGCTCGCCGACGTGCAAGCCAACCTGCCCGATGGAGCGCTGGCACCGGAGCTGGTGGAATTCGAGATCGCCGCCTTCACCCTGATCTTCGGTCTTGTCTGGGACATGGATGAGCCGGCGCCCATGGGCATCCTGTCGCGCCACGGCGAAGACCTAGCCGACCACATGCGCGCCCTGGGTGGCACCCAGCAAGCGGAGCTCTTCGGTGAAGTGGACGAGCAGGTGCAAGTGCTCGTCGATCCCGCGCGCCTAGCCTCCTATCAACTGACCGTGAGGGACGTGGCCGAGGCCACGCGTGCGGCGGACTCGAAGATCCCGGCGGGCAGTCTCGTGGGCGACCGCGAGCGATTGCTGCTGGAAATCGACGGCGAGCTGGACTCCATCGACCGCATCGCGAACCTGCCCGTGCGCGTGAGCCCGAGCGGCCATGTGGTACGTGTGGGCGATATCGGCGAGGTGCAGAAGCAGCCACGCACCCCCATCGAGAGCGAGGCGCTGATCTATGGGCGCCGCGGTGTCGCGGTCGGCGTGCGTATGGAATCTGGGCGCCGGGTGGATCACTGGAGCGCTAGCGCTCTGGAGGCCTTCGAAGAGTTCCAAGCGAGCCTGCCACGCGGGGTACGTAGCGAGATCATCTTCGAGCAATCGAGCTACACCGAACGGCGCCTCTCGAACCTATTCCAGAACTTCGCCATGGGCGCGGGCTTCGTGGTGCTGGTGATCCTGCTCATGATGGGTTGGCGCTCGGCCCTCCTCGTGGGATTAGCGTTGCCCCTCTCGACCTTGATGGTGCTGCAAGGCATGCGCATGCTCGGCATCCCCATCAACCAGATGTCGGTGGCTGGCCTGATCATCGCCCTCGGCCTCTTGATCGACAACGCCATCGTGATGGTCGACGAGGTGCGCCACAAGCTCATGCAAGGCCACTCCCGCGGTGATGCCGTGCGTGAGGCGGTGGGCGACTTGGCTGTCCCCCTACTCGGCTCCACGGCGACCACCGTCTTTGCCTTCCTCCCCATCGTGCTCATGCCCGGCGGCGCCGGCGAGTTCGTTGGGTCCATGGCCATGAGCGTGATCCTGGCCATCGTCTCGTCTCTGTTTTTGGCCCTGACCGTGACCGCGGCTCTGGCCGGCCGCTTCGAGAAGGTCGCTCCCAGCAACACCCGACGCGGACTCCTAGTGGAAGGCTTCTCGAGCCCAGCCATGACGCGGCTCTACACCAAAGTCATGGGCATGCTCATGGCGCGCCCGGTCCTGCCGATCATGCTGGCTGCGGTGCTTCCCTTGCTGGGGCTCTGGAAGAGCTCCGAGCTGCCCGACCAGTTCTTCCCGCCGGCGGACCGCGATCAGTTCGTGGTGGAACTGTTCCTGCCCCAGCAGGCCACCCTGCAGGAGACCAAGCTCGCCGCCCAGCGCGCGCGCGAGGTCATGCTCGCCCACGAACGCGTGCAGGAGGTGCATTGGTTCATCGGAGAAAGCGGTCCCAAGTTCTATTACAACCTGATCGACAACGAACGGAACGCGAGCTACTACGCCAGGTCCATCGTGCAGTTGGATGGGCCGCATGAGTCCCTCACCGTTGTGCGTGAACTGCAGTCCGCTCTCGACGGTGCGCTGCCCGGTGTCACGGTGCTCGCCAAGCAGATTGAGCAAGGCCCGCCCTTCGAGGCGCCCGTGGAGCTCTATGTCTTCGGATCCGATTTGGATCAGTTGCGCCAGATCGGTGACGAGTTGCGCGGCCACCTCGCGTCCCTGCCCCTGGTCACCCATACCCGCGCCCTGCTCAAGTCCGGCCGGCCCAAGCTGCGCCTAGGCATCGACGAAGAAGGCGCGCGCCTCGCTGGCTGGAACAACACGTCCATTGCTAGAGAGCTATTCGACTCCCTCGAAGGCGTCTCCGGAGGCTCGATCCTCGAAGCCACCGAGGAGCTACCCGTGGTCGTGCGGCTCGCCGATGCGCAGCGCACAGACATAACCACGATCGCCTCTCTCGAGCTTACGCGCGGCACCACACGGACTCCGCTCAGCGCCCTAGGCGACTTCCACCTGGAGCCAGAAATCGCGAGCATCCCCCACCGCGAAGGCATGCGCGGCAACACGATCCAGGCCTTCATCCAAGCGGGCACCCTGCCCGCCGACACCCTAGCTGCCGCCGTGGCGCGCCTGGAGAAATCAAACTTCGAGCTCCCCCCTGGCTACCACCTAGAGATCGGCGGCGAGTCCGCTGAGCGTGATCGCGCCCTTGGCAACCTAGCCTCCACCGCAGCGGTGCTGCTCGTCGCCATGGCCGCCTCGCTGGTCCTGGCCTTCAGCTCCTTCCGCCTAGCCGCCGTCGTCGCCACCATCGGCGTGCTCGCCGTGGGCCTCTCCATGGGCTCGCTCTGGCTCTTCGGCTACAACTTCGGCTTCATGGCCATCGTCGGCACCATGGGCCTAATCGGCGTAGCCATCAACGACTCCATCGTCGTACTAGCTGCCCTAGAAGCCGACGCCGAAGCCCGCGCCGGCTCCAAAGAAGCCGTAGTCGCCGTCGTCGTGCGCTCCACCCGCCACGTCCTCGCCACCACCTTCACCACCACCGCCGGCTTCTTACCCCTCTGGGTAGCAGGCGGCGGATTCTGGCCCCCGGTCGCCGTCTCCATCGGCTGCGGCGTCCTCGGCGCAACGCTCCTAGCCCTGACCTTCGTACCCGCCGCCTTCCTACTCGTACGCGCGAAGCGCAGCGCCTAGAAGCGCCGGCGGTAAGCCAGGTGCAGGCCGAAGTCGGGGCTGTTGTCGGCGATGATGGCGTTCTCGACGATGCCCCACTCGAGCACGGCGCCGGGGCTTAGCTCGCGCTTCCAGCCCAGGTGGATTTCGTAGCTGGGGTGGTTGAAGGGCTCGAGGTTGCGGGCGACGCCTTCGCTAATCATGACCTGGAAGAGGAAGGCGCGGCGGGTCTTGTACTGCCACTCGTAGGCGAGAAGTCCGGCGAGGGTGTTCTTCGCCAGGGGCAGGCCGCTCCAGGAGTCGAGGCCGTGCACGCTGTAGGAGAGGCCGCCGTAGGCGTAGTGGTCTTGGGCGAAGCGCCGTGAAGCGGAGACGGAGAGGGAGCCGCTGAAGGGGCTGGAGCCGGTCAGCTCGACCTCGCCGCCCGTGTGGCCCCGAACCGTGAGTGCCCAGGCCAAGGCCGGCATGCTCTCCGAACCGCAGGTCACGTTGTTTTGGAAGGTGAGGCCGATGTCGCGCGCGTAGGAGCCACTGTCCGAATCGAAGACTGCCGGATTGCTGTCCGTGGCCGCGATGAAAATGTCGTTGTCCTTGCTCGGGAAGTCAGCGCGGCCGGAATCACCAAAACCAAAGATGCTGTGGAACTCATCGGTGATGGGATCCAACCAGCTGGCCGTGCGGGTGAGCTCCGAATACTCGAGCTCCACCATCCAGGTGTCGGAGATGCCGTAGGCCAAGGCCAGGGTGCTGTGCAGGCTGCCGTAGTCCAACTTGAAGGCGCCCTCGTCGTAGTTCCAGACGCTGACCGCGGTGGTACCGAGGGAGAACTCGCGCTGACCCTTGGCCAGGGTCGAGGGCGCGCGTGGCGCGATGCCCTGGCGCAATACGTGGCCCGGCGCCTGGCTCTGAATGTCGAGCGGGCCATAGCCCACCTGGCTGTAGCAAATGTTGCGACTGCGCCAACCGTCGTTGGTCTCGAGCAGCTCGGTCGCTTCGCCGTCCCGCACCAGGGCACCCGAACCCTTGGCCGCGAGGAAGGCCATGAAAACATCCGGGGGTAGTGCCCCTTCGCCGCGCCGTAGCTCGATCCCCTCCGGACTGAGGACGACAAAGGTCGGGGTAATGCGAATGCCGAAGGCGCGCGTCAGCTCAGGCTCGCGGTCTAACTCCAGGTAGTGCCAGTTCCAGGTCTCGAGCAGGGCGCCCACTTCCGGCGCGCTGAGGGTCTGCTCTCGAAAAACACGGCAGGATGGACACCAGGCGGCTCCGAAGACGAGCAAGGTCTCGACACTCTCAGCCAAGAGCTCGGCGCGGGCCTCAGGTAAGCGCAGTTCGTCAGTGGCGACGGAGTCCTGGGCAGCGGCCGCTAGGCCGCTGGCAAACACGAGTAGGGAAGCGGCGAGAAAGGCAGGAGCGAGGCGCAAGGGTCGGATCTCTAGAGGGGCTTGGGAGTCGCGCATAGGGTAAACAGACAGCGCCCCGCGTCGGCAAGAAAGCCGACGCGGGGCGCCAAGAATGTCCTATCGACCTACCCGCGCGACCTCGGCCGCGCGGGGGCCCTTAGGCGATCACTGGAACAGGATCGAGAGGCCGCCACTGAAGTTCGAGGTCGGGCCCGGGTTGAAGTCCCGGTACCAGAGCTGGAAATTCCAGGTTTGCCCGGCCAGGATCGGCTGGGAGGGTGAGGTGGGCATGTCGGTCGTGTCGACCTGAATCGTGATGCTGCCGCCGGGGCCGGAGCTCGCGACCTGACCAACGAGACGAGCCGAGGGGCTGCCGATGCACAGGTTGCCTTGGCTACCGCCGGGGTTCGCGACGAAGGTCTGGTTCGGGCTGGCCAAGTAGTAACCTGACTGGTTGCTGGGCAGCAGGATCGTGGTGAGTTGCACGTCGTCATCCGCAACCACGTTGGTGCCGAAGCCTGAGATCAGGGCCGGGAAGCTGGTGGAGTTGACATTCGCAGCGCAGTAGTTGGTGCCGATCGGACCCGGCTGCGAACCGCTGCAGTCGCCCCCGCCACCAAGGCTGGTGATGACGTAGGTGTTGCAGTCGCTGCTACTGTTCTGCCAGACCTGGACCTCGAGGAAGACGCTCTGGTTGGAACCGGTGTTGTTCGTCCAGAGGATCTGCTCGTTGTTCGAAGTGCTCAGGGAGCTCACCAGCGCAGAACCGCCACAGCTCGCGCTGTCGTACAGGTACGCGTCGATGTCGCCATCGGCGTGCGCGAAGAAGAGTTCGATGTTCAGTGTGTCACCTGCGTCGACGCACATCTCGTAGAAGTCGGGATCCGTCTTCTCAACGTAGAGGCTATCGAAGGCGAAGTTGCCGATCTGAGCGGCGCTGCCGCAGTCGTCGTTCGGCTCGAACTGGTCGTCCGGGCCCTGGCAGGGATCGCCGGCCTGGATGTCAACGTCGAGGCTGTAGCCCACACAACCGTTGCCGGTGAAGAGGAAGATCTCAAGCTTGACCAACTCCGTCGAATTGCCCGGGTTGGTGTAGGTGACCGTCTCGTTGTTGCTGGCGCTAGCGCCGCTGTCGTAGGTGGTGCTGCAGTTACTGTTGGTCAGTTCAACGTCAACGTCTCCATCAGAGTGCAGGAAGACCACGTCGACCGTAACCGTGCCGAAGGCCGGAACCGAAACACTGAAGTAGTCAGCATCGGCGTCAGAAGACACCAGGTTGCCGGTGATTCCGGAGCCGATCAAGACGGCTTGGTTGCAGCTGTCGTTGTTCTCGAAGGAGTCATCGGTGCAGCCGCCGCCGCCGTTGTCGAGGCAGTTGACGCTGGCTGCGTAGTTCGTGATCTCGCCGATGGAGAAGTTGTTGAAGCTATTGGCACAGGTGATGAACGGGTTCATCGTGAAGCTGGTGCAGGAGCAGTGGTTGCCCCCCCAGTTGTGCCCAAGCTCGTGCGCCGACAGGTCCGTGGCGCAGCCGAAGTTGTTGTTAAAGTCGGACTCGACAACTCCGTAACCGAAGCTGGTGCAGACCGCGTTCAACCAAGCGATGCCGATGGTTCCGCCGTCGACGTTCTTGCCGGTGAACAACTGTGCCACGTCGCGCTGGATGCCGCCCTGCTGACTGTTCCAGTGGTTGCGGAACTGGTTGAGCAGAGTGACCGCGTCCGTGCTGGAGTAGGGATCGTTGTTGGTAGTACGCACGATGATCGTGGTGATCATGTGGGTCAGGTTGGTCTGGGTTTCGTACTGGGTATTCATCGTGCCGAGCACGTTTTGAATACGGTTCGAAGTGTCGGTCGTCGAGGAGTTGTAGTCCTCGTAGTACTGGAAGTCAGCATCGCAACCGATCTCCGCTACCTGCAAGGTGCCCGCCTGATGGGTGCTACCTCCGCCAGATACGACCAAGCCGGGCTGGCTCGGAAGGCTATCGGTACCGCAACGGGCACTGGAGTCTTCGATGATGGAGACGTCATCGAATAGCACGTAGGCGCCCAGGTCTGCACCGGGGAATTCCCGAGCGATGGGCTGCAGCCACATGACGCGACCGTCGGGGTAGGTCAGCTTGGCGAACAGGCCAGAGGCCTGCATGCCGCCGGCGATCTGCACGTCGGGTTGCGCAGCGATCACACCACGGTAGGTGGAGACCGGACCGGGGTCGACGGAGACATAGCTGCCGTCCTCGAGCTGCTCGAGCAGTTGAAAATTGTCAGCACGCACCGACTTGGGCGAGAGCAGAAGGCGGTGCTTGTTGCCTTCGATAGCAACCGTGACCGCGATGCTCTGACCGATGGTTCCGTCGAGGTCGACGTTGACCAACTCACTGCGGTCGAGACCGTAGGTCGAGTTGATTTCAAGGGGAGTCGGATTTTGGCCAAAGGCGGCAGCCGCCAGGCCTAGAGACAAGGCCACTCGGAGAGATAGACTGTGCATCACTTAATTCGTGTAGGGGGGAGGAATGAGAGAGAAGGCGCAGCCTAGCACGATCCCAGGCCCTGCGGAGGAACCCGAATGAAGCTCAAATTCGGCCGTTCAGTTGTCTTTCTCGATGGAGAAAGTTAGAGGGAACCCATCGGCACGAGCCAACGTCCTAGCCCGGTTCACACGGCTCTCAGCCAGAGATTTGGGATAACGGGCAACCACCGCAGCACCCTTGGTGTGCACCCCCAACATGACCTCAATTGCGCGTGACTGAGTCAGGCGAAAGACCTTCATCAGCACCGCAACGACGAACTCCATGGTCGTGAGGGGGTCGTCATGGCAGATGACCCGATAGAGGGGGGAAAGTTTGTCCCTCGTGTCGGTGCTCGTCTGCTCCTGCGGAGGTGCCAGAGCGGGCTTAGCTGCTGAATGGGGTTCGAACAGCATGTGGACAGCCATTCTAGTGCCCCCCAGCGGAGTGCCAGGGCCCCATTGGATCCAGCTCCCAACGCCCCAGACATGTGGGAGCGCGCAGCCCTGTGGCCAACCGATCGAGGAAATCGCAACGCGGGACGGCCTTGCCACCCATGCGTATCAGGTGCTCATTGGGCACCTGACAGTCGAGCATCTCAAAGCCCCATATGCGTAGCTGGGCGGTCAACACAGCTAGGCCAGCCTTCGAAGCATCGGTCCGGTCGCTGAACATGGACTCGCCGAAGAAAACCTGCCCCAAGGCCAATCCGTAGACCCCCCCCACCAGAACTTCTTCCTCCCAAACTTCGAGTGAGTGTCCCAATCCGAGCTGATGGAGCTGCTCATAGACCTCGGTGATCTCGTCTGTGATCCAAGTTCCGTCCCGGCCCGGGCCGCGTTGATCGCGGCAACGCGCGAGGACGCCGGAGAAGTCACGGTCGAGGCTGAACTGGAAACGTCCACGCCGCAGGGTGCGCTGCAGGCTGCGCGACACGTGCAGGCCATCCACCTCAAAGATCATACGCGTGCGCGGACACCACCACGCCAAGGGCTCATCCTCCATGGGCCAGGGAAAGAACCCGCTCTCGTAGGCAGCGATCACCCAGGGCAAGCTGAGCTCGCCGCCTAGGTAGGCATCCGGAGAGTGGTCGTCTCCTCGCAAATCGGGAAAGGAAGGTACCTGCATGTGGTTGGAATGCACTCCGCGGTGCACGACCACCCTATCCGGCAGCCCCGGCCGCGCACACCCCTCGGGATCCGCTCCCACAAATCATCTAAGTCTGCGAGACTTATGGTGTCCTGCCCGGACACGTCAAAAGCAACGCCCCTTCCCCATCGCAAGCATGCTGACCACTCTCCTTCTGGCCGCCGCGGCCGCACCGCAAATAGTGGACGCACCCAGCGTCGCCCTCCCCGAGAGCCTCGTACGAGTCGACTTGAGCGACCAAGGCCGCCTCGAGCAGCTGCTGGGCCTCGGCCTAGACATCCCGCATGTGCACCACGGCGCCGAGCAGGCCCAGCTGATCGCCGACGCTGGCGACCTCAGCACATTGCAGCGCCTGGGCATCCCCTACGAAATCATGGTGGACGACCTCGAAGCCTGGTACGCGGCGCGCCTCGCAGGCAACACCCAGAACCAGCAGTCCGGCAGCGGCTACGGCTCGAGCCTCAACCCGCCCTTCAGCCAAGGCGGCATGGGCGGCTACTGGACCTATGCGGAGGTGACCTCCGTGCTCGACCAAATCGTCGCCAACCACCCCGCCCTGGTCGCCCCCAAGCAGAGCATCGGCACCACCATCGAAGGCCGCCAGATTTGGATGGTCAAGGTCTCCGACAATCCCGGCATCGACGAAGCCGAGTCCGAAGTACGGCTCGACTCCCTGCACCACGCACGCGAACCGGAAGGCATGCAAGCCAGCCTTTGGTTCCTGCTCTACCTCGTCGAGGAGTACGGCATCGATCCCATGGCCACCTACCTGGTGAATGAGCGCGAGATCTACTTCGTGCCCGTGGTCAACCCCGATGGCTACGTCTACAACCAGCAGCAGTCCCCCGGCGGCGGCGGCCTGTGGCGCAAGAACCGGCGCAACAATGGCGGCGGCTCCTTCGGCGTCGACCTCAACCGCAACTACCCCTACGAGTGGGGCTTTGACTCCGTCGGTTCCAGCGGCGACCCGAACTCACAAACCTACCGCGGTGCGAGCGCCGCCTCCGAGCCTGAGATCCAGGCCATGATCGCCTTCATCCAAGCGCGTGAGTTCAAGACCGCGCTCTCGATCCACACCTACTCCAACCTGTGGATCTCCCCCTGGGGCTACGACGAGATCTACCCGGCCAACTTCGCCGAGTTCGAAGAGATCGGTCTCTTGGCCACGCAGTTCAACGGCTACGTGCACGGTCCCGCATGGACCACGCTCTACACCGCGAACGGCAACACCAACGACTACGACTTCGGAGCCCACGGAACGCTCTCCTGGACACCGGAGATCGGCAACTCCACCGACGGCTTCTGGCCGATCCAAAGCCGCATCGTGCCCCTGGCCGAAGAGAACCTGGTCGCCATGCAGCGCACGGCCCTCGCGGCCGGCGCCTGGATTCGCGTGGAAGCCGCAGACCTCGTGCCCTTAGGCGATGGCGACAGCTTCCCCGAGCCCGGCGAGAGCGTGCGCATCGCAGTGGGCCTGCGCAACAGCGGCTTGGCTCCGAGCGGGCCGATCGACGCTAGCCTGAGCAGCACCAGCCCCTTTGTCACGATCACGGTGGGCAACACCTCCACCCCGGGGCTCAACAACTTCTCGAGCGTCAACCTAAGCCCGCAACTGGAATTCGAACTCGCCGCGGGAACACCCCTCGGCACGCAGGTCGAAGTGATCGTGAGTACCACCGAAGGCGGCCTGACTACCGACACCGTGCTCGGCTTCGATGTGGGTGAACCCGTGATCGTCGCTAGCTTCGATTTCGAAGCGGCCGGCGACCAAGGCTGGGCCGTGGGCAATCCCAACAACGCCAACACCGGCAACTGGGTGCGCGGCAATCCGAACCCCACGGCCGCTCAGCCTGGCGACGACCACACCCCGACCGGCGACACCTGCTGGTTCACGGGCCAGGGCTCGCAGAACGGCGCCCTCGGTGAGAACGACGTGGACGGCGGCACCACCACACTGGTCTCCCCGATCTTCAACGTGGATGGCCTCGACCAACCGAAGCTCAGCTACTGGCGCTGGTACTCCAACAACACCGGCTCCAGCGTGGATGACGTCTTCCAGGTGGACCTCTCCTCCGACGGCGGTTCCAGCTGGGTCTCAGCCGAGACCCTCGGTCCCAACGGCCCCGACTCTGTCGGCGGTTGGATCCAGCAGGAGCTCACTATCACCGACTTCGTGCCCGCGACCGCGCAGCTGCGCGTGCGTTTCCTGGCCTCCGACCTCGGCAGCGGTTCGATCGTCGAAGCGGCCCTGGACGATGTACTTGTGAGCGCCTTCCCCGGCGACTGTCCGCCGCCCTCGGTCTACTGCATTGGCTTGCCCAATTCATCCGGACCGGGCGCGCAGATCAGCACATCCGGCAGCCAGCTGATTGGCGACAATGCCTTCAACCTGGCCGTGCAGGGCAGCACCCCCGGCGAGTTTGGAATCTTCTACTACGGAGACGCCCAGGCAAACGTATCAGTGGGCAACGGCATCCGCTGCGTTGGCGGAAGCACCTATCGCCTCGGTGCGACCCAAGCAAACGGCCTAGGCATGGCTAGCCACGCCTTGGACATCACCAATCCGCCGATCGCCTCCGGACAAATCCTCGCGGGCGCCACCTGGAATTTCCAGTGGTGGTACCGCGACCCTATGGTCGGCGCTGGCTTCAATTTCTCGGACGCGGTCAGCGTGTCCTTCTGCGACTAGCAGGCCGCAAACTAGGTCGGAATAGAATTAGGGCGGAGACAATACTTCGTCTCCGCCCTTGTTTGCTCCATGGAGCCTGCCACGACCACGTACTCCGAAGAGTCCGTCGTTCCCGGCCGTTGCAGGCACCGCTAGGGAGCGCCCATGAGGTTGGAGGAACCCATTCCCAAGTTCCTCTTCCCCTCCCACCATCCCTGCGGGATGGGGTGGTCGATCGGCGCTCGCAACGATCCTGTCCCTAGTTCTGCTCTCGACTCCCTTTCAGGAGCGAGCGACTCAATGACAAGATCAGGAGCGAACAAGATCATCACTAGTTGCAACTACACGGGCTCTTTCGCCCGGCATGGCCGTGTCCTGAACTGTGGATGAGTCAAAGCCGCCGCCCAGGGAGATTCACTCCTGTCCGTGGGAGTGTGTCTCACCTGAGGTATCGCGCAGCTAACCTCGGCCGCGCCATCTACGCACTCTGACTAGAGCTCGCGCAGGTAGATGTTGCGGAAGGCCGCATAGGAGTCACCCACCGCCTCGCCACCAGGGGCATGGCGCTGCATGCCGATGAAGCCCTGTTTCACGCGTTCGGCGAAGGCGGCGCCCTGGGCCGGCTCGAGCGCATGGGTGTCTAAGTCGTAAAGCACGCGCCCATTTAGGAACACCGCCAAGCGCGAGCCGCGGTAGATCACCTCGTAGGTGTTCCATTCACCGAGGGGTCGCAGCGCGTCCTTGGGGCCCGGAGCCTTGGCGCCGTAGAGCCCGCCGCTGAACTGGTAGGGCTTGAGCGTCGAGCCTGTCTTCGCCTCCCAGTTAAGGTCGTCGAGGATTTGGATTTCAGCCCCGGTGAAGGAGGGGTTACCCCCCTTGCGATCCGAGCGCAGGTACAGACCCGAGTTCGCCATGGAACCGATCCGGAAATCCATGCGCAGGTGGAAGTCTCGATAGTCGCGCTCAGTCATGAGGTAGGGCGAGCTCCCCGCGTAGAGGAACTCAAGCAGGCCGCCACGCACGCGGTAGCCGGAGCCATCGCCGGCCGCTTTCCAGCCGCACAGATCGCGCCCGTTGAACAGGCTACGCCAACCCATGGCTTCGCCGGCAGCCGTCAGGCGCAGACTCCCGTCCGCTGCCGAGCTAAAGACCTGGCCCGCGCCCTCAGGCAAGCGCCGCACGCGCACATCCTTGAACTTGACCACCGCATCGTCCGGTGCGTTGGCACCGCCGTGAACTTGCAGACCGATACGTCCCGTAGGAGCGAAGGTCCCGGCGCCTTCCGGGATGCGAAAGTCGGTCACGAGGATTCCGTTGACCCAGGCCTTGAGCACCATCGGCTGACCCGCACACCAAACCCGTACACGGTTCCACTCGTCGCGCTTCCAAGCCGCTTCACCCTGCGGGTTGTGCAGCAACCAGCCATCGGAATAAACCCCTCCAATCTCACCACCGGGCCGGTAGTCGAGGGTCATCTGCGCCCCGCGCGCCTTCGGCACCATGCGCGCAAAGACGCCTGAATCGAAGGGGTAGGTGATCCAAGCGTCGAGCTCGAGCTCGAAGTCGGCGTACTCATCCACCGTATAGAGCAGGCCTCCCGCACTCCCAGGGCCCTCACGCCCCACAATGCTGCCTTCCGCTACTTCCCAGATCGCCTTCCCGTCGTAGCGCCCTCCGACAGGCGTCCACCCCTCCAGGGTTTTGCCATCGAATAGGCTTACCCAGCCATCCGTGGGCGCGGAGCTAGCTGCAGCCTGCTGCACAGGCCCGTAGCTTGCCGCGCTCCATGCACTGGGGGTGATTGCGAGCAAGGCGAGTAGACACAGGCAGCGGGTGGGCTTCATAGCTGCTCACGCTACGCGCAGCGCGCCATACCTGCCAGGGTCCTTCGGGTCTGGCCGCGACAGCGTATGATTCGGACTCTTCCCCGCGCCGCGCTCGGCTTCCACTCAGCCCCCCCATGAACCAACCGCGATTCTCCCCCTCACGACGGGACCTTCTCGTCTCCGCCGGCACCGCCGCAGGCGCCATCTCCTTGGGATCCATGGCTGCCGGCCAAGACGGCAATGCCAAGCACAAGGTTCCCAGCGCACCGCCCAAGGGCCCGATCGAAGACGGCCGACGCCTGCGCGTCGCGATCATCGGTACCGGCGGCATGGGCGGGGGCCACCTAAGCTCCATGCTGGGCCAGCGGGATGCTAAGGAAGAAGCCTTCGATGTGGTCGCCCTGTGCGATGTGAACAAGAAGTGGTTGGACGAGAAACTGGCCAAGGCCCGCACCCGCCAACCCGGCGTTCAAGTCGACGGCTACCGCGACTACCACGACCTGCTCGCCCGCGAAGACATCGACTGCGTGCTGATCGCCGCGCCCGAGCACTGGCACGCCACCATGGCGGTGGACGCCATCGCCGCCGGCAAGGATGTGTACTGCGAGAAGCCCATGACCCTCTCCATCGAGGAGGCTCTCTGGCTGCGCACGACCATGCACCAAAATCCGCACATGCGCCTGCAGGTCGGAACGCAGTACATGATGCTCAAGAAGTATCACAAGGCGAAGGAGCTCATCGCCGAGGGCGTCATCGGTACGCCGACCCTCAGCCAGACCAGCTACTGCCGCAACTCGCTCAAGGGTGAGTGGCTCTACCACATTCACCCCGAGGTTGTGCCGGGTGAGATGCTCGACTGGGAGCGTTGGTGCGGGCCCCTCGGCCCCGCCGAATTCGACACCGAGATCTACCACCGCTGGCGTCGCTATAAGAAGTACTCCACCGGCGTCATCGGCGATCTCTTGGTGCACATGATGACGCCCATGATGTTCGCCCTCGACCGCGGTTGGCCTACGCGCGTGACCGCCTCCGGTGGCCACTACGTGGACCAGACCATGGAGAACCACGACCAGGTCTTCCTGACGGTCGAGTTCGAGAAGTCCCACACCATGATCGTGGCCGGTTCCACCGCCAACGAGAAGGGTCTCGAGACCATGATCCGCGGTCACCAGGGCAACCTCTACCTGGGCAGCAACGATTGCGTGCTGCGCCCCGAGCGCCACTGGGTCGACGACATCGACGCCGAGACCTTCGAATGCCCGAAGGTTCACGAGCAACCGGCCCTGCGCCTGAACTGGCTGCAGTGCGTGCGCTCCCGCGAGCAGAACGTCAGTCAAGTGGACCTGGCTACCCAGGTGATGATCATCGTCGATCTGGCCACGCGCTCCATGTGGACCGGCAAGGCCTGGGTCTTCGACCCCGAGACACTGACCGCCTCGCCCGCCTAGTTCTCCGGAACTGTGCAGAAACTTGCGATCCATGCCATGGGGACCCGCTTCGAGCTGGTCCTCGCGGATGACCTATCCCCTGCCCTTCTGCGGGCAGCGGGAGAGGCTGCCTTGGCGGAGATCGAGGACGCTCACCAGCGTCTCTCGGCCTTCGCCAAGGACAGCGTGATCGCACACCTAAACCGCGCCGCGAGTTTGGGCCCGGACGCTGGCCCGATCCCTATCGATGGCGAGACCCACGAACTGCTCGTGCGCTGTGCCGAATTGGTGAAGCTCACGGATGGCGCTTTCGATCCGGGTCTTGGCCAGCGCATGCAGCAGCTGGGGTTCCGTGACGGCGCAGCTTCCGATGCGCCTTTCGGCGGCGGCTGGCGTGGCGCGGTAGAGGTGAATCCGTCCGCCCCGCAGGTGCACTTCCTACGCGCCGGCGTGGCCATTGACCTAGGCGGTGTAGCCAAGGGCTACGCCCTCGATCTGGCCGCGCAGGCCCTGCGCGAAGCCGGCGTGCAGCGCGCCCTCCTGCACGGCGGCACCAGCACCGTACTCGCCCTCGACCCGCCCCCCCGCCAAGACGCCTGGCGCGTGGCGCTCGGTCCGGAGCAGGACGCGCCCATCGCGCACCTAGCCAACGCCGCCTTCTCGCTCTCCGACCTAGGCGGCCGCACCGCCGGCAGCGCAGACGCGCCCGAGAGTCATGTGCTCGACCCGCGCACGGGCCACAGCGCGCGTGGCGCCCGCCGCGCAGCGATCGCCGTGCCCCTAGCGCACGGCGACGCCCTCGCCGCCGACGCCTACTCCACCGCCGCCCTGGTCGCAGGCCAGGACCTAGCCCTACCCAATCAAGTGGAGCTACTAACCCTCGGCTTCACCAAGTCCGAACGGCACCACGCGATCCCCGCAGGTGCCGATCCCATCATCAGGCTGGCCACGCCAGCGTCCAAAACCTCCGCCCAACAGCGATGCACCGTTCCAACCGACGTTCCGTACTGAAGGCCAGCGCCGGCGGCGCCCTAGCCCTCAGCCTCCAGCCCCATCTCTTCGCTGGTCCCGTGCGCCTGTCCGCACCGGTCAAGCTTGGCCTCGTAGGCGCCGGCCGTCAGGGCCGCGCCATCCTCGCCGAGCTGGCTAAGTTCCCCGACGTGACCATGGCCGCCGTCTGCGATCTGGATGATCGCCGACTGAAGTCCAGCAAGCGACGCGCGAAGGGCGCCAACTTCTACGCCAGCCTGGCGGCCATGCTCGAGGGGGAGAAGGACCTGGACGGTGTGCTCGTGGCCACGCCCTCACACCTGCACCGTGCGCCCGCAGAGGAAGCCCTCGCCGCAGGTAAGCACGTCTACTGCGAAGCACCCCTGGCCACCACCCTGGAAGACGCACGCGCTATCGCCAAGGCGGCGCGCTCCAGCGGCAGCGTCTTCCAGACGGGCTTGCTCGGCCGCGCCAACCCGGTCTATACCCTGGCGCGCACCTTCGTAAAAGCCGGCGCGATCCGAGACGTGATCAGCATGCGCGCCCAGCATCGTGTCAAGAACTCCTGGGTCATCCCCGCCTCCGAGCCGGAGCGCCAGAAGCGCCTCAACTGGCGCCTGGATCCGGAGCTCAGCCTCGGTCTGATCGGCGAGTTAGGCATTCACCAGTTCGACGTGATGCATTGGTACACGGGCCAGTACCCCACCTCCGTACGCGCCACCGGCAGCGTGCAGGCTTGGAAGGACGGACGCACCGTGGCCGACACCGTGCACGCACAGCTGACCTTCCCCAAGGGCGTGCAGCTCGCCTGGGAAGGCACCCTGGGCAACACCTACGGCGAAGTGCATGAGGAGTTGCTCGGCACCATGGGCTCCGTGCGCCTGGCCTGGTCCCACGGTTGGATGTTCAAGGAGGCGGACGCCGCCACCCAAGGCTGGGAGGTCTACGCCAACCGTCAGCAGTTCCACAACGACGAGGGCATCACGCTCATCGCCGACGCCACCAAGCTCGCCTCCCAGGGCAAGCTCACCGACGGTGTGGGCCTCGAGCACCCGGCGCTCTACTACGGCATGGAGACCTTCCTCAAGAGCATCACCGAAGAGGCCAATGTGGTCTGCGGCGCAGACGAAGGCCTGCGTGCCGCCGCCGTCGCGATCCAAACCCACAAGGCCTTGATTAGCGGCGAAGAAGTCCTGATCGGGGAAGACATCCTCAAAACCGAATGAGCAGCTCAAGCACTCCCTGGCGCCTGGCCGCGCTGCCGCTCTTCTCGCGGCTAGCGATCGCGCTACTGATCCTCGTCATTCTCGGCGGCGAGCTCGCGGCCGTGCTGCACATGTCGTCACACCACGGCAAGCGCGACGGCCAAGCGGGCCTGACCCTGGTGGACATCGAAGGCACCTATCACGGTGTACGCACAGATGCGCCCCTGCGTGTAGCCCTCGAGGCCGGCCACCCGTCCGAACTGGAGGGACGCGAAGCCCTGCCCGCAGCGGACCTTGCCGCGCTCCTGGCCTGGCTCGAACTCGATAGCAACGAGCTCGCACAGCAGTGGGACAACGAGGACCTAGGCGACGCCGTACCCGCCGACCTGCTCGACATGCACTGCGCCGACTGCCACGCCGCCACCTCCGATGAGAGCCTGCGCAGCGAGCCCTTCCTGGGCTACCTCGATGATGTGAGGGCCGTGTCCAGCTCACGCGAGATCCTGCCCAACGACACGGACATCCTCCTGGCCTCGACCCACACCCATGCCCTCTCCATGGGCATGATCGCCCTGGTGATCGTGCTGCTGGCACAGGCAACAGGATTCGGCGCGGGCCTGGTGGGCCTGCTCGCCCTGCTCTGCGGCGGCAGCCTCTTGGTCGACCTCAGCTGCTGGTGGCTAGCCCGCGACACGGCCGCCATGATCCCGATCCTGGTGGGCGCCGGCGCCGTGCACATGCTCAGCCTATGCCTGCTGATGGCTCTGATCGTGGCCGAGCTCCTGTTCCGGCCGGGTTTCGAGGCCTCTACGGACTAAGCGGCAGGTTTCAAAAGGCCAGTGTTCCCCACGGGGTACGGGCCTGCACATGGGGGGCCTTCGGGGCGGTCAAAAGACCACCTGAAGGCCCCTCTGCCGTCGGCACAGGCCTTGCAAAGGGGAAGGCACCCCCTCTCTCGGAGATACCCATGCGCTGCCTAGTTCCCGTCCTACTCGTTTCCAGTCTCTTCGCCTCCTGCACCACCGGTTCCGAACCGGCACGACTGGCTGTGGTGCCGCCGCCCGTGCACCTGGAGAACCCCTACCTGATAGCCGGCGAGTTCGAGCTCCCCAGCCAGGAGCCCCTCGACGTGGACGGGCTGCACAACCTGGTCTTCCTGGGCACGCAGATCATCTCCGGCGCTGAACCCGTAGGTGCAACGGCCTTCGCGCGCCTGCGGCGCATGGGCGTCAAGACGATCGTCTCCGTAGACGGCAAAGTGCCCGCCATCGAGCTCGCTGCTAGCTACAACCTGCGCTACGTCCACGTGCCCATCGAGTACAAGGGCCTCTCCGAGGAAGAACGCATGCACCTATCGAAGACCTTCCGCGAGCTGGATGGTCCTTTCTTCGTGCACTGCTTCCACGGCAAGCACCGCGGCCCCGCCGCCGCCGCCCTCGGCCGCCTGGTACTCGACGGCATCCCGCGCGAGCAAGCCATCGCCGAGATGCGCCAGTACTGCTCGACCTCGCCCAAGTACGCCGGCCTCTACGCCAGCATCGCCTCGGACGAAGTTCCCAGCGCCGAGCAGACAGCCCTGAGTGATTTCGACTTCGCCTCGGCTCACGAGTTCAACGGCCTGCGCGCGAGCATGATCGTCGCCGCGCGCGTGCGCGACCGCCTGGAGCTGGCCATGGACAGCGGCTGGGAGGAGGACGCTGACAACCCCGACGTCAACGTGCTGCAGGATGCTCATCGACTGCAGGAACTGCTAGTCGCCTGCGAAGCCATCAGCGGCGGCCGCCCCGCCGACTACAACGCTTGGATGCAGAAGTCCCTTGTAGCCTCCCAAGGCCTGGTCGATGCCCTGCAGTCCAAGGATCAGCCCAGCGGCTCCCTCCCGGAATCCTGGGAGGCCCTCGCCGAAGCCCACTACCTCACCATCGAAAAAGCCTGCGGCGCCTGCCACAAGGCCTACCGCAACCGCTAACCCGAGTTCAGGCGGTTTGTGCCATATCCCAGGCGCCCTGACCCCATGCGCCTGAACTCGTCATAACTCGAGCACGAGGGCTGCCGCTCTTCGCGGTGGTGCTTGATCGATCACGGCGCCGCCCTCATTCAAGGCCACGTCCACCCAAGTACCGGGTAGGGCCTGGCCTTGCGCATCCAGGAAGCGATAGCGCAAGTGTCCGCGCAGTAGGTCCTCCAAGAGGAAGGCCTCCTGCGATCCCGGCTGCGCAGCAAGCAAAGCCTCGCGCAGTTGATTCGGTTGGCTGAGGACCTCGACGTAGAGCCGCTCTTCACGCACCTGCAAACGCACGTGCTGTTCGTAGACGCCCGCGTCCAACCGCAGAGCAGACCAATGGCTGGCGAGGAGGTACCCACCTTGGACAAGGCTCAGCACGACGAAGAGACCCAGCCCCAGCAGCACCAAGCTCGCCTTCTTCCAGGTCGCCTGTCCGCCGCCACCGCCCCGATGCGTCTCGCAATCCACGCGCCGATCGAGACTCTGCAAAGCGCCCTCACCATCCGGCACCCACAGCACCTGCGCCTCCTCGCCCGCGCTCCACTGGCGCAAACGCAGGGTGCTCTCCCACTGACCTGCGCCCAACTGGCCAAGCTGCAGTAGCTCGCGCAGCGCCTTCGACAGGCGCGGCTCCAGAGCATCCGCCCCCACCGCAACGGGTTCGTCGTCAGCCAGAATGCTGAAGCGCCCGCCGTCCCGATGCAAAAGAAAGCGCAGGCCTTCAGCGGAACAGCTGCGAACCCACGCCTCAACGCGCGTGTAACTCTCATCGCCTTCGGCCAGGTCGCCCGCGAGTAGGCCGTCCAATTGCGCCCAGCCTTCGCGCCGGATTGCGTTCATCAGGCTCCGAGCCAGCCGCTCGAACCTTCGCCCACCGGATCGTCACGGGTGGGGTCCATGTAGCGCGGGTCGCGCGGCGCCGGTGGATCCAGGGGCCGGGTCTCGATGCCCAAGGCCTGGTCGTGCATATCGATGCGCTCGCGTGCCACTTGCACCTCACGCTCGAGCGCTTCGCGCCGGCTGCGCTCCTGGCGCAGCTCCTCTTCGACCCGGCGCGTGCGATCGCGCTGGTCGCCGCGGGCGGTCTGCTCCTCGTTTCGGTCGGGGATGACCGCGATGAGAATCACGCCAAGAATCGGCATGAAGAGCCCCATGAAGAACCAACCGATAGCGCTACGACCCTTCTTGTCCGCCAGAATGGCGCAGGCGACGGCGGACACGGGAGCGAGTAGGAACTTCATGGAGTCCCCGTACGAGCTATCGAACGGCCTATTCCATGGGATTGGCGCGATTTAGGGCGCTAGGGGCCCGACAGCGGCTTCCACCGCAGCCACGAGCTCACCGCTGGCTACCAGCTCAGCCCCAGCCGCTAAATCCGGCGCCAAGAAGCGGTCCTGATCCAGGGCCGGCACCCTGGCCCGCAGGCAGGCATAGGCTGCTTCCACGCCCCGTCCGCCGGCTAGCTCCCGGTGGAACTCCAGACCCTGCGCGGCGCACACGAGCTCGATGCCGAGGCCCTGCTCGACGTGGGTCAGAATCGTGCGCGTCTTGCGCGCGGCCGTGACCCCCATGGAGACATGGTCCTCTTGACCAGCGCTAGTGGGCACCGTGTCCACCGAGGCCGGATGGGCCAAGGTCTTGT
The DNA here is from genome assembly GCA_047639615.1 of Planctomycetota bacterium. GTDB lineage: Bacteria > Planctomycetota > UBA1135 > UBA1135 > CAYWNK01. Next base: position 5,095 of record JBLIOL010000031.1, on the reverse strand, counting down.
TCTCGGAAGCCAGGGCGGCGGCCGTGTACTGGGCGATCATCATGCCCGAGTTGAGCCCGGGCTCCGCCACCAGGAAGGCCGGCAGCCCCGAGAGGTCCGGGTTCACGAGCTGCTCGATGCGGCGCTCTGAAACATTGGCCAGGGTGCAAGCCGCGATGCCCAAGTAGTCCTGGGTAAGGGAGAGCGGCTGACCGTGGAACAGGCCGGCCGAGTAGACCTCGTCCGCCACGGCATCCACGATGGGGTTGTCGGTCACAGCGTTGAGTTCGCCGACCAAGATATCGGTCACGTGCTCCAGCGCCGACTTGAACGCACCATGGATCTGCGGCACGCAGCGCAGGCTGTAGGGATCCTGCACGCGATTGCAGTTCGCGTGGCTCTGCAGTACTGCTGATTCCGCCAAACAAGCGCGCAGGTTCGCGGCGGTGCGCGCTTGGCCTTTGTGCGGGCGCAGCTCCGAGAGGCGTTTCTGGAAGGGGCGGCTCGAACCGTGCAAAGCGTCCACCGTAAGCGCGGCGATCGCATCCGCCGCGCGCGAGAGGTTGCTGGCACGTAGCACGTTGGAGATGCCGATGGCCTTCATGATTTCCGTGCCGTTGATCAGGCCCAGACCTTCCTTAGCGGCCAGCACCATGGAATCCTCGCCGATCTGCGCCAGAGCCTTCTCGGCGCTCATGCGCACACCGCCGATGACCGCATGACCGGCGCCCATGTAGGCCGCGACCATGTGCGAGAGCGGCGCCAGGTCTCCGCTGGCCCCGACCGATCCCTGCTGGGGAACCTCCGGCACGAAGTCCGCGTTGAACAGTCGCACCAGACTCTCCACCAGTTCCACACGCACACCCGACACGCCCACCAGCAAACTGTTCAGGCGCAGCACCTGAGCCATGCGCACCTCGTGAATCGGCATGGGTTCGCCGACGCCCACGCTGTGGGAGAGCACAAGATTGCGCTGCAGCAGGCTGAGCTGGTGCGTGGGTATGGCGGTGCTCTTGAGCTTGCCGAAGCCCGTGGTCAGTCCATAGACCACGTCCCCGGCGGCGACGTGCCGCTCGACCTTATCCCGTGAAGCCTGCACGCGCGGCAGGACCTCTGGGTCTACGGAGACCAGCATGCGCTCCCCGCGCGCCAAGGGAGCCAGGTCGTTGAGGGTGAGTGAGCTGCCGTCGAGTTGGAGGGTCTTCAAAGCTTGCGGAGTGTAGCGCGCCAGGAAGCCGGACGCTGCTCTACCTGCCAGCCCTCGTGCGTTGCTCGGGAGTCTGTCCCTCAACCGCCGGCTTGGGCAGCACCAGCAGGTGCTCAGCCATGCCGCCCGCCTGCACGTCCAAACGCACGCCACGCGCCGCCACCTGATCCCGCCAGCGCACGTCCAGGCGCCACTCACCGGGCTCCAGGTCCTCGATGCGCAGGTCCTCGCCCGCCGGCAGCACGAAAGGATCCCGGGGCTCGCCCTGGACCATGACCCGCACGGGCAAACCCTGGTAGCGCCCGCGCATGACCACATCCACGCGGCCGGTTTGCGTGCGCACGGGCTCGAGGATGAGCTCCACGTTCTGCTCCCCGGCCTTGACCAGGCGCCGGCCGTAGAGCTTGCCATCCGTAGAGCGCGCGCTGAGGTAGAGGCGCTCGTTCAGCTCGCCCCAGGTGGTGAAGTGGAAGCCGCCGCGCGCGTCGCTCTTCAGGGTCTGCACCCCCGCAGGCAGGTGCGGCATGATCATCTCCTCATTGAAGGTGGGCCGCAGGCCCATCAGGCGCGAGGTAGCGTTGCCGGCGTCGGGTGCCTCAAGGAGCATCTCGATATCGCGCTTGGGCTTGCCCTCGTACAGCACCTTGCCGCGCAAGCCCGGTGTAGCTTCCAAGTGCAGCTCCAGCTGATTCGGACGCTCCGAGTAGAGCCTGACACTGGTGCGCCGGGGCTTGGACATGGCGCCCGGCTTGAAGAGCATGGCCGTCACGGGCCCCGCGCCGAGTCCTCCGATGGTCTTGGCTCCGCCCGGGTAGATCTCGATCGGGTTGACGAGATACCAAGGGAACATGTTCTGCCGGCCAAGGCGCGCGCCGCTAGCCGGGAAGAGATACAGATGGGCCGGTCCCGGATGCCCCAGGTCCTCGGCCACGGTGACCTCCAGGATGCACTCCTGCTTAAGTCGGAAGGTCACTTGGTGTGCCTCCACCACCGTGGCTCGCGCCACCGCGATGATTTCCAAGTAGCGCGCAAAGCCCTCGGCCTCCACCACCGCCATGACCTTGCCGGGCGTGATGCGGTTGAAGCGGAAGATGCCATCCGAATCGGTCAGCCCGATGTTCCCATCGAGACGTACCTGCGCGCCTTCGAGGGGCTTGCCCACGGTATTGAGCACGGTGCCTTGCACGACAGCCAACCCGCCTCGACCGAAGCCCACCTGCAGGGGTGTCTTGGCAAGACCGCGCAAGAGGATCTGACGTTCGGATGTCCAGCCGCGACTGGTATCCACGCGCACGATGCTGATCCCCGGATAGAGATCCGATGCGCCAAAGGCACCGGTGGAATCCGTGCGCAAGACGCGGCCCTGATTGGGGCCATGAATGAAGGTAACCGTCCCGCTCAATCCGTCATCGCCGGCGAAGAGCAAACCGTCCAAGCGCGCGTTCGCTCCGCTGCGCGCCGGAGCCAGATCCTTGGCGCCCACGCTCGCGCCCGCCTGCACCAAAGTCAGCTCCACCTCGAGCGGGTAGACCACCGTCGTATCGGTGAAGCTATCGGGATCCACCACGAACTCGCGCAGCTGATCCGACTCCACCACCGGTCCACGCTCCGGGGCCGTGTCGTCCACCTGCGTGCTCGCATCCAAGCCAACGGATTCCTGGGGAGCTGCTCCCCCGCCCAATTGAGTGAGCGCTACGGCCCCCAGTACGAGGAGCCCCAGCAAGCCGAGCAGGGGCAGGGTCTTGGTTCGATTGGACATGGAATCAGCAGGCGAGCGGCGGGGCGCTCTGGGTGGAGCATAGCCCGCGAAGGGAGCCCTGTAACACCCAGCTCGAAGAGCTCGAAAATCGATCTCCAAGGGCTGGGAGATATCGCACGACCAGCGTGCGGGTTCGCACCCGTTCTGCGGTTGTCGGTAGGCGTTGGAGCGGCTTCACGGCAGGATGGGCCCCATGGGAAGCTCTCCTGATCGCGCCGCAGCCTGGATCCTCGTAGGGACGTTCCTGCAGGCGGCCTGTTCCCAGGAAGCGCCGGTTTCAATCGAGCCCACCGAAGGCCTTCGACCGAACCAGGAATCAGCCCCCGAAACCTGGGCCGAAGAGCTGGATTGCCGCTACGAGCTCTTCATTCCCGGGCAACCCGAAGGCGTGCGCTTCGTGGACCTGGACGGGGACGGCATCCAAGAGCTGGCCGCCGTCAGCCAAGGGGCCAGCCCCGGCCGCGGCTGCCTCGCGCTCTGGACCAGCGTCCTGGCCACGCCGCGCCTGCTCGATCTTCCGGACTATCCGCTCGGTCCCCTACCCGCCAGCTCTGGCCACCTGTGGGTCGCCTCGCGCGCCTCCAACGAGTTGCTGCTGCTAGCGCCCCTGGCCGCCGACGACGAGCGCATCCTGCGCCGCATCCAATTGCCCGGCCGGCCGCGCGCCATGGGACTCGTCTCCGGTGACGCCCTCGCCGTAGCCACCGGCGCAGGCCAGCTCATAATTTGCCGCGAAGTCGGCGCGCCCGAAATTCACGAGCCCGAAATCCACGAGCTCGGCATCCAAGCCCCGACCTTCGTGGCCGCCAAGGACGAGCAAATCCTGGTGGGCTCCCAGGCCACAGGCGGCGTAAACGTCTACGCGCGCGAGGGCGAGCAAATGGTCCTGCGCGAGAGCATCGACCTAGAAGGAATCCCGCGCGCCTACTGGCGCGGCACCTTGCAGGGCCAAGCCCTCGAAGTACTCGCCTCCGGCGAACGTGAGCTTTGGCACACCAGCGGCCAAGGCTGGAGCTCCACCGATCGCGGCGGCGCCATTCCCCTGCGCCTAAGCGGCGGCGCACCAGGCGAGCTCTTCGGCCTCTCTTTCTACGACCTGACCTGGCACCGCTACGGCTACGACGGCCAACTGCAAGTGCTCGACTCGGGCTACGCCGGCCAGGACGTCTGGGACCTAGCCAGCGGCGACCTCAACGCCGACGGCCTACGCGACCTAGCCATCGCCAACCGCGGCGCCCACCGCATCTCCGTACTCTTCGGCCGCAAAGACGCCAGCCTGCGCTCGGCCCAAATCCTCCCCGCCGGCGGCGGCCCGCACAGCCTGGCCAGCGGCGACATCGACGGCGACGGCCACCTGGACCTAGTCTCTATCGACGCTCTAGACGATCGCCTCAGCTATCACCTAGGCGACGGCAACGGCAACTTCACGCGCTCGACCGAGCAGCCCCTAACCGCGAAAGCCGGCGACCGCGCGCGCCTGGCTGACCTGGATGGCGACGGCGACCTAGAGCTGATCCACCGCGTCGAAGTCGCTGGCGAAGCCGGCCTGCGCGTCTGGCTCGGAAACGCCGCCGAGAGCCCCGGCTCCCTGCCGCAGACCTCCATCGAGGTCCGCACCGGCGGCAGCGTGGGCGACCTACTCCTAGCCGACCTCAACGGCGACACGCGCCCCGAAATCCTGGCCGCCGATCCAGTGCAGGCCTGCATCCATCTCTTCGCCTGGGACTCAGAGACAGGCAGCCTTAGCCCCATGGGCAAGCTCGACCTCGGCGGCAGTCCCAACGCCCTGGCCACACTCCCCGCCGGCCCGGGCGGCGCGCCGCGCCTAGCCGTCGCCCTAGGTGGAACCGGCGCGCGCAAGGGCGTAGCCTGGTTCCACTTCGACAGCACCACCGGCGACTTCATCGAAGCGGGCTTCTGCCCCCTCGAGCACGAGCCCATCGACCTGCAGAGCGCGCGCATCCAAGGCGGCCACGAGCTCCTAGTCCTCGGCCGCCCTAGCGGCGCCGACGGCCCCGGCCGACTGCTACGCATGCACGCCACTCCCACCGGCTGGACCCCCGGCGAGAGCCTCACCACCGGCACGCGCCCCTTCGCCCTAGCCACCGGCGACCTAAACGCCGACGGCCTCGACGAGGTCGTCATCGGCG
>JBLIOL010000030.1:0-25801 GCA_047639615.1 Planctomycetota bacterium | reverse complement strand
CGTGGCGACTGTTCCCAGTACCGCTTTTTTCTGCGCGGCCTTCGATGCGCCGGGAGATGTGGGCGGGGGCTCAAGGCTCTACCTGGGTGAGCAGACGCACGTTGACACCGATGAGTTGAGTATCACAGGGTGGACTCGCGGCTATCGCGACAAGCGCTTGCCGGATACACGCACGGAGATCATCGCGCGCTTTCGGTGAGCGGATCGGACTAGAAGTCGAAGGCGCCGGGCAGGCGCCTGCCGAGAGCGTCGAACAGGATCCAGCCGTTTAGCAGGCAGAGCGCGATGATGCGCAGGCGCCAGCCGGCGCGGGCGGAGCGCCAGGCGCCTACGAGCAGTACGAGGGCGACGACCGAGCAGGTGGCGGCCAGGGGAATGACTACGCGGTAGTCGCCGCTGGCGAGGGTGAGTGTGTTTTGGAAGAGGGCTGCTACGGTCAGCACGCAGCAGGCAATCCACTTATTGCGTCGCATGAATGGCTAGGTCAGGAAGGTCTCGGTGGCTGCCCAGAGCGCTTCCGTGCGGTCGATGCGCGCTTGGGCTTCGTCTTGCAGTTCGGTGGCTACGTGGGCCACTAGCAGCTCGGAGATGGCGACCGAGGGCAGCGAGCTGTCGAAGGGGCCGATGGCGGGCACCTTGAGGCTGCACCATTTATCGGTGAGTGAAGCCAGGGGCGAGAGCGGTCCGTCCGTGATGGCGACTAGCTCGACGCCGATGTCGGTCAGGATGCGCGCGCCGGTGATGGAGTGGCGCCGGTAGCGCGAGTAGTCGAAGACCACGGCGGCGTCGCCCGGGGCGGCGCTGGCGAGGTCGCGCGGGGTGAAGTGTTCGTCGAGCAGGTGCACGTCCGGGCGCAGCATGCTGAGGCCGCTGTGGAGGGCGTGAGCGCCGGCGCGGGAGGAGTCGCCGGAGAGGATCCAGATGCGCTTGGCGCACACGAGCGGGGCGGCGAGGCTGGCCAGGCGGCCGTCCTCGACGGCTTCGAAGACGCTGGTGAGGGCTGCGCTGAGGGAGCTGCGAGCCGGGGCCATGGAGGCGTCTTGGTGGCGGATGCGCTGGCTGGGGCGTGATAGTCGGGCGGATAGGCCTTGACGTACGGTCTCCTGCAGGTCGGCGTAGCCCTCGAAACCCAACTTGGTGGCGAAGCGCACGATGGAAGGCCGGCTGGTGCCCACCTTGGTGGCCAGATCTGAGACCGTGCCGAAGGCCAGCAGGGTCGGTTCTGCGAGGACCGCCTCCGCGATGCGGCGCTCGGTAGGGGTCAGGCGCTCGCTGGCGGCTGCGATGAGTTCGGGGATGGACATGCTGGCGCGTTCTTGTGCATTACGTTACACTCGTTTCTCGGCAATGTCCATTTTGTTACATGGCCGTATTCCTCCCTGCACTGCCCCAGATCCGATCGAGCGCCTGAAGTCATGAGTAACACCGAGAAGCACGTCCCCACCGCCCGGGAGCAGGCCTTCCTCGACAGCGTTGAGAGCTCGCGCTACGAGCGTGAGAGCATCAACGGATTGACGCCGTTCTTGGACGAGCGCGCGCCCGAGCACGTGAAGGGTTTCTACACAGCCGAGGAGCTTGCCGCCCTGCGCGAGCTGAAGGGCACCGAGCGCGATGTGGAAGCGCGCATGCCAGTGAAGATGACGCGGCACTACTTCGAGTTGGCCCAGAAGAGCCAGGCGATCCGCAACATCGTCAAGGCCAGCCCTGACGAGACCGACGACCTGGAAGGCTCCGAGGATCCGGGCCACCAGATGGACTACAGCCCGGTGGAGGGCCTGCTGCACAAGTATGAGTTAGGCCTGATGTACGTCATCTCGACCTGCTCCGCCCACTGCCGCTTCTGCTATCGCGAGGAGCTCATTGGCCGTAAGGAAGTCGAACGCTTGGACGGCACGGTGGCCAAGAAGGCGATGGCCCAGATCCCCGAGATCACCGCCTACATCAAGAGCCATAACGCCGACGTCACGGCGAATGGTGGCCTGCACCCCGATTCCGGCCGCGAGAAGCTGCGCGAAATCCTGCTCTCCGGCGGCGACCCCATGGTGCTTTCCAACGCCAAGCTCGCCGCTTGGCTCGGCGCGCTCGCGGAAGCCGGCATCGAGTCGATCCGCATCGGCACCAAGGAGCTGGCCTTCTTCCCTCAGCGCTTTGACGAGGCCTTCCTGGCCATGATCGATAGCTTCCACACGACCTACCCCGATGTGGGTCTGCGGATGATGGTGCACTTCAACCACCCCGACGAGTTCCTCGACAAGGACGACGACGGCAACTACATCGCCGAGGAGTCCGGTGTACTCAGGTGGCACCCCGCCACCAAACTCGCCATGGACGGCTTGATCGCGCGCGGCTGGATCTCCATCGAGAACCAGACCCCGATCATCAAGGGCGTCAACGACGATTCGACAGCCCTGCGCATCATGCAGCGCGCCATCAAGCGCGTCGGCGCGGAGAACCACTACTTCTTCTGCGGTCGCGACATCGTGGCTCACAAGGCCTTCAACGTGTCGATCGAAGGGGCCTGGGAGCTCCTCAACGAGGCTCAGAAAGGACTCTCCGGCGTGGAAGCTCACGCGCGCCTCTCGATCACCCACTACAGGGGCAAGACCGAGGTGGTTTCCGTGACCAGCGAGCCCATTCCGGGCATGCCGGGTTCCGAAAACGGCGTCGTTATCTTCAAGCTGCTGCGCAGCGCTGCCGATGCTCCGCACAGGGGCAAGATCTGCATCGTCGGCCGTAACCCCGAAGCTATCTGGTTCGACGGCTACGAGGATCGCGTGCTCTTCGACGAGGCGGGCCTCTTCGACTACACGCGCACGGCGGTCGCCAGCGCCAGCAACGCGTAGTTGTCCCAGTCATGATCGACAAGCAGGTACCCAGCGTAGCCGCGGCGGTCGCTGATGTATTCGACGGTGCGACCGTGATGGTCGGCGGGTTCGGCGAAGCCGGCAGCCCGATCGAGCTGATCCACGCCCTGATCGATCAGGGCGCGAAGGATCTGACCTTGATCAACAACAACACCGGCAGCGGTGAGGTTGGGCTAGCTGCTTTGATCAAGGCCGGGCGCGTGGCGAAGATGATCTGCTCCTACCCGCGCTCGATGAACTCGACCGTGTTTCCGGAGCTCTACAAGAACGGTGAGATCGAACTCGAGCTCGTTCCTCAGGGCACCCTGGCCGAGCGCATCCGTGCGGGCGGCGCAGGCATTCCGGCCTTCTACACGGCGACCTCCGTTGGTACGCCCCTGCAAGATGGCAAGGAGCTGCGCAACTTCAAGGGCCGCGACTACGTGCTGGAGTATGGCCTCTCGGCTGACTTCTCCTTGATCAAGAGCGCTGCTGCGGACCGCTATGGCAACCTGGTCTTCAACAAGACCGCGCGCAATTTCGGTCCCGCTATGGCCATGGCCGGAGCGCTCACCATCGTGCAGACTGCCAGCATCGTGGCTGCCGGCGAGATCGACCCGGAGGTGGTCGTCACCCCCGGCATCTTTGTGAATCGCATTGTTCAAGTAACGAATCCAGCCCACGAGTCGAAGCTCGTGGCAGAGGGAGTGTCGTACCCGTGAGCGCTGAGCAGAGTATCGGACGCAGCCGTGACGAAATGGCCCAGCGCGTCGCTTTGGATATCCCCGACGGCTCCTACGTAAACCTGGGCATCGGCATTCCTGAGCTGATCACCAAGTTCGTGCCCGAGGGGCGCGAGCTGATCTATCACACAGAGAACGGCCTGCTTGGCATGGGCCCTTCGCCTGAGCCTGGTCAGGGTGAGCCGGAGCTGATCAACGCGGGCAAGCGTCAGGTCACGGCCTTGCCCGGCGCGAGCTACTTTCACCACGCGGACAGCTTCGCCATGATCCGCGGCGGTCACATCGACCTGTGCGTGCTCGGCGCCCTGCAGGTCTCGAAGGACGGCGACCTGGCCAACTGGTCCACCGGTGCACCGGGCGCGATCCCCGCCGTGGGTGGCGCCATGGACCTTGTTGCCGGGGTCAAGACGATCTACGTGATCACTCAGCACTGCACCAAGCACGGCGATACGAAGCTTGTAGATGCTTGCACCTACCCGCTCACTGGGCCGGGCGTTGTGAATCGCATCTACACGGATCTAGCGGTCATCGACGTTACCCCGGCGGGCTTCCAGTTGGTGGAGCTCTCCCCCGGGGTGAGCTTCGAGTATGTCCAGGAGCGCACCGGGGCCGAGTTGATCCCGATCGCCTCCGCTGAGTCGGCGGCTAAGGAATAGACCTCGTGAGTGAGACGAATCAGACGTCGCGCAGTGCCCAGCTGTACCAGCGCGCGCTCAAGACCTTGCCCGGTGGTGTCAGCCGCAACACGGTGCTGCGCGATCCGCATCCCTTGTACGCGGATCATGCCCTCGGCTGCTACGTGACGGATATCGAAGGCGTCGAGCGCATCGATTTCTCGAACAACATGGCCTCCTTGATCCACGGCCATGCGCACCCCGCGATGGTGTCTGCGGTGACGGCGCAGCTCAGCCGCGGTACGGCCTTCACGCTCGCCACGGAGATCGAAGTCGAGTACGCCGAGCTCCTCTGCGCCCGCAGCCCGAGCTTCGAGAAGGTGCGCTTCGTGAACTCCGGCACCGAAGCGATCATGGGTGCGATCAAGGCCTCGCGCGCCTTCACGGGCCGCCCGAAGATCGCCAAGGTGGAGGGTGCGTATCACGGACAGTACGACTACGCCGAAGTTAGCCAGACCTCGAAGCCCGAGCACTGGGGCAGTGCGGATCAGCCCAATAGCGTGCCGGTGGCGCACGGGACTCCCGCGTCGGCCCTAGCCGATGTGGTCGTGATCCCTTTCAACGACATCGAGCGCGCTCTGGCGCTCCTCGAGCAACACGCGGGCGAGTTAGCCTGCGTCCTGCTCGACCTGATGCCCCACCGCGTCGGACTCAAGCCCGCGGACGCGGAGTTCGTGGCAGCCCTGCGCCAATGGACCCGCGCTGACGGCGCGCTGCTGGTCCTGGATGAAGTCATTACCTATCGCTCCGCTTACCGCGGCGCCCAGAGTTGGTACGACCTGACGCCCGACCTGACCGCCCTGGGCAAGGCCATCGGCGGCGGTTTCCCGGTGGGCGCCATCGCCGGCAGCTCGGAGGTCATGGACGTCATGAATCCCTTGGCGGACAAGCTGCTCTTCCCGCACTCCGGCACCTTCTCGGCCAACCCGGTCACCATGACCGCGGGCCTGAGGGCTATGCAGCTCTTCGACGAGGCTGCGGTTGAGCGCCTGAACGGTCTAGCCAAGCGCGCTATGGACGGCATCACGGCAGCCATCGAGCGCACGGGTGTGACAGCCTGCGTGACCGGCGGTGGGTCCATGTTCCGTGTGCACTTCAAGGCGCAGCCGCCGCGCAACTATCGTGAAGCCTTCATGAGCCCGGAGGAGAATGCCCAGCTCAAGGTCATGCTGGATCACCTCTTTGAGGCCGGCTTCATGATGATCAACACCTGCTCGGCGACGCTCTCCACGCCCATGGGCGAAGCGCAGATCGATTCTCTGGTGACCGCCATGGAGGCGGGCTTCCGAAAGCTCTAGATCCAACCCCTTAGGCTGGCGTCCAGGAGTCGAGCATGGCGATCAGATCGGCCGGGCGCAGGGGCTTCGGCAGGTAGTCATCCATGCCGGCGTCCAGGCACTTTTCGCGGTCGCCCTGCATGGCATTGGCGGTCATGGCGATGATCGTAACCTGGTGATCGAGCACGCTTGAGCTCGTGTCGCGGATCGTGCGCGTGGCCTCGTAGCCGTCCATGACAGGCATCTGGCAGTCCATCAGGACGACCTGGTAGTGGCGCTGTGTGAGCATCTCTACGGCCTCGCGGCCGTTCACAGCGCAGTCGCATTCGATGGATGCCCTCTGCAGTACCGCCATAGCCAGGCGTTGATTTACGGGGTTGTCCTCCACCAGCAGGATCCGGCCGCATCGTGTCGCTTGCTCCTCTACGGGCGCGCTCGGTATCGGTGCCAGCGGCGCCGGCTTGCGGGTACGAGTCCCCTTGGGTTGAGTGGTTGCGAAGAGCACCACGAGGGCAGCTTCTAGGCTGCTGGCCTTGACCGGTTTTGACAGGGGCGGGAGCAAGGATATCGCGCCCAAGCGCTCGCGATCCGTGGACCCACCCAGGGGGATCATCAGCAGGAGTTCGGGAGCCTGGCCGCCGTCCTCACTCTGCAGTGCCTGGAGTGCCTGCAGTGCCTCGTGCTCGTCTCCGGTGCTCTCTTGATCTACTAGGACCAGATCGAAGGGCTGCTCGTCTTGGTTTGCCGTGGCGAGCATGCTCAGGGCTTCCTGCGGCGTCGAGCAGCTTGTGCACGCGATGTTCCAGGAGTTGCAAAGGGCGTGGATGCCAGCGCAGGAAAGTGCGTGGGAGTCCAGCACCAGCACGCGCTGGTTATCAAGCAGCTGAATGGCCCCGCCCTGCTCGTTCGCACCGCTCTGTACACCGAAGTCGATGGTGAAGAAGAAGGTGGTCCCCTGGCCAATCTCGGAGCGCAGGTCGAGCTCGCCGCCCAGCATGTGAACGATTTGTTTGGAGATGGCCAGGCCAAGGCCTGTGCCGCCAAACTCGCGCGTGGTTGAGCTGTCGGCTTGGGTGAAGGCGTCGAAGAGCTTGTCTTGAATCGACTCCGGGATACCGATACCCGTATCGCTGATTTCGAAGGTGAGCCTGGCCTTGTCTCCTTCGCGCTTGCTGAGGGATATGTGGATAGCCACGTGCCCCTGCTTGGTGAATTTGATCGCGTTGCCCACCAGGTTGGTGAGGACCTGGCGCAGGCGCATGGGGTCGCCTAGCACGAGCGTAGGCACCTCCGGATCTACGATGCAGGCCAGTTCCAGCTCCTGCGCGTGTGCGGCCAGGGCCAGGATGTCGCCTAGGTCATCGAGGCACTTGCGTAGGTCGAAGCTGACGTGCTCCATATCGAGCTTGCCTGCTTCGATCTTGGAGAAGTCGAGGATGTCGTTGATCAGCAGCATTAGCGCGTCGCCGCTGGATTGAATGACCTCGACGAACTCACGCTCCTCGCCTTGAATGTCGGAATTCAGCAGCAATTCGGCCATGCCGATCACGCCGTTCATGGGCGTGCGGATCTCGTGGCTCATGTTGGCGAGGAATTCTCCCTTGGCCTGCGCGGCGGCTTCGGAGCGTTCCAATTCAGCCGTCAAACGAGCTGATAGGCTGCTCATGCGACCGAGCATTTTGAACCACATGAGCGGGATGAAGATGCCACCAGCCCACATGCCGATCGCGCCGTTGCCCATGGCGCGCCAAACGGGATCGAAGATGATTAAGGCGCCGAATGCGCCCATGCCCACGACCGTCCCAAAGAGTAGGGTCCGAGCGCCGAAGCGGATACCGTTGCCGATGATGATCCAGAGCAGCGGGGTGTAGATCCAAACCCCGCTGCTGCCTAGCAGGTGCATGCCCAGGATCGCGAGGCCCAGATCGGCTGAGACGGCGATTGTCCTACGCCAACTGTGACGGTCGGGCGTGCGCTTGACCCAAGCGAACCAGGCCAAGCCCGCCGGTAGGTAGGACGTGATTATCAGCAGCGAGAGACGCAGGCTGGCACTTGGATCCTCCGCCTGGGCGTAGGTGTAAGCCACGATCGCCGTGAAGACAGAGCTCAGGATCAGACGAAGCCTGGACTGAACCAGCTCCTCGTTGACGTGCTTCTGTACTGCGGTCTTTGACATTGTAGGGATTTGCGCCTGCTGAGCGGGCGCCGTTGCTAGCGCGCTTCCTGTAGCCATCGAGAGCAGGAGGCGGTTTGCGGGAGTCACATTCCTGTACCAGTTGTCGGATCTCAGTTCTGCATTCAATTGCACCAACGAATCGAGGGCCGTACCCGGGTGGGAACGGCCCTCGATCTCTCTCTCCGGCGCGCTTGCGACGGATTAGGGAAGTGTGGGTCTAGCGCGGTGAGCGTTCCTTGCGCTGGCCTTCGCGCTTGCCCCAAAGGCGCTCACGCAGAGATTCGAGGCGCTTCTTGGCGTCTTCGCGGGTGATGTCGCCAGCCATGACGGCGGCCCTCACCTTCTTCTCGGCGTCGGCGTAGATCTCGCGCGGGTTCGGGGGTTCTCGTTCGCTGCTCTTCTTCTTGGCGATCAGGCGCTCCTTAAGCATGGCCAGTTTCTTCTGCGCGTCCTCGCGGCTGAGCTTGCCCGCTTTGACGGCTCCCCTGAGCTCTTTGGCGGCGTTGGTGTAGATCTCTCTCGGGGTCGGCTCGGGAGCTGCGCTGCGCTCGCTGGTCTCGCCGGCCAAGCGCTCGCGCATGCCGCTGATGCGCCGCTTCGCATCCTCCTTGCTGATGCGTCCGGATTCCACGGCAGCTTTCAGTTCACGCTCCGCCTTGGCGTAGCGCTCGCGTTCGTTGGCGGTGGGAGTGGCCTCGCTGCGGCGCTCAGCGCCCAGACTCATACGGAATTCAACGAGGCGGCGTTTGGCGTCGTCCTTGCTGATGCGGCCGGACTCGACAGCGGCTTTGAGCTCGCGCTCCACCTTCGCGTAGCGCTCGCTGTTCGTCGGCGCGGGTTGTTGTGTCTCTTCAAGCACCCACTTGTCGCGGATCTCAGTCATTTTCTTGCGCGCGTCCTCGCGGCTGAGCTTGCCATCAGCGACGGCTTGTCTCACCTTGCGCTGAATATCCTCGAGGCGCGGCTTTGTGTCCGACTCGCGCTCCTTGTTCTTGCCCTTCATGGCGTTGGCGACGGCTTCGAGGGTGCGCTTGGCGTCGTCCTTGGAGAGTAGTCCGGCTTTGACGGCGGCCTCGATGCGGCGCTCGACGATGGCGTAATCCGAGCGCGGATCCTGTGTTGATTCGAGGCTCCAGGAGAGCGCCTCTGTGGGGGCGTCTTCGGCCACGGCTGGTTGAATCAGGCCAATTCCGGCCAGTAGGCTGGCGATGGCAAAGGTGGTGCGGATGCGGAGTGCACCGCCGGGGGTCTGGATCTGGGGGTTCATGCGTAGGATGCGCTTGATGCGGCTCAGGAGTGGGCTGCCTTGATTGCGGGCGGCCATAACAGGGCTTGGGTTCGTAATGCGCAGGGCTTCTAGTTCGGTCAGTGCTTCCGCCAAGGGACGGGCGCTGCCTGTGGCATCCACCGCGAGTTCATCGCAGCAGTGTTCGCGTTCGTCGCGCACGAACTTGGCCAACCACCAGGTCGCGGGATGGAAAAACAGGGTCGTCTCCACCAGTGTCATGAGGGCATTGGCGAGATGGTCGTGGCGCTTGATGTGAGCTAGCTCGTGGGCCAGCACGCTGCGCAGTTGGTCGGGAGTGAGCAGGGTCAAGCAGCTGATCGGGACAAGGATCACGGGCTGCATCCAGCCCACGACGGCAGGGCTCTCCAGGCTTGCGCTCTGCAGCAGGCGAACCGCGCGATCGAGGCCTAGATCTTGGCGCAGGGTGTCGAGCATGGCCTGCCACTTACGATCGCTAGGCGTGTAGGCGTTGCGCCTCAGCTGCCTGGCAAAGCCGTGGCCGCGACGGAAGCGCAGGGCCATGAGTAGCACTCCGCCGGACCAGCTGAGCACCAGGAGCAGGCGCGCGGTGGAGGCACGGGAGCTCTCGGAGAACTGGGTCACGAGGTCGTCCAGCGGGATTTCGGCCAGGCCGAGATAGGTCGGCGCTAGACCTTCGAGGGGCGCTTGGCCGCTGAAGAGGCCGAAGAGCAGGGTCGCGAGGAAGGTCACGCCGCTGAGTAGCAGGCCGCCTAGCGCGACCGCATGCCGCGAGCGCGAGTCCGCGCTCTTGATGCAGGCCATAGCTAGGGCCACGAGCAGGGCGATCAGGGCTCCCTGCCAGAGGAAGTGCAGGAGAGCGCCAGCGAGGGCCTGAATGGGTTGGGTGAGCATCAGCCTTCACTATCCTCGAGTTCGTCGAGCAGGTTGCGGATCTCGCGTAGCTCGTCCGGTGTGGATTTGCGCAGAGCGAGGGCCTGTAGGACCATGGCACTCGGGGAGCCCTTGAAAGCGCTGTCGAGCAGGTCGCCTACCAGCACCTCCTGGGTCTGGTTCTTGGGGATGGCGGCCCAGAACACCTGCGGGCGGACCTTGGTATTGCGCGCGAGCAAGCCCTTCTCGGTCATGATCTGCATCAGCTTCAGGACCGTGGTGTGCCCGATCTCCTGGCGCTGGCTGAGGACCTCGTGCACCTGGCGGACGGTTGCTTCTTGAAGCTCCCAGATCACGCCGAGGATGTTGAACTCGGCGGCTGTGGGCTTCTTGTGGGGCCGGCTCTTGCTCATGTGGGTGGCACCGTACGAAGAGTTTCGTCAAGTGAGGGCGCGAGCTTGCTAGCTTTACGAAACCTTTCGTCTTTGCCTCCCGTAGCGGGACCGCGCCTAGCCTGCATCATTCATGAAGACGCGCTCCAGAGTTTGCAGGTCGTTCCCTGGTGGACATCTGGCTTGTTTCCTCTTGGGGTGGGATCTGTCACCGCAGGGGTAAGTCCCGGTCCGCGCAGCGGATCCAAGGGGTCCTGTGGACCTCTTGGAAGGGGACCCCCCATCGGGTTGCCCGATTCCGCCAAGTGTTCACCCGATAGGAGACAACGCCTATCCCCGCCAGGGGACGAGAGGGCTGCGGAGCCGCCTGCTTGCGCAGTCCGGTGTGTGTGTTTGTGAATAATGCAGGCTAGACCAGCTGGGTCAGGCAGGTCAGACCCGCCTCGGCCTTGTGGAATTCGGAGATGTCCACGGGCTTCACATCGAAACCAGTCAGTTGCATGCGTTCGATCGTGCGCGGGTAGGCGCTGGAGGCCAGCAGCTGCTCGCCAACCTTCAGCACATTGGCTCCAAAGGGCTCCTCGGGGTGCACCTCGATCACGCGCATGCCCTCCAGGCGCTCCAGATTGACCCAGCGGCGGTTGGCCAGGAGGGTATCGCCCCCGAGCCAGGTGACGGCGGTCTTGAGGTGCAGGGCGCCCTCGACCTCGGCCGCCTTGACCCGGTAGCCGTGCTCGAGCACGAGATGCGCCAGTTGCCGCATGCCGCCGTGGTTGGTGCGACCGGAGAGGCCCGTGAGCAGGGTGTCGTCCATTCGCAGCACATCGCCGCCCTCAAGGGTGTTTGGCGCCTCGATGTGCAGTAGCGGACGTAGCTCGCCTAGAAGCGGTTCGAGGGCGGCAGCTTCCGCCTCACGACTGGCGGTGCCCAGGCGCCCGATAATCGCTACCTCGGGCAGCACCAGTGCGGGGTCCTCCACGAAGCACGCGTCGGCGAACCCCACCAGAGGATCCAAAACCCGCACGGCCAGGCCTAGCCTCTCGAGCTGCGCGCACAGCGCGGCGTGCTGTTTCTGCGCCAGTCCCAAGTCGATGGGTGTTCGATCTACGTGACTTAGCACGCAGGATGCCAACTCCGGGCCGGGGCGACGCAGGAGCGCGCCCCCAGCGCTATCGCTCGTGGGCTCCGCATGTGAAGATCGCGCAGTACTCATTCCTCTTCCCCCAGGATGCCGTTCATGCTCGCTGCCCTTCGGACCTTACTAGTCCTCGCCATTGTTTCGTTGGTCACGACCCACGTGGCCGTCGCTGATGATTTCGCCCAGCCGGTGGACAGCATCACGCTGAAGAAGCGCGGCAAGGTCATCGAGGGACGCATCGTGCTCGTGGACGACGAGAAGATCGTGCTGCGCGTGAAGAGCAAGCACAAGGAGTACGAGCGCGAAGACGTGGACAGCTACATCTGGGCCGAGGAGAAGCATGCGGAGTTGCTCCCGCGTCTCTTCAAGGGACTTACGGGCGGCAGCGCCTCGGACATGCGCACCCTGGCCGAGGAGTTCACGGCCGGCGGTTTGGCGGGTGAGGCGCAATTGGCCTATTGGCTGGCCCTGGTCAAGGACTCCACCGACGAGGTCTCCCATAAGGCTCTAGGCCACTCGAAGAAGGGCAAGCGCTGGCGCGTGCGCATCGACGGCAAGTGGATCTTCTGGGAGCACCTGTCGGAGAAGACAGCGGAGTGGGGCAGCTGTTGGATCTTCAGCAGCGCGCACTTTGATCTGCGCACGAACCTGGCGCTCGATGAGGCCCTGCATGGCCTGATCCAGACCGAGATGGTCTTCCGGTACTTCTTCGACCACTACGGCAGTGAGCTCGGCCTCTTATCACCCACACGCCGCGCGGAGCTGCACGTGCACGCGGACGAGAAGTCCCACCCGGGCGGCAGTCGCATCCAGAGCGAGTTCTCCTCCGGCGATGTGCGCGTGACCCTCGATGCCCACCTGGGCTTCCGCACTGGGGACATGCTGCTCTCACTGACCGAGATGTTTCTCTACGAGGCCAGCTTTGAGGCGGGCACGCGCTCGGCCCTACCGGCTTGGGTTTCCCTAGGGCTCTCGCGCAACTTCTCCGCGGCCCTAAACCTGCACACCATCGGCGCCACCGAGATCGACTGGGATCCGTCCCGTGACAACAAGCTCGATCGTGGCCTGCACCTGAACGCCAAGAAGCCCCGGGGCCTCAAGAGCGTGCTCAACATGAGCGTCTCGGATCTCTACTCCAAGAACGGCGATCTGGCCTTCGCCCAGGCCGGCACCCTGGTTGACTATTGCCTGCGCGGCAAGGACGGCAAATGGCGCGCGGGCTTCCGCAACTTCGTGCTCGGCGCCCAAGCCGGCAAGGGCTCAGCCACGCACTTCAAGAAGGCGCTGGGCTACAAGGAGAAGGACTTCGAAGCGGCCTGGGGTCGCTACGTCGGCCGCGAGTAGGCCCGCGAGTAGACCGCGAGTAGGTGAGGCCTACTCGTCCCCCATCACGCAGTAGAGCTTCTTCAAAGCGCCCTGCTCGATCTGCCGCACGCGCTCGCGGGTGAGGCCCACGACCTTGCCGATTTCCTTGAGGGTCATGGCTTCCCCATCCGGGCTGCCGAGGCCGTAGCGCAGGCGCAGAATGGTGGATTCGCGCTCGTCGATGACGCCTAGCAGCTCTTCGAGCTTGGCCAGCAGGTCCTTCTGCGTGGACACATCCTCAGGGTTGTGAGCGCGCTCGTCCTCGACCGTGTCCTGGTTCTGACCGATCACATCCAGGGAGACATCGCCGCTATTGCCGGAGGTCTCGATCGTGCGCTTGAGTAGCGGCCAGGTCTCGGGCGGAATGCCGAGCTCCTGAGCGACCTCTTCCACGGAGGGCAGGCGGCCTAGGTAGTAGGCCAGCTCCTGACTTACCGAGCGCCACTTCGAGATCATCTCCGACATGTAGCCGGGCACGCGCACGGCCTTGACCGTGTTGGTCAGGGCGCGGCGGATCGATTGCTTGATCCACCAGGTGCCGTAGGTCGAGAAGCGACAGCCTGCGGCTGGGTCGAACTTCTCGGCAGCCTTGAGCAAACCGATGTTGCCCTCCGCGATCAGGTCAGCGAGCGAGAGCCCGCGCTCGGAGTAGATCTTGGCGATCGACACCACCAGTCGCAGATTGGCACGAATCAGGTGTTCGCGGGCCTCCAGGTCTCCGGATTGGACGCGTGCGCCCAGTTCCTTTTCTTGATCGGCCGTGAGCAGGGCAACTTCGTTGATCTCCTGCAGGTAGGTTTCTAGGCAGCGTTCGGAGGACACAGTATGGGTACTTTTGAAGGGGACTCTGGACGAGGTTGCTTTGGAACAATCCGTCGCTGGACTCCCTCTTGGTCGACAGTGCGATTCCCTGGTCTTGAGCCAGATCGTGGGCCATTCGCCAGTGGTCGCTCGGGTAAGATGTTCCCCAGAGCGCTTCGAATCGTTCTGATCCATGACCGAGATTTCCCTCGATACCGTCGTCCACGAACGGGACTTTGCCGCTGAGCTCGCAGGGCATGCCCAACGCTTCGCTTTTCTGGCCCATTCCCTGTGCGCAGGTTCCAAGAACCGTCCGGGTCCGTGGCGCAAAAGGGATCACTTTCAGCTGCACGCCGAGGCGGATGAGTTGGAAGGTCTGCTGGACGATTATGGCGCCCGCTACAACCGGACTTTTTGCTATCTGACCGAGCTGACTGCCTCGATTCGAGGTTTCAGCTTGGCTGGGCTTTCCATTTCGCATCTGAGCAAGCGTCTGGCTAGCTATGGGGTGCTCGAGGCACTCTCGTCAGGTGAGGCAGCTTCGGCCAATGCGGCCGTGGAGCGCGTGCGCTGCTTCGTGCAGGATGCTCAGGCGGCGCTGCTCAGCGCTTGGATCGATGAGGCTTGCACCCTGAAGCTCGAGTTCGCACCCATGACCGGTGAAGGCGGCGATCTCTCCCAGGAGACCCTGCGTCCGCGCCTGCCGCGTAATGTGGATCAGGAGCACATCGACGGCGAGGAGCCGCGCATCGCGGAGGTGGCTTCCAAGTATCTCGAGGCCCACGCCATGCTGCAGCGGGCTGGTTTGAGTGCTCTTCCGGGCTGCGATCGGGCCAAAGTCCTCGGTGAGCACTGCACCGAGGAGCTAGCCCGGGTGCATGAGGCCACGATTCACAATCTGCAGTCGGCCTACGACACCCACATTGGCAATACCCTTCTTGAGAGCCGCGATGAGCGCCTCCAGAGCCTGCGAGGGTACATTTCGGCTGCCCTGCACCTATTCCAGGCGACCACCCAGCTAACCCACTTCGTAGACCGCCACGAGAGCGGTGTACGCTCGGATAGCCTCGAGGAGCGCCTGTCGAGGCTGGTTGCCCGCGAGAATGTACAGGAGGTCATCCTCGAGGATCTTCTACACTGGGCCCTACGATTCATCGCCCTGGGCGCCCCACTTGCGGAGGAACTGTTGCCGACATACACCAACATCCAATCCCTTGAGCTAACCCTCGCCGATCACCTAGTGCTCCACGCTAGGCCGGCATCCATGCTCGTTTCGGTGGTCAATCACTACGGAACGCCCGTGGAGATGGAGCTCGGTGGCTCCACCTGCAACGCTAGTTCGATCCTCGAGCTCATGATCCTCGTGGGTTCGAATACGGAGGCGCGCAGCTTCACCTTCCATGGTGACGAGCGCCCGCTAGCGGACATCGGCCTGCTCTTCGAGCACGGTTTTGGCGAGGCCGGCATGGAGACCTTGCCAGCGGAGTTGGAGTATCTGCGGATCTAGTAGAAACGCGTCTAATCCTGGGCTAGATGCCCAAGAACAGGCGATCCGCTAGAATTCCAGGTAGGCACGCATCACGGATGCGCGCAGCCTCCACATCGATGTTGTAGGGCAGGCGTTTAATTTCGACTCGCATGGTGTCTGAATCGAACAGCCCCCAGGCGGCTCGCGGGTCTTCGTCCCGTGGTTGGCCGACGCTGCCGATGTTCACCAGCGCGCGAACCGCTTGACTGAGATCGATTTCGCTCTCCATGAAGACGTTCGTGCAGTGCGGGTCGTCGTTGGTGCGCATGAGCGTCACAGGCACGTGGGTGTGGCCCACGAAGCAGACCTTGCGCGGCTGTTCCGCCAGGGACGGTTCCGCGTCCTCGATGGTTTGCACGTAGTCGTAGCGCTCGGGGCAGGTCCAGGTGCCGTGGGCTACGGCCAGGTCGGGCAGGACGGCGGTGAGCGGCAGGCCGCGCAACCAGGCAAAATCCTCGTCGCTGAGCTGCTGCTGCGTCCAATCCACCGCAGCCCGGGCGTAAGGATTGAAGAAGGTGGTATCCAGCTCGCCTGTGCAGGCGGCGTCGTGGTTGCCCTTGACGACGATGGCCTCGCGCTCGCGCAGGATGCGAATGGCCTCGCACGGAGCTGCTCCGTAGCCGACCACATCCCCAACGCTCACGATCTGCCCGACGCCCGCTTTCTCAGCGTCGTCTAGGACCGTTTCGAGGGCGGTCAGGTTAGCGTGGATGTCACCGAGGATCGCGTATCGCATGGTTGCGCGGCTGCGCTCTTGCTGTGAGCCAGGCAAGTAGGACCCAGCCCAGAGTGGTTAGGAGCCAGCCGGCCCAGTCCCCCACTTCTCTGCCTCCGCCCGAGTTCAAAACTCCATCGGGTGTCAGGCGTTGCGCAATGCCAAGAACCCGGTGAATCCATGGTGAAAGGGCAGATTCAGGCGGGACGGTAGCCGGCAGGAGCCACACGGCGAACGGCAGAATTGCTCGCCTGGCAGTTGTTCCCAAAGGGAGATGCAGGAGCACCATCGCTACAGCCACCATGTGTGCCCCCGCAAGTAGGCAGCGCGCCGGGAGGTCGGCAAAACCCAGGTCGTGGGTGCCGGCTCCGTAGGCCAGGGCGGGCGCTAGGGCCGCGATGAGGAAAGGTATGCAAGCTGAGGCAAGCCCGAGCGCTTCTGCCCCGAGACGACGATTGGGAGCGGCTCTCAGGAACAGCGCTTGGTGCTTGTCGAGCAGTGAGGTTCCAACGAAGGCCCCAACTAGCAGCGACACGAAACAGAGTTCGTAGAGGGCGGCCTGTGGGGTTGCTTGATCGGTGGTTAGTCCGAGTTCGGAGAATTTGACCAAGGCTGGCCAAAACGCGGATAGGAGCCCAAGCCAGATCCACACGGTGGGCCTGCGCAAGAGGCTCAAGAGAACCCAGGATGGAATGGCGAGTAGGCCGCCCAGTCCGGCGCGGGCCGGGATTGCGGGGTTCTGAGGTGTTGTGTCTTGCGAAGCGACCATGTTTGGGCAGTGGCTCGAATTGATGCTCTTGCCTGATCGGCTTGACACCCCCCGCGAGGCGTCTAGTCTAGCACCTTCCCGCACTGGGACAGTGCGGTCGCCTGACCGCTCCCTCTTGGGAGACACACACTCATCTACGATCATGCACGCACTGGGACGGGGACTCGATTCCTTGATTGCCGGGGGCTCACCGGAAGCGCTCGAGGTTGGCAGCAGGATCTTGGCCATCACCAAGATCCGACCGAATCCGAATCAACCGCGGAAGACCTTCGACAGCACGCATCTCGAGGAGCTCAGAGATAGCATCCGTCTGCACGGGGTACTTCAGCCCATCTGTGTGCGCCAGATTGACGGTGGCTACGAAATCGTATCTGGTGAGCGGCGCTGGCGTGCCTCGCGCCTAGCCGGCCTAGCGGAGATTCCGGTGGTGATCCTGGAGGGTGTCGACGACAACCGGCTGCTCGAGCTGGCCATGGTCGAGAACCTGCAGCGTCAGGACCTTGACCCCATGGAGAAGGCGCGCGGTTTTGAGGAGCTCATGCAGCAGGTCGGAATGACCCAAGCTCAGGTTGCCGAGCGAGTTGGCCTCAAGCGTTCCACGGTGGCCAACCACTTACGTCTCCTGGACCTCGGCGAGGATGCTCAGGACGCCTTGGTCTCCGGCCTCATCAGCATGGGCCACGCACGGGCTCTGGCAGGCCTCAACGACGACGTCCTTCTCCAGAAGGCACTGGCGGCCGTTGTTCGAGATGAGCTCTCTGTGCGCCAGACAGAGCAGCTAGTGCGCACCCCGGACGCCTCCCCCGCCAGTGCTTCAGACGAGCCTACTCCCAAGGTCGACCCTCAGGCCCCCTGGGCTAAGGACTTCGAGAAGCGTATTCGTGAAGCGCTGGGCGTCCAAGTCGACCTTAAGAACGGTAAGGCCTACAAGGGCCAGATCACCCTGAAGTATGGCGACAGGGACCAATTGGAAGCCATCGTCGAGCTCTTGGCTCCCAAGTCCCAACTGGAGTAGTCGGCTCCTCCCCGCAACGCCCCACAAGCCGCTCCGCGAGTAGTTGGTGGTTTGTGGATAACCAAAACACCCACACCAGGCCAGCCTGGACCTAATGGCCGCCCCTGCGAGTGCATCCTGCACCTGGGGCGGCCTTCTTCGTGCCCGCTGGGAACTGCCTAGCGGGCCCTGTGCTGCCCTTTTTGGCCGTTTTCGGCAGGACCTCAATCCCTGCGGCACGGTCCTCCGTGTACCTAGCTTCCAGCCTTGTTCCTTTCTGTTTCTTGGCCAGGGCAAAGCGGTAACGGTTGTGGAAACACAACAGCTTTCACCAGGGCCCTTTGGTTTCCTTCCTCGCAGCTCTGCCATGTTCCACGTGGAACACTTAGTTGAGCTCCGGCTCGGATGTTCCACGTGGAACAATCAGGTGAGCTCGGGATCGGATGTTCCACGTGGAACACTCTGGAGAGCTCGGGACCGGATGTTCCACGTGGAACACTCAGGAGAGCTCGGGACCGGATGTTTCACGTGGAACACTCAGGAGAGCTCGGGGCCGGATGTTCCACGTGGAACACTCAGGAGAGCTCGGGTTCGGATGTTCCACGTGGAACACTCAGGTGAGCTCGGGACCGGATGTTCCACGTGGAACACTCAGTTGAGCTCGGGGCCGGATGTTCCACGTGGAACACTCAGTTGAGCTCGGGGCCGGATGTTCCACGTGGAACAATCAGTTGAGCTCGGGACCGGATGTTCCACGTGGAACAATCAGGTGAGCTCAGGATCGGATGTTCCACGTGGAACAATCTGGAGAGCTCGGGGCCGGATGTTCCACGTGGAACACTCAGATACTGGTTGGGTTCAGTGTGGTTCCGTCGGGCTCAGCAGGCTCCGAATCTGGCCTCTTGATGATGTGAGGGGCATCTAGCAGAGCTTGTCCATAGTGCAGGGGCCTGCGCACCTGGCCGACAGGTCTGAAACGCCCTCCACTCACCGGCAGCCCAGCCTCTTCACGGCCACGACCACACTGAGCCTAGTCAGTGTCGAACACTCAGCAATGTGTGGGGGAGCGGGTACGAAAAAACGGGCCCCTGCAGATGCAGGAGCCCGTTGGGGGTCGAGGCGGGTAGTTGAACTACTCGGCGACGATCACGTCGAGGATGGCTACCGGGGTCTCGGGGCGGTCCTGAATGCGGGTCTGGGGGTCGGGGGGCAGGATGGCATCGTCGCCGATGTCGAGGAGCACATCCATGCCGGAGACGATCTTGCCGAAGATGGTGTGCTGGCCATCCAGGTGGTGGATGCGGCCAAAGGTGAGGAAGAACTGGCTCCCTGAACTTTTCACATCGTTGGTGGGCTTGGCCATGGAGATGTAGCCGGAGTCGTGGATGAGGCCGTTCTTCTCTTGGTCGAGGGTGTAGCCGGGACCGCCTTGGCCCCAGGTGGTGGGCTCACCGGAGACGGTGTTGGGATCGCCACCTTGGATCATCTGCATGGATTGGCGGTTGATCACGCGGTGGAACTTGGTGCCGTCGTAGGCATCTTCGTTGGCCAGCTTGATGAAGTTGGCGCTGTGCTCGGGAGCCAGGTCCGTGTAGAGGGCGATGACGATGTCGCCACTCTCAGTCTTGATCGTGACCTTCTTGGCGTCGGCGGGCGGCTCAGGGTTGGTCAGGACGCCGGCGTTGGCCTTCTCCCAAGCTTCCTGGGCTGCAATGCGGCTGGCAAGTTGTTCGCCAAGTTTGACGACAGTGCCTTCCTCGCCGACGGGGAAGGAGACCTTGTTGAGCATGTGGCTGTTTAGCTTGCTCAACGAACCAGCAGCTGATGCAGCTGCAGCCAGGTCGTCCTCGGACATGGCCTTCTGGGTCTCGAGCAGTCGAGCCCAGCCTTCGATGGGGTTACCAGCCAGGGCGACGCTGGCTTGCTGGTAGCTAGCAAGGTCGTCTTCGGGCTTGGCGAGTTCGTTCCAATCAGCACCTCGGGAGGCCTCTTCGGCATCCGAGCGCGTCTTGTTGAACAGGATCACGGCGGCAATGATGGCGCCAATTACCGCTGCCTTGGGCCAGTTGCGGAGAACCCAAACCTCGAAGGGTGACTTCTCTTCTGTCTGGAGGATGACTTCGGTTGCGGACTTGTGCTTGGCCATGGGTCGGGGCTGTTCGATGGCCCTAACAGGTTTGTCTGTGGCGGTTTACGTAATAACGCGCCGGAAAGTATCGGATTGGCTCTGGTCGATGTCGAGCAGGGCAGCGACGCATCCTAGGGGGGGGCGTGGCAAGGCACAAGCGCGCGCTTGCCAACCGGGGGTAGGCGCTTCAAGAGCTTTCCCACCTATTCCGGCTGCGAACCGTCGGATCGGAGGAAAAGCCTAACCCGATGAGCATGGTAGGTGGGGCACTGCGTACAAGGTTCCCCGCTGTGGCCTGAAGCCGGGCTGCGGACCTCTCTGCACCGTTGCTGCCCTGTCTGCCGCACGACACCGACGCAAACCTATGACTTTCCTATCTCCTGCACTAATCACCCTGGTTGCGCCCTTGCTCCAGGACCACTCGCCCATGCACCCCGCAGGGGCGAGTCTCTTCATGCAGGTGCCCGACGTTCCGGCACTGATAGAGGCATACAAGCAGTCGGCCTACGGTCAGCTGGTTGGCGATACGGACCTGCGTGGCGCGATCGCCCGGGTCATGGGGCAGGACAGCTTCGATCCAATGGGGCTCATCATGGAGTGGTGGGATGCAGCGGAAGAGAGTGGCGAGATCCCTCAAATTCGGCCGTTGCTGACCTCTATTCGAGGAATCTCGTTCTCCATGAGCCTGGCCGGTCACGACCTGGCAGCCTTCGTTGAGACCGCCAATGCGCTCAGCGGTAAGGAGCAAGAGGCGGCTATCGCCGGCATGCTCGGCCTGGACTTAGTGGTGGAGTTCGCGGATCAGCAGTTCGCCGGGCAGGCCATCGGCCTGCTGACGGAGAGCCTGGGCCCGGACGCTGAGAAGCTTCAGGCCAGCACCATCGAGGGGCCTGGCGGCAACATTACCCAGTGGGCGGTCGACGGGGCCACGGGCATGGGGGCCACCATTCGAATCTTCCAGGCGGGCTCGCGTCTGATGCTGCATACCGGGATCCAAGGCCTGGCCACGGCTCCGGAGCGCATCGCGGGAACAGGGGCGTCGATCGCGGAACGCATGGGGGAGTTGGGTGCCAGCTTGCCCAAGGCCGGCGGTCAGGCTGTCTTCGAGTTGCACAACCAGATCGGCGACCAGGTGCTCGACCTGATCGAGGCAGAGACGGGTGAAATCGGCGTCATCGGCATGGCTGTCCAGTTGCTCGAGGCAGCCGGCGGCCCTGGCTTCACCATGATGCTTCGCAACGGCGCTTGGCGCTTAAGTGCCGAAGATGGTCGTTTCACGACCAATGGTGTGCACTTGGCCCGCGATGAGTCGATCCTTGACAGCGCTATCGGGGCCACCAATTTGACCGAGGAGGGCCTCTCCCTGGTTCACCCGGAGGCCATCGCCGGCGGCTTGGTGAGCATCGACTCGGACAAGCTCACCAGCTGGATGACCGAGATACTTGGAGGCGAGGGGCAGGAGAAGCTGACTCAGTTCTCCGAGAGCTACGGCTTCAACCCGATCACAGATCTGATCGAGCCTCTTGGCTCAGCCGGGGCCTGGTCGCTCAAGAGCAGCATCGGCCTGGGGGCGCCGCCCTTCCAACTGATGGTCGCCGTGGGTGAGCCGGAAGCCATGCGCCGTGGCCTGGCCGGCTTGGCCCGTCTGCTGCCTGATGCTGTCGGAGAAGGCGCTTCGATCAAGTCGCGCCCGTACCGTGGTTATGACGTCTATACGGTCAGGTTCAACAGCGAGGGCATGGACCTCGGCGATCTGCCCATCAATCCCCTGGACCTGTTCCAGCCCACTTTCGTGGTGATGGACGACCGCCTGATCGTGACGGTCAACTCGATCCAAGCTAAGCGCGAGATCAAGCGCATCCTCAAGGGCGAGTCCGCTCTGCACCCCGCTCTCGCCGGTGAGCTCTTCCCCGAAGGTGGCGCTGGACAGGTCGGCTTCGCCAACTGGATCGAAGTGGTGGGGCGGCTCTACTCCGCCGCGAAGAGCCTGGCGCCCATTATCGCCGGCGGAATGGCCGCTGAAGGCGAGCTTCCTTTCGACCTGACGGTGCTGCCCGATGCCGAGCTCTTCACCCGGCACTTCGAGACCAGCTACGAATGGAAGCGCCGTGATGGCGCCCTGGTGCGCTACTACGGCGAATCCTCCTTCGGGCCTGAGTCCAATGGCATCGCTCTGGTGCCCTTTATTGGCCTCGCCGCAACGATGGTTGCTCCTAGCCCCGCGACCCTCTCCGATGCCGAGTTCGAGGCCGTCAACGAGGAGGCCCTGGACGTCTCGGATGCTCCGCAGCCTGTAGATGGCGGTGGAGAGCGCTAGAGCGGGCGCTTCCAGAGGGCTTTGATAAGGGTGGCGAAGGCTAGTTCGTCGCCCCGGAGTAGCCAGGAAGCGGTCCGGCAAGTCCCCCCAAGTGGTTATCCTGCGGGGCCCGGAAGGGGGGACTTAGCTGTGACCAACACCCAAGACTCACCCCGGGGTCCGAGCTTGCGCAAGCGCCTCCGATCCAAACGCAAGCGAGCCATCAAGCGCCTGCTGCACTTCCTGGCCCCTTCCCTGGTCCGGGTCTACTCCAAGACCTGGCGCACAAGGCTCAGCTTTGAGTCTGACGCAGCGCGCGAGGCGCTGCACGGGGGCAGCCTATTCGTGACCTGGCACGGCCGGGGCGCAGCTCTGGTCAAGTCCCTGCGTGGCAAGGAGGTGGCGGTATTGGTGAGCCCCACAGGCGACGGCGCTCTCATGGCCGACATGATCACGAGCAATGGTCTGAGCATCATCGTGGGCTCCTCCCGACACGATGGCGCGGCTGCTCTGCGCGAGCTGATCAGCACCCTGCGCGGCGGGCGCGCGATCGGATTCACCCCGGACGGGCCCCCCGGACCTGAGCACACGGTCTCCCCGGCGGTGTGCCTCGTCTCGCGCGCCACGGGCTTTCCGGTGCTGCCCCTGGGCGTGGCTGTGGATCGCTCCTGGAGGCTGAATACCTTCGACCGCTACACCGTGCCCAAGCCCTTTGCGCGGGTATGCGTCCGGGTTCTGGACCCGATCCAGGTACCCAAGGATGCCCGCGGCGACGAGGCCCAAGCCCAGTGGGGCGAGAAGGTTCGCTCAGCCATGATGGAGGCCGAGGTGCAGGCCTTTGCCGAGCTCGGTATGGAGCCAGAGCATTGATCCGCGTGGCGACGGCGGGTTGGTCCTATCCGGATTGGGAAGGGCGCGTGTATCCGCGCGCCAAACCAAGCGGGTTCCATCCCCTGCGCCACCTGTCGCGCTACCTGGACGGGATCGAGGTCAATAGCCCGTTCTATGCGCTGCCGAGGCCGGACGTGGTCAGCCGCTGGGCGGAGATCGTCCAGGCGCAGCCCGAGTTCCGCTTCGTGGTCAAGCTCTACCAGGGCTTCACCCACCGGCCGGTGGACGAGGGCCGCTGGAAGGAGGAGGCCGCCAGCTTCCTGACGGCAATGCAGCCCCTGCAGCGCAAACAGCTGCTATCCGCCGTATTGGTGCAGTTCCCGGTCACTTTCCAGCATGGGGCCGAGGAGGTGCGTCGGCTCGGGCGCCTGCGGGCCCTGTTTCCGGATCTGCCCCTGGTGCTCGAGTTGCGTCACCAGAGTTGGTTCGAGCGGCCGGCCTTCGACACGATCCGCGGGCTCAGCTACAGCCTGGCTCACGTGGATTTGCCCGTGGCATGGAACCACCCACCGGAACGTCACGGGCCCACCGGCCCCATCGGGTACTTGCGCCTGCACGGCCGCAATTCCGAGCAGTGGTTTCGCAAGGAGGCCACCCGAGACGAGCGCTACGACTACCTTTACAACCCGCCAGAAGTGGGGGAGCTGACCCGCAAGGCGGCCTCGATCGCCTCGGAGACCGACGAGACTTGGATCGTTACCAACAACCACTTCGCTGGCCAGGCCGTGGCCAACGCGATCGAGATTCAATACATGTTGGCCGGAAAGAAGCCCGTGCCCGCCTGGCCCGAGATCGTCTCTAGCTATCCCCATCTAGGCCCCCTGACCGAGATATCCGGACAGGGTCTTTTCCCCACCTAGCCCCCTGGGCTTGGCAAGATCACGCCCCATGGACTTCTCCTCAGACACCTGCGCGCCGGCCCATCCGGCCATGATCGAGGCCATCGCAGCGGCCAACCCTGGCCAGGCCGCGAGCTACGGCTCCGACGAGCTCACCAGGAAGGTGGAGCGCACCCTCGCCGAGCGCTTCGAATGCGAGGTGGCCATCTTCCCGATCATCTCAGGGACGGCATCCAACGCCCTGAGCGTGTCGCTCTTATGCTCTTCCACGGGCGCCATTCTCTGCCACGAGGACGCTCATGTGGTGCTCGACGAGCGCGGGGCGTGCGAGTTCTACACCGGCGGCGCCAAGCTGCAATTGCTGCCCGGGCACGCCGGCAAGGTCGAGCTGAGCGCCCTGCAGGCGGCTGTGGACGCCCACGACCCGGACTTCTTCCACGCCACTCCTGTCGAGGCTCTCTCGCTCACCAACCTGACCGAGTGCGGGACCCTCTACAGCCCGGCCGAGATCGCCGAGCGCGCCGACTTGGCCAAGTCTATCGGTCTGGGCGTGCACCTGGACGGGGCCCGCTTGGGCAACGCTGTCGCCTCCAGCGACGCTAGCTTGGCGGACCTAACCTGGCGCTCGGGCGTGGACGTCGTGTCCCTTGGATTCACCAAACTGGGGGCCATGGGATCGGACGTCGTGGTGCTCCTCGGGGCCAATACCTCGCGTTTCGAGGAGTTGCGCATTCGCGCCAAGCGCGCCGGGCACGTGCCCGCGAAGCTGCGCTACGTCTCAGCTCAGGCGGACGCCATGCTGCAGGATGACCTCTGGCTCAAACTCGCCGGTCAGGCCAACCAGCGCGCTGCCGAGCTAGCTGCAGCCTTCGCCGCCGCCGGCATCAGCCTGGCCTACCCCGCCGACGGCAACGAGGTCTTCCCCAACCTCGACGAGGCCCAGGTCGCAGCCCTCCACGCGGCCGGCGCCAAATTCTACCCCTGGCCCGGCGGCGCACAGCGCTTCGTCTGCTCCTGGACCACCTCCCCCGAGGAAGTCGCCCGGTTTGCAGCTACTCTGAAAGCACTTTGACCCGGCCCGCCCGGGGCGATTGGCCGGGACGGCACGCTGGCCGTTCTGGGGTTCGTTCTGGTTGGCGCGGGTATCTACGAGCTCAGCTAATACAGCGGGCCATGGCAGTTGCCCACTGCCTTACTCATGCCGCTCGGTAGTCGCTAATTCTCAAGCTACAAGCAATGCCCGCGCAATCAGTCACCCAGGAGCGTGTCGCGCATAGCCGAGTTTGCGAGGCATGTGCCATTTTTGGCGAGGCAAGGCGCGCCAAGACCCGCGTAACCGTAGCTACCCTGGGTTTGGTGCAAAGCAGCATCGCGGATTAGGGCGCGTGGCCCGCGAAGTTGGCGTGGCTCGCGAAGTTGGCTATGTGCGACACGCTCCTAGTCAATCGTAGGGAACGCATCGCTCGAATTCCTGGCCCAAGGCAGCCCAAAGCAACTCCTCGAATGGACGCCGGCCCTCTGCAGAAAGCCCTGCCGCTGCTCCGGCGATTCGTGGGTGGGTACGGTGCAGGACGTGGCGCTCTGCTGTGCCAAGGCCAGGCACAAGATGAGATGCGAGAGATCCTCCTCGCAGGAAATCCCCACGACACAAGGGGCGCCATCCGAAGCGTTCGTGGGGCGGGGCCGCTCCAAGCTCTCGGCTAGCACCATCACCCGTTCGGCCAATTCAGCATAGGAGACCGACTCGTGCATGGTGGCGACCGCGCACTGGTCCGGAGCCGTCTGCGCGTTGTGGATCAGGCGGCCAGCTAGAGTGGTGGGAAGACTCATGGATCTAGCCCGGCCTCGTGGAACTCGGGCTTCGTTGCAGGCCGAGCAGACTCGGCCATCCCTTACCAGTCACTACGGCCCGGCACGTGGCGTTGGGCTAGGGTTCTTGGCACAGTGCCGGCATGAATCTTCCGTACCAGAACGGCAGCGGTGGCATCGCCTTCCTCGCAATCCTTGGGGTCATCTTCGGCATCCTCAGCACGCTCTTCTGGATGCTCGTTGGCTGGCGCGCGATGCTTGCGCATGAGCAGCTTGCGAGCGC
>JBLIOL010000029.1:0-25916 GCA_047639615.1 Planctomycetota bacterium | reverse complement strand
CGAGGCCAAGGTGGAGCTCAGCGCTCTGGCCCTGGCGGTGGCCTCCTATCCAAGCCAACGCGAGGCCATCGAGCGCGCCGACAAACTGCGCCGGCTCGTCATGGAGGACGGCGAGGACTTCAGCCAGTTGGTCAAGACCTACAGCGAGCGAGGCCGCGCCGATATGCTCGAGGGAAGCCTCGAGCGCGTGCGTCTCGCCTCTCAGGACAACTTCGGCAATGACCTCCTGATGACCTTCGCCAAGAGCGCATCCGAGGGCGAAATCAGTCGCCCGATGCTGTCCATGAAGGAGGGGGGGGTCTTCATCTTCCAGTTGGTCAGCCGTACTCCTGCCAAGAGCGCGGAGCCCTTCAGCAGTCTCGCCGTCCAGGCCAGTGTGCGCGATTGGATCAAGGTTGAGCGCGCCAGAATGCGCCTGGGCCGGGCCACGGAAGAGCTGCTGCGGAACATGAACGTGGAGCCGCGCGAGCTGGCACGCTTCATGTCCAGGCCCGCCTGGCTATACCGGGCAGATAACGGGTACTAAACGCCCATTAAATGCCCCGCAAGTCAGGGGTAAGCGAAGCTGCCGTAGTCTTCCATAGGGAACCTGGATATAGTCTGAACCCGTTCGGGCCAAGCCCGTTCACCCTCCACCAGGGCCCGGTCATAGGACCAGGCCCACCCCCACCCTGAGAGCGTTTCGCCGCTCTCTCCCAGTCAGTTTCGTCAACCGCACGGCAGCCCGCCCGACACCCACTCCTCCCGGTTCCGGGTGGACCGCCCCGCACACGACCATGAGCAGCAGCAATCCCGACTACGAAGGCATCCAGATCGAATCGTCTCTCCCCAAGCCCTGGGAGAACGAAGAAACCTTCAACGACGTCCTGTACGACTGGATCTCGCGCGCTCCGTGGCTGGCCCTGTCCGCCGCGGCCCACGCGGTAATTTTCTTCATCATCTCGGCCATCCCGTGGAACCTGTTCGACAGGCAGAAGGACACCATCCTGAACGCTTCGATCGAGCAGCCGCCGGAAACCGAGTTCGAGGACCCGCCGGAAGAGGAAGAGGAGCCCATCGAGGAAGAGGAGACCGAAGAGGAGCCCATCATCCAGGACTTCGAGGTCTCCGACCACAACGAGACCGACACGGACGAGGAGTTCGAGTCGGTTGAAGGTGACCCGGATCAGTTCGCTGACTCACCCTTCGATAACACGGACTTCAACAGCGTCATCGGTATCGGTGGCGGTGCTGGCGGTAAGTTCGGCGGTCGCTTCGGCGGCAACCGCAACCTGCGCGCCGCTGGCGGTTCCGGTACAGAGCAAGCCCTCAAGGACGGCCTCGAGTGGCTCAAGAAGCACCAGTCTCCCGACGGCTACTGGGACGTCGACGAGTACATGCACAACCTGGTGGACGAGGAAGCCACCTGTGACTGCGAGGACTCCGGCGAAGCCAACCAGGACGTCGGCATCACCGGCCTCTGCCTGCTCGCCTTCCTTGGCGATGGCCACACCACCCGCGACGGCCTCTACAAGAAGGTCGTGGCTAACGGCATCAAGTGGATGCGCGACCAGCAGGACTACGAGACTGGCCTGATCGGTGAGGACATCGGTCACTCCTTCGTCTACGACCACTCGATCGCCACCTTGGCCCTGACGGAGGCGTACTTCTTCTCGAAGTCCCCCACCCTCAAAACCACCGCCACCAAGGCCATCCGTTACATCGAGAAGTCGCGCAACCCGTACAGCGCTTGGCGTTACGACGTGCCGCCCCTGGGCGAGAACGACACCTCGGTCACCGGCTGGATGATCTTCGCGCTCAAGTCTGCGGAAGAGGGCAAGATCAAGGTCGACAAGGAAGCTTACGCCGGTGCCATGAGTTGGCTCGACGAGGTCACCGATCCCGGCAACGCCCGAGTGGGCTACGAAGTGGTCGGCTCCGAAAGCTCCCGAGTGGCCGGCGTCAACGACCACTTCCCGGCTGACCGCGGCGAGGCCATGACGGCTGTGGGCCTGCTCCTGCGCTTCTTCATGGGCCAAGACCCCGACGAGACGCCCGAGATGGAACGTCACGCCGACCTGATGCTCAAGACCCTCCCCGAGTGGGACCCGAAGGGCTTCGGTTGTGACATGTACTACTGGTACTACGGCTCCTACGCCATGTACCAGATGGGCGGCAAGCACTGGGACAAGTGGAACAAAGCCATGAAGCCCGCCGTGCTCAGCTCCCAGCGCCGCGAAGGCCACCAGAAGGGTTCCTGGGACCCGGTCGGCCCCTGGGGCTACTCCGGCGGACGCGTCTACTCCACCGCGCTCATGGTGCTCTGCCTCGAGGTGTACTTCCGCTACGCCAAGGTCCTCGGCGCGCGCTAGTCAGCAAGCAGACACTCTAAGTCCGCACTCGGCACCACAAGACGCCGCCCCACGCATCACGCGCGGGGCGGCGTCTTTTTTGTGCCTCCCGCTGCCCGCCTGCTCATGGTTCGAACCAGCGGGACTTATGTACTCTGGTCAGCACATGACGCAGACATCTCCAAGCCAACGCGCAGAGGCCGGCAAGGCCTTGGACGCATGTCCGCTCTGTGGAAGCCTGAGCCTGCGGCCCTATGACTTTGACTACCGCGGGGCGAAGATCAGTTGCTGCAATGCCTGCAAGGTGAGGTTCCTCAATCCTCAGCCCTCGGATGAGACCCTAGGATCCCTGTACGCGTCCTACGACGGCCTAACAGCGCCTCTGCAGCAGGGCGAAGAGCGCAAGATGTCCTGGCTGCGAAAGCGCAGGCACCGACGGAAGCGTGTGATGTCGTCGGGTGAGCTGTGCCATGCATACAACATCGGCTTGCTCGAGAGCTTTTCAGCCCCAGGTCGCTTCCTCTCCGTCGGCTGCGGCACGGGCATCGACCTATGCGTAGCGAAAGAGCGTGGCTGGCAAGCTGAGGGCCTTGAAATTGACAGCGACGTGGCTGCGACGACCGCAGAGAGCACAGGCTGTGTGGTGCAACATGCGGACCTCCTCGACTTCGACAACGAAGGCCAGCCATTCGATTGCATGTACCTGAATCACGTGCTGGAGCACCCCCGGGAACCGGGCGCTTGGCTGGAGAAGGCGCATGAACTCCTGGCCCCCTCGGGGCTGCTTTGGATCGCCTGCCCAAACATTGATTCACTGTCGAATCGCCTGAAGACGCTGGCCGGACGACTGTCGCTCAAGGCACGCCGCGGTAAGCACTATGCCTCATGGCATCACCTCTTCTTCTACTCGCCAAGCGTGCTCGCGCGCCTGCTCCAAGAGCGCTACGGCTTCGAGGTCTCGTTGGTACAGGGCGAATTCCTGCCGACCACTGGCGGAAAATTGACAGAGCGCATGAATCGCTTCTTCCCCAACTCAAAGTCCTGCTTCCAGCTGATCGCTCGAAAGCGCTAGACCTAGCCACTGCACCCTCGCCCGTTCCCCTCGGCTCGCCTACTTCTTGGGTGTGAGCGTAAGCTTTGTCACGGGCTCTGATCCGAGAGTGATCCGCTGACGAAGCTCGGCGATGCCAACCCCGCGCAAGTTCAGCTCGTACTCGCCGCTGGGGACCGGGACGATTTGCTCCACGCTCTGGTCCATGGGGAAGCGGCTCCAGGGGGTGACGTAGTTCAGCGAAGCACTACCAGGCTACTCCGTGCTTGTGCTCATCATTGAGTTGCACCCGTCCACGCACCTGCCAACCAAGTTCGCCCTGCACGCGGGCCTCAAGAGAGAACTGAGCACCGCGCTCCGGAAACCGAATGGGCTTTCCGTCATCTCTATCCACGCGCACGTGAATCAGCACGACGTCCTGCGCTGCCGCAGAAGGAGACAGCGTGAACAGGGCGATGGCAGCGATCGATATCAAGGGCGAACTCATGCCGCCAACAGTACTCAAATCCAGAATGAACCGCTTCCTGCAACGATGCGTTCATGTGTGTACGACGCGAGAATGAGCTCGCGCCAGACTCAAGCTAAGGGAGAGTCCATGTCTGCACTTTCGGATCCGAATGGTATTTGCATCACGTCGAGCCTGCCAAAGGTTTGGGAACAGGAGGAGAGCTTCAACGATGTGCTCTTCGATTGGTTGTCGCGCGCACCGTGGATTGGATTGTCGGCGGCGGCACACCTCGTGATCTTCTTGGTGCTGTCGGCGATCCCGTGGAATCTGTTCGACGAGCCCGAGGAGGTCATCATCATCAGTTCCATCGAACACCCCGAGACCACCGAGTTCGTAGACCCGCCTGAGGAGAAGCCCGAGGAGGTGAGCGAAGACGAGCCCGAGGATGAGCCGGTGATTCAGGACTCCGAGATCACCGACGAGAGCGATGTGCACTCGGAGGATGACTTCATGGAGAGCACAGGCGATCCCGATCTCCTCAGCGATTCACCGTTCGAAGATGAGGGCACCCTGAACCTCATCGGCATCGGCGGCAACGCCGGCGGGAAGTACGGCCATCGCTTCGGCCAAGGCGACGGCCGCGGCGGCAAGGGCGGGCGCGGCACCCACGAGGCTCTCGAGAACGGACTGCGCTGGCTCGTGAACCACCAGTCCCCCGCCGGCTACTGGGACGTGGGCGGCTTCATGCACAACCACTCGAACAAAACCAGCGGTTGTGACTGCGAGGATGCTGGCGAGGCGAACCAGAACGTGGGCGTCACCGGGCTGTGCCTCTTGGCACTGCTCGGCGATGGGAGCACCACCTTGCAAGGCAAGCACAAGCGCGCCGTGCAGCTCGGAGTGCGCTGGCTCCTGGAACAGCAGGACTATGAGACCGGTCTGATCGGCGAAGCCATCGGCCACTCCTTCCTCTACGACCACTCCATCGCCAGCCTAGCGCTGACCGAGGCCAGCCACTTCTCGCATTCGCCGAGCCTGCGGAGCAGCTGCACCAAGGCCATCCGCTACATCGAGAAAGCGCGCAACCCCTACGGCGCCTGGCGCTACGACGTGCCGCCCGTCGGTGACAACGACACCTCGGTCACGGGCTGGATGGTCTTCGCCCTGAAGTCCGCGGAGGAGAGCGGCATCAAGGTCGACCGCGAGGCCTACGCCGGCGCATTGGGCTGGCTCGACCAGGTCACCGACCCCGCCAACGGCCGCGTGGGCTACGACCAGCTGGGCTCGGAGAGCTCGCGCGTCGCAGGCGTCAACGAACACTTCCCCACGGACACCGGCGAGGCCATGACCTCCGTGGGCCTGCTGCTGCGCTTCTTCATGGGCCAAGATCC
The DNA here is from genome assembly GCA_047639615.1 of Planctomycetota bacterium. Taxonomy (GTDB): domain Bacteria; phylum Planctomycetota; class UBA1135; order UBA1135; genus CAYWNK01. The sequence goes on along the minus strand of JBLIOL010000029.1, from coordinate 20,696 downwards.
CGACGACACGCCGGCCATGAAACAGCACGCGGACCTGCTGCTGCGCAAGCTGCCCGAGTGGGACCCAGAGGGCCTCGGCTCTGACATGTACTACTGGTACTACGGCAGCTACGCCATGTACCAGATGGGCGGCAAGCACTGGGATCGTTGGAACAGAGCGCTCAAGCCGGCCGTACTGGGCTCCCAGCGGCAGGACGGCCACGCGCGAGGATCCTGGGACCCCATCGGCCCCTGGGGCTACTCGGGCGGACGCGTCTACTCCACCGCACTGATGGTGCTCTGCCTCGAGGTGTACTTCCGCTACTCGCGCGTACTCGGCGGTCGTTGAGCGGTACTTTGCCGGGAACAAGACCACGGGGCCTGATGCTTCGGCAGAGCCGAAGCGTCAGGCCCCGTGGTCTTGTTCCCGGCGCAGTACCTATCAGGTCACGCGCATCCAGAGCTTCTCGATGAAGGTGGCCACGTTGGCCTTGTCCCGCGAGAGCAGCGCACCGCTGGACTCGGAGGAGCAATACGTCTCCGAGTTCGGGATGCTCTCGGGACCTTCAACGCGCACCTCGATTTTCGAGGTACCGCCCAGGAAGCCGTTGGCTTTCTGGGCCTTGATGATCATCGCGTCCTCGTCGACGCTCTCGATCGTCCAGCCGGACATGTCCTCAGCCAACTCCTTAGCGGCTCCGAAGATGCCGCCCTTGTTGGAGGGTACGCATACGGGTTGATGCCAACGGTTGGAGTGTTCGGCGCTCGTCTCAAACTTGCCCATGGATTACCTCAACGGTTCCTCAACGGTTCCTCAACGGTGGTGGCTAGCAGGATAGCTCAGCAGCCGGCACTTCGATCACAGAGATCGAAGAGCCGGCCGCAGCACAGACGGATTAGGGTCTGCGTTAGCTCGCTTGAACGGCCCGGGAGATTTGGGCCTTCTTACGCGCCGCTGCCTTGCCGTGAATGATGTTCTTCTTAGCGCACATGTCGACGGCACGCATGGCCTCCGGCATAGCGGCCTTGGCGTCAGCGGCGTTCTCGGCCTGCATGACCTTCTTCACTGCGGTGCGCATGGTGCTTGTCTTGGCCTTGTTGGCCAGGCGACGGACTTCGTCCGTCTCCATACGTTTCTTTGCTTGCTTGGTATTCGGCATGGGATCAGCTGGTTTGCTCCATCTTTTTTGCCACGTCGCGGTAGCCGATGTCGACTGCGTAGATGCGCGCGTAGCAGGAGCGAGCGTCGGCCAGGTTTCCCTCGGCCTCGGCGATTGCTCCAAGATTGTACAAGATCTCCCGAGCGCGTTCGTCGAGCTCGGGGTGTTCGGATAGGGCCTTTTCGTATTCCCCGCGGGCTAGGTCCAGGAAGCCCTTCTCGTGGAAGCAGCGGGCCAGGAAGAATAGTGCTTCGCGCCGCAAACGGGGGTCAGAAACGGCCTTCTGCAATTCTGCGAGCGCATCGTCGGTCTGACCCTGCCTCAAAAGGGCCTTGCCCAGGGTGAGACGCAGGTTGGCATCGCCGGGGTGGCGCAGAAGCTGATCACGCAGTTCATCCAGCTCCAGGAGCTGCAATTGGCCTTCTAGGCGGTCTGCCTCGGCCTGGTCGCCCAGCTTGTCAGCCCTCCGGATGGCCTTCTTGAGGTCCTTCAGCTTGAGCCGGCTGACCATGCTGGCGATCTCGGTCGAGTCTTTGCGGTAGGACAAAGCCCGCTCCGCCAGGTCCAGAGCGGCCCCCGGATCCTTCAGTTTCTCGTGGATCTTGGCCATGGCGAGCATGGTTTCCACGTCACTGGCGTCCTCGGCGAAGCGCTCCTCGAGCTCGGCCAGCTCCTCGGCCAGCTCCTCATCGGTGCGGTGCAGGCGCTGGGAGCGCTCGAGCTTGCGCGTCTCGCCGGCGTCCTTGACCTGCTCACGGCTGTGGCCCACCTCGTCGAAGCGGCCGCCTTGAAGCGCCATCTCCGCCGCCAGGTCCTTGCGCGCCTTGATCGCGTCACGGTCCCGAGGGTCGGCTTGCAGCGCGCGCTCGTAGTACTCGAGCGCCTTCACGACCTCGCCGGTCTTGGCCATCATGGCCCCCGCGCGCTTCAGCCCGTGGGGGTTGCGCGGGTCGATCTCAGCCACAAACTCGAACACGGCCAGAGCCGAGTTGAAGTGTCCAGCGGCCTCCAGGGAGATGCCCAGGGCCAAGTTGGCCTCGGTGTCCATGGGATTGGTCTCGAGGTAGCTTTCGAAGGGCTTGATCGAAGCGCCGTACTTGCCGGCCTTGACCAGGCCCTTGGCCACGGTCAGCGGCCCGGCACCTTTCAGCTTGCCGAAGAGCCCGCTCTTCTTGGCCTCGTGGCGCTTACGCAGCACACGACGAAGCCCGGCGCGGGCATCGCCAACGTCGGGATCGATCTCCAGCACCTGCTGGTAGAGCTGGATGGCGAAGTCGTAGTTGCGGCGTCGAGCCGCCTCGTCCGCCTTTTGGATGTGCTTTGAGTAGTCCACTGGGGTGGCCGGCTAGGCGGCGGAAGATACTATAGCTGGCCGTCAGAGTCGTCAACGCGACTCCACGGTCCCTGTACACGGCCAGCCCGCCCTGGTTTCCGTCCGCCCCCCCCCGAGCCCGCCTCTCACGGCCCCCTAGCCCGATGCCCGAAGACCTCACCTTCGACCTCTCCCTGTACCCCGAACCGGTCCTGCGCCGCTCCGCAGCGCCCGTGCAGGCCTTTGATGAGGATCTCGAACGCACGGTAGCGGCCATGTTCAGCCTCATGTTCGAGAGCAAGGGCGTCGGCCTGGCCGCTCCCCAGGTGGGTCTCAAGCGCCGAATTTTGGTGCTGAACGACGAATCGGACCCGGAAAAGCCCGAGCTCAACCTGGTGCTGATCAACCCCAAAATCGTCAGCCGCACGGGCGCGCGCACCAAGGCCGAAGAGGGCTGCCTCTCCTTCCCGGGCATCTACGCCGAGGTCGAGCGCCCCGAGTGCTGCTCCGTGGAAGCCCAGACCATCACCGGCGAAGCCTACAAGGCCGACTTCGACGGCTTCCGCAGCCGCATCATCCAGCACGAGTACGACCACCTCGAAGGCGTGCTTCTGGTGGACCGCATGTCCCCCGCCGACAAGCTGCGCAACAAGGCCGAGCTCCAGGAATTGGTCGCGATCTACAAGGACGCCCGCTAGTGATCCTCACCCACGGCCTGCAGGACCTGCTTCAAGCTGGTTCGGAGCCCGCCGTGGTCAGTGTCGGGGTCTTCGACGGCGTGCACATGGGCCACCAGGCCATCCTGGCCGCGAATGTGGCCCGCGCCCAGGAGCTGGGCCTGGTGCCCACCGTGACCACCTTCAGCGGCCACCCCAAGCGCATACTCCTCGGCCGGGCCCCCAAGACCCTCACCAGCTTGGAGCACCGCCTGGCGCTCTTCCGGCGCGCAGGCATCGGCCACACCCTGGTGCTGGAGTTCACCGACGAGCTGCGCTCCATGCCGGCTGAGGCCTTCGTGGAGCAAATCCTGCTAGCTGGCCTCTCAGCCAAGGCCTTCGTGCTCGGCTTCGACAGCAAGTTCGGCATGGGCCGCCGCGGCGACCCGAAGTTCCTGCGCGGCCTCGGCCACGATGTGCAGGTCGTCCCCCGCGTGAGCGTGGATCAACGCGCCATCTCCAGCACCGCCATCCGCGAGGCCGTGGAGCTGGGCGATCTGGAGGGCGCCGGACGCATGCTCGGCCGCCCGGTCTCCGTCCTCGGCCGGGTCGTCCACGGCCAAGCCCTCGGCCGCACCCTGGGCTTCCCCACCGCCAACCTCGACCTAGCCCACGAGCTGCACCCGCCCACCGGGGTCTATGCCGGCATCGCCTACGTGCTCTCCCCGGACAAGGACCCCGCACTGCGCCGCTCGATCCCGGCGGTGGCCAACATCGGCACCCGACCGACCCTAGCCGGCAGCCCCCCACCGCTCCCCACGCTCCCAGCGCTCCCCACGGTTGAAGTGCACCTTCTCGACTTCCAAGAGGACCTCTACGGCGAGCTCCTGGAATTCGAATTCGTGGCCAACCTGCGTCCCGAACAGAGATTCGCCGACCTCGACGCCCTGCGTAATCAGATCTCCGCCGACGTGCTCGCCGCAAGATCCGCACTTGCTGACAGAAAGCCTGCTCCTCGTAGTTGACGCCGGGCCCCTCCAGCTACAGAATCCCCTCCCTGCGCGATGCGCACGGCCGGGTAGCTCAGTTGGTAGAGCACTTGATTGAAAATCAAGGGGTCACCAGTTCAAGTCTGGTTTCGGCCACCACCCCCTTCACACGGATACCTTCCAGCAGGCGACCCCCTGCACGATGGAAGGTCCGCCAGCGGCCAAGGGCCGCCACCCATGACTGCAGTCGCTCCCACGCGCATCGGTCGCCGAGACCCGGGCAAAATCACGCTCGACTGGGCTGACGGGCACCAGACCACCTACAGCGCGGCGCAACTACGCCGTCTGTGCCCCTGCGCGAATTGCATCCACGAGCTGACGGGTCAACCCCTGCTGGATCCAAACAGCGTGCCCGATGACCTGCTTCAAAACGAAGTGACCCTCGTCGGCAACTACGCCCTCGCGGTGCAATTTGCAGACGGCCACAACACGGGCATCTTCCCCTGGCCCTTCCTGCGGGAGAAGGACCCGGCTCAGTAGTGGATCCCCTCCGGGTCAGTTCACGACTGGAACTGCCCGTAGCGGAGCTATCCATGCGCTTCTCGCACTCCGGCGGTCCCGGTGGGCAGAACGTCAACAAGGTCGAGACGCGCGTGGAGCTGCGCTTCGACCTGGTGGGCTCCAAGACGCTCACGGACGCTCAGAAGGAGCGCCTGAAGGCCAGTCTTGCCCCGCGCATCACGCGCTCAGGTGAACTGATCGTGCGCGCGGACAAGTACCGCGAGCGTGGCCGCAACATGGATGAGGCGCGCGTACGCCTGGCGAAACTGATCGCCAGCGCCCTCGAGGTCGTCCGCCCGCGCAAGGCCACCAAGCCCACGCGCGGCTCCAAGCGCCGTCGCCTAGAGTCCAAGCGCCAGCGCAGCGAGACCAAACGGCGCCGCCAGGGTCCGGGCTCGGATCAGGACTAGCGCGCGAGGTCAGCTGTCCCAGAGGACTCAGCTGGACAATTCGAGCTCCAACGAAGAAGGCCTCGCGCAGCGCGCGAGGCCTTCGTGAACTTGAGAGCTCGCCGCGACGCGCGCGGCGAGCCTCATTGCTCGTAGTGATCTAAGCCAGAGGCTTAGAAGACCATCGTAAGCTGAATCGACAGGGTGTCGGTATCGAGCGCATCGTTGTCGAAGTCCAAGCTGGTGAAGCCGAAGCCCCACTTCAGGTTGTGACCGTCAAGGTAGTGGTTAACCGCGATGTCGGTGATGGTGGTGCTGTCGCCAACACCGCCATCGTCGTCGAGATCAGAGTAGCGAAGGCCAACTTCCCAAGCATCCGGCACGACCATGTAGGTGGTCGAGAAGGTGAGGGGAGAGGAATCGTTCGCGAGTACGGTGGCACTGGTAGTTGCACCACTGCCGCCATCGCCAATGTCGCCGAACTCGATGCCGAAGCTGTACACGCTGGAAACAGCGTGTACTTCCAGGACGGTGCCGTCACCATCGGTCACGCCGCCATCATCGAAGGTGGCGAGAGATGCGGTAGCACCAATCTCATCACCTGCGTTGTAGGCGCCTTCAACGTTGCCCACACCCTCGCCCATCAGGTCGAGGGAGACACGCAGTGCGACCAGGTAGTCATCGGTGAGGCCGTCGAAACCGTTGGTGATGCTGAGGGCCCAAGACAGCTGATCGAAATCGCCGTAGAGGCCAACACCGTCTTGACGACCGTCGAACGAATCGCCGATCGGGCCACGTGCGGTGAAGAACAGCTTGGAAGAGCTGGTGAGACCGTTACGGCTCACAGCGGGCTTGAAACGACCGAAGCGGGAGGACACCGTGCTTACGGGGATGTTCACGTAGGCGTCACGAATGATGCCGCTGTTGGCATCAGAGCCGTCGGATGCATCGACCATCATCTTGTACGTGTAGCCACCGCGACCGCCGGTAATGGCGATGCGGGCACGCATGGTATCGAAGCCCGAGATGTCGTTGTCCGAGTTGTTCACGTAGATGGTCTGGAGGTAACCTCCGACCGAGGGGCCATCGTGATCAGCAGCAAGGCTGGTTGCGAGGGCTTCAACGTCCTGATCAAACGCGGACCAATCCGTGTCAGATGCAAAGGCGGAACTGGCCAGGGTTAGTGCGGCCGCACCGAAGACGAGCTTCTTCATGGGAATTAACACTCCGAAGTGGTTGAGAGACAGACTGACAGAGAGATCGGGATGGGGATGATCGGCGCGGAATAGACTGAAAACGTCCAGTCCGCGCAAGGGGTCGCCTGCAATAGCTTTGGACTCTGTGACGCTCTTCGGCGGAGTGCGCGGAGACGTGTCCACCTAAGGCATGAAAGCCATGAGGGCAGCACCTAAGCCTGTACCATTACTGGACTTAGGCGCCTCAGAACGAGGCCCCAGATACCGGAATCAGGCCGCCAGAACCAGCAAATCGGCACATTGGGCACGACTGAGAGCCCCTCGGCTTACGTGGATCACACATAGCCTGTACGCTTTGGAGGCACGAATTGGCCCGAAAAGGACCCCCTCGCGTCCCCCCGAACTAGCAGGCCGCTTAAAAAACAGCGGCCCAGCGATTGGTTTCCACGGATCGTCTGGCAAGGCGACAGGTCCCCCCCATAGTGGTGGCTATTTGGGGATTCTGGCAACGCAGCCAGGCGTTTCGTGGGAGCCGAGCGACAAGTCGCTGTTTCTTAAGCGGCCTGCTAGTGCTCGGGGTCCGGGGCGCCGCCGGTTCCGCCGGGCCGCATGGGGCTACCCATGACCGCTTTCTCCCCGTAGGAGAGGCGCTCGGCGATGGTGCGATCGAAGCGCGGGTGGCGCGGTTCGTTCGCGAAGCCACGGTGCTCGCCCTCGCAGGCGTAGCAGACAAGCTCCTCCTCAGCGAACTGATAGAGCACCCAATCCAGCACGGCCGCAGCCGCCAGGCTCAGATAGTTGGTGAAGGGGGCCAGGATCGCCGCCACCACCACAATCGCGATGCCCCAGCTGCGCGGGAAGCGCTTGCGGGTGAAGAGTTCAGGCTGACCGCAGGACAGGCAGCCGTTCAAGCCGCCGTTCTGGGCGCGCTGCTCCAAATGCAGGTGAGCCTCCTCCTCCGCTCCCGGCACCCGATAGGATTGACGCAGGGAAAAGGGGCCGTCAGCCTTCAGGCGCCATAGGCGCTCAGGCTCCCCAGGCACCGGAATGCCGAGCTCGATCCAGCGCAGGGGCGTGGGGTCGTACCTAAGGGCGCTCACAGGGGCACTCCATACTTGTCTTGAAGAGAGAGGGAAACAGCCGTGCCGATCAGCACCAGCACGGTGGAAGCATAGAGGATACCGGTGGCAGAACGAGTGTTCTGATGGGCCAAGGAGCCCGCGGTCATCCAGGCGAAGAGCAGCGGCACCGCCAGACCGACCGCAACGCGGGCTGTCAGGTAGAACAGGCCGAAGGAGCTGAAGAGGGGCTTGTCAGCCAGCTCGAACTGCTCGGCGTAGAGCCCGCAGGACAAGCCCACCAGCACGCACGAGACCAGCATGGCCACGATCGTGAAGCGATTCAGCCGAGCCAGGGTGGAGATCGGGAGCTGGGGCACGGTCAGGTACCAGTGGCCCACCACCATCGCCAGACCCACTCCACCAGCCACCGTACCTGTAGCCATGGCGCTGGCGGCCCCGAGCGCGATAGCCGCTGGGCCCTCCACCGCTGTGGAGGACGCCACAATGAACACCAGAGCCGCCCCACAGGCCACGGTGGCCCAAATCAGCCCAAGGAAGCGTGTCCCGGTCCTCACCGGCCCCACCAGGAGCGGGAAGGAGGCGATCGCGACCAGGGCAGCGACCGTCGTTGGGTCGCTCCAAGCGCCGCCCGAATAGAGCGGAGGTAGCAAGCCAGCTGCCAGTAGGGGCACCACAGCCGTGGTTCCCATGAGGCGGAAAAAGAACAGGCCCAGAGGGGCCTTCGGAATGAGACACAGTCCCAGGAGCACGCCGAAGGCGAGTTCGAGGCAGAACTGTGTACCGAGAGGACCCCAAGCCATGGGGAAGAGTCTAACCGGGATCCGTCCGGATTCCTCTGCGCTATGCTCTGCGCCTCAATCTCTGACTACCACTCCTCTCCCCTATGGCCCCCATCAGAATCTTCGTCACCGGCGGTAGCCGCGGTATCGGCCGCGCCATCGCTCTCCGCTTTGCCCGCGAGGGCGCCCAGGTATGCGTGGCAGCCCGCACCTCTGCCGATCTCGACGCTGTCGTCCTCGAGATCGTAGCTGCCGGCGGCGAGGGCATCGCTGCCCAAGCCAACCTGCGCGACCACGGCTCCATCGAGGCAGCGGTCTACCGCGCCGTGGACTTCTTCGATGAGGAGATGGACATCCTCGTGAACAACGCGGGCATCTTCGATAGCAAGTCCATCGAAGACTGCGACCTGGCCATGTGGGAGCGCTTCCTCGAAGTCAACCTCACCGGTCCATTCATCGTCACGCAGGAATCCCTGAACGCGTTGAAGGAGAGCCCCAAGGCGCACATCTTCAACATCTCTTCCGAGGCTGGCCGCAAGGGCTTCCCCGGCTCGAGCATTTACAGCGCGACCAAGTACGGCCTGCGCGGCTTCAGCGATGGCTTGCGCGAGGACCTGCGCGAAGCAGGCATCCGTGTCTCGACCGTATACCCGGGTTCCACCAACACTGGCATCCACGATGGTGTTGCAGGCGACTGGGATACCTCCAAGATGAACAAGCCCGAGGATGTGGCCGAAGTCATCTGGCAGGCGTACCACGCGGAAGGCGAGCAAGCCGACCTGGACGTACCGCCGCCGACGTAGGTTCGCACCTATACAACGCAAGGTGGGACGCGCAAGCGATTGCGCGTCCCACCTTGTCGTTACGTGACCCGCTACGGCAGGCCAACGTCATTGTTCGTCAGCCTAAGGAGTTGTGATCTCCGCAAGCATTTCAGCGCCGATATCCCAGGCGAAGCCAGCATCAAGAGTGCCATCCTCACCAGGAATCAGGATGCGTTGCGGATGACCATGGTCGAGTACACAACCAAGACTCTCCAGCTCGGCACGTGCATGACGAAGCTCGCGGCGTTCGTTCGCTAGTTCCGCGCGCAGGTTGCGCAAGTCATCAAGAGCTCCGTCATTGTCACCCGCTTGGTTTTCAAGGGTTCGAATGCTGCGCTTCATGCGGCGCGCGTTGGCGGTGCGCTCTGAGATCTCGGTGCAGATTCCCATTAAGAAGGGAACCATCAGGGTGGCGGTTTCGTGGTTATAGCTCTTGTTCATGTCGGACTCCTTTCAGATAGGCGACGGCATAGGCGGGGATGCTCGGCGGCAGTTGAATAAGCGGGTTCAGGGCGTTATCCGAAGCAAAATTCGCCCAGGACCAGAATTCGGCGCGTTTCTTGCCCACTTACGTGGGTGGGGTAAGGAAGTGCCTCACACAGGTATATAGACCCCCTGCAGGCGCCGGTGTAGGGTGCTGCGCCCAGCTATGGGGCAGCCACCACATGAATCCCCACATCGTAGAGATCTCGCACCGCGAGGATTTTTCAGCCGCACACCGGCTGGTTTCTTCCGCCTTGTCCGAAGATGAGAATCGCAGCATCTTCGGACCGTGCTTCAACCTGCACGGTCACAACTACGGTTTTGAAGCCACCGTGCGCGGTCCGTTGGATGAACGCACTGGCATGGTCATGAATCTCACCGACCTCATGCGCATCATGCGCGAACGGGTCTACGACCACGTGGACCACAAGTACCTCAACGAGGACGTGGATTTCTTGAACGGCATCATCCCCACCGCCGAAAACCTAGCGATCGCATTCTGGCAACGCATCCAAGAGTGCGCTGAAGAACTGGCACCCTCCAAGCTCGTGCGCGTGCGCATCATCGAGAGCCCGGTCAACTCAGCTAGCTACGCCGGCCCCCATTCCTCCCAATCAATCGAGCAGTCGTGATTCAAGAAGACCATATCCGCCAGATCCTAAGAGACCTTGGGGAAGATCCCGATCGCGAAGGGCTACTGCGCACACCCGAGCGCGTGGCCAAGGCGCTCGAAGAACTCACCGCCGGCTCACGCACCACCCTTGCGGAAGCGGTGGGCTCCGGAGTCTTCGAGGAAGACTGCTCGGAGATGGTCGTGATCAAGGACATCGAGTTCTACAGCCTTTGCGAACACCACATGCTGCCCTTCCACGGGCGCGTGCACATCGCCTACATCCCCAACAAGAAGATCCTGGGCCTCTCCAAGTTCGCGCGCATCACCGATGTGTTCGCGCGGCGCCTGCAGGTTCAAGAGCGCATGACCCAACAGATCGCTGAAGCGGTCCAAGAAGTGGTCGAACCGCGCGGCGTGGGCGTCGTGGTCGACGCAGCTCACTTCTGCATGATGATGCGCGGTGTACAGAAGCAGAACTCCAACACGCTCACCTCATGCCTACTCGGCGCGTTCCGCAACGACCCGCGCACCCGAGCCGAATTCCTCGGCCTAGTACGCGGGTTGTAGGGATCAGCGTCCGTCGCGCCCTTTCTTCTTGGGCGTGGCGCCGCGCTTCTTGGGGGCGCCGCCTTTCTTCGCGTCAGGCTTCGGGGCCGCGTTGCGCTTGGGCGTCGCGTCCTGCTTGGCCGGGCCCTTGCCCGAATCCTTGCCTGAACCCTTGCCCGAATCCTTGGCCGGGCCCTTGCCCGAACCCTTGGCGGGACGAGTGCCTGCGTTCTTCACCTTGGGCGTCTTGGAAGCTCCGGGGGCCGGGCGCTGGTTCTCCCTGGCAGGCTCCTTAGCGGGAGCCTTGATGGCTGCCGCAGCCGCCGTGGCGCGAGCGTCGAATAGAGCGGAGAGCTGACGTCCCTGCTCAGCGGTCAGGTGTCCCTGGGAAACCAACTGGCCGATTCTCGGGCGCACCTGGCCGAGGGCGGTGCGCAGGTTCGTTAGCTGAGCTTGGTCGCCTCCCAGAATGACGGGGTCCGTCATGGCCTGGAACATTACGCGGCCCTCTTGAGCGCTGATGCGCCCCTGATCGATCAGGCCTTTGACTAGCTTTTGGGCACGGCGAGCGGGATCCTCAGCGGGGGCCGCCTGCGGAGCTTTGGCCGGAGCCTTCTCAGGAGCCGCAGCGGGAGCCCTCTCGGGAGCCCTCTTAGGAGCCGCAGCGGGAGCCCTCTCGGGAGCCTCCTCGGGCGACTTCGCCGAGGCCTCGATGGCCTTGGCCGCCTGAGTGGCACGACGATCGAACCAATTGGTCAGGGAGCGCCCTTCCTCGGTGCTGATCTTGCCGGCCTGCACAAGGGCAGTCACCCGCGGGCGGGCGTCATTGACGGCCTTGCGGAGCATGACCAGCTCCTCGGTCCCGCCGGTCAGGCCGCTGGGGTCACTCAAGGCTAGGGTCATGCCGCGATCCTCGCTCTCGTTCAGGTCTCCCTCCGAAGCCAAGCGGCGTACGAGCTCGCGGGCCTGGCGAGCGGTCAGATCACCCTCGGCGCGAGCTGCGGGGCGCTTGCTTCCGCGCGAGGCGGATAGAGCCTGGGCCACTTCGCTGCCGCGGGCGGTGAAGACGTCCGAGAGCAGGCGCGCTTGCTGTGCATCCAACTTGCTGGCTTGCACCAAGGAGCCCAGACGCATGCGTGCGCTGTTCACCGCGCTACGGATCTCGCCCAGGGTCTTCAGATCGCCCGCCGCCGCTGCCGGGTCGGACAGGGCGGTGAACATCTCGCGGCCTTCGGCGGCGCTCAGGGTGCCGCCGTCCACCAGGCGCTTGACCAACTGCTGGGCACGGCGCGCGGGCGTGTCGGCGCCTGCATCGGAAACCACCGGAGCCTCGACCGGAGCGGGAGCCGGCTCCGTGGTCACGGGCTGGGCAGCGGCCTTCTCGGCAGCGAGCTTATCAGTGGCGAGTTTGCCCTCCGCGGCCTTGGCTGCGGCGGACTGCTCGGCGGCGGCCAGGCCCTGAGCGGCGCTGCTGGCGCGCTCGTTGAAGAATGCGGAGAGCTCGCGCGCCTCGCTGGCGGACAGGCCCCCGGACTGAACCAAGCCGCCCACGCGGGCGAGAGACTGGTTCAAAGCGCTGCGGATCTTGCCTAGGCCCTCCACATCACCGGCCGCCGAGGTGGGGTTCACCAGGGCGTTGAACATGATGCGACCCTCCGCTGCGCTGAGCGAACCACCATCCACCAGGCGCTTGGCCAGCTGCTGAGCACGGCGCGCAGGCTCGTCAGCGGCGCTGGGGGCCTGGGCCGGCACCTCGATTGGCTCGCCAGCGGGCTTTTCAGCAGGCTTTTCAGCGGGCTTTGCGGCGGGCTTTGCAGCGGGCTTTTCAGCGGGCTTTGTGGCCGGCTTTGCGGCGGGCTTCTCCGCAGGCTTGGCAGCGGGCGTCGAGCCAGGCTGCTTGCCGCTGGCAGCGGCCTTACGGGCGGCCACAACCCTGGCGACCTCAGCCTCGAGGCTGGCGGGCACGGGCCGCCCGGCCTTGTCCAGCAGCTGGCGGTAGTAAACGTAGAACTCGTCGCCTGAGAGCGAGCCCGAGCGATCGGCATCCTGGGCGGCAAAGTCCCGGGCCGGAATCCCCTTGCGCTGGGCCTCGGCGGTGCCGAGCACCCCGTCACCATTGGTGTCGGTGGACTTGAACACGGTGCGAATGCGGTCCAGGACGTCCGGCTTAACGCCTTGGGCCAGGGCTGAGCCACCGAACTGGCCTAGGAATAGACCCAATGCGGCCAGGGTCGAGAGAGGGGAAAGCTTCATGACGATCAGCTCTAGAGGAGCAAGGTGCTCAGGTATCGAGAGACGCCCAGAATCTGTCTGGGCTGGGATGGCGGCCGGCCCTGAGCGAGGCCAGCCATTATCCGGGCACATTTTATGGCAATGGTCCCTCGGGTTGCCAGGGTCCCACTAGCAAGGGAAGGGTAGCTGGGAGACAATCCCCACGGGAAGCCTCCTAGCGCCCCACCTCCGACCCGTTCTGCAACCACCCCATCACGCGATGACATCCGTCTCGAGCTCCCCCCGGGGCCTGGCCCCCCTCAGCAAGGGCGATTCGAAGCCCAAGGCCACCCGCGACGCCTACGGCGAAGCCCTCATGGAACTCGGTCAGGAGCGCGAGGACGTGGTCGTCCTCGACGCGGACCTTTCCGGCTCCACCAAGACCAAGGCCTTCAGCAAGGCCTACCCCGAGCGCTTCTTCAACATCGGTGTGGCTGAGGCCAATATGATGGGCATCGCCGCCGGTCTATCCACAACTGGGCGCACCGTTTTCGCGAGCTCCTTCGCCATGTTCGCCGCGGGCAAGGCCTACGAACAAATTCGCCAGAGCATCTGCGTTCCGGAGCTCTCCGTAAAAATCTGCGCCACCCACGCGGGCCTCACGGTCGGCGAGGACGGCAAGTCACACCAGATGCTCGAGGACATCACACTCATGCGCGTCTTGCCGCACATGCGCGTGATCGTTCCGGCCGACGCCATCGAAGCACACCAAGCGGTCAAGGCCGCCGCCGCTACGGACGGTCCCTTCTATGTGCGCCTCAGCCGCGCCAAGACCGCGGTCGTCTTCGACGAGTCCTACAAGTTCGAAATCGGACGCGGCACCATGCTGCGCGAGGGCACCGACCTGTGCATCGCTGCCTGCGGTGTGGAAGTCGCGGAGGCCTTGGCCGCCGCCGAGTTGCTGGCCAAGGACGGCATCCATGTGCGCGTGCTGAACATCGCCACTATCGATCCCATCGACGAAGAGTTGCTGGCCAATGCTGCGCGCGAGTGCGGTGCGATCCTGACCGCCGAAGAGCACCAGATTCGCGGCGGCCTCGGTGATGCTGTTGCGCAGGCAGTGCTCAAGCATCATCCCGTCCCTATGGCCTTCGGTGGCATGGACGACGAATTCGGACAGTCCGGCACCGCTGAACAGTTGCTCGCCCACTACCGCCTGGACGCCAACGGCCTCGCCGCTCGCGCCAAAGACCTCCTGCAGCGCAAGAACGCCTAGCCCCTAGCTCCACATGGCACTCGACAATCAACAATTCGAAGAGGTCCAGGCCCTCGCCAAGCAGACGCGTCTAGACGCCGTTCGCATGGTGCACGCAGCGACCTGCGGTCACCCCGGTGGCCCTTTGGGTATGGCCGACTTCATGGCCACTCTGTTTCACTCGCACCTGCGCCTAACCCCGGAGAACGTACTCGCCCCCGAGCGCGACCGCTTCGTGCTCGGCAACGGTCACACCTGCGCAGGCTACTACTCGCTCTTGGCTTCCAAGGGTTTGATCTCGCGCGATGAGCTGATGCTCTTCCGCAAGTTCGGAGCGACCCTGCAAGGCCACCCCCACCGCAACCTGGAGTGGGGCATCGACTTCAGCACCGGCAGCCTTGGCAACAGCCTCTCCGTCGCCGCGGGCATGGCCCTCGGCGCGCGCCTCTCCGGTTGGGATTCGCGCATCTACAGCGCCTCCTCCGATGGCGAGAGCCAGGAAGGACAGATTTGGGAGGCCGCCACCGCCGCAGCCCACTACGACCTGGGCAACCTGTGCGTCATGGTCGACTACAACAACGTGCAGATCGACGGGTATATGCGCGACGTGATGGACGTGCGCGACCTACGCCTCAAGTACGAGAGCTTCGGCTGGCACGCGGTGGACATCAATGGCCACGACCTGCGCGCCATCGATGAGGCACTTGTTGAAGCACGCCAGGTAGAGGACCGTCCCAGCGCGATCATCTGCCACACGATTCTTGGCAAGGGTGTCTCCTTCATGGAAGACCAGCCCGGATGGCACGGCGTAGCACCGAACGACGAAGAGTTGGCCCAAGCCGTGGCCGAACTCGAAGCCCCGATCGGCGCCTAGCCCCAGCCCGTCCGTGACCGATCCTCTGGACTTCGATCCCAACGTCAAACCCAGGACGCCCTCCAGCGCCGTCCTCGTGGTTTGGCTGATGGGGATCGGCACGGGCGTGTTTGGAGCCCTGATCGTACGCAAGCTGAGCCCCAATCCCTCGGAAGCGGATGTGGCCCAGTACCGCGCCGTACGCAACTTTGCGCAGGCTAGCTTCGTACGCGAGCTCTCCGACCAGGAGATCCTGGATCGCGCGATGGAGGGCTTCACGCGCAGTCTGGACGACTACTCGCGCTACTACGATGCGGACTCCGCAGCGGAGCTGGATCGCGAGACGGCCGGACGTTACGCGGGACTTGGCGCGCTCTTCAGTTTGATAGACGGCGAGCGGCGCGTGCTCTTCCCCCTTCCCGAGAGCCCGGCCAAACGGGCTGGCCTGTGGATCGGTGATAGCGTGCTCGAAGTGGACGGCGAGAGCGTCGCCGGTCTCGACGATCAGACCTTCCACGACCTGCTCCAATCTCGACCGGGCGAGGTGCGTGAGTTGCACCTACGCTCACTCGAAGGAGTTGAGCGCACGGTGGAGATCACGCCGGAATCACTGCTCGACCCGAGCATTCGCCAATTTCACATGGTGGACGCTGAGCGCGGACTGGCCTACCTATCGATCCACTCCTTCTCGCGCGAGACCGCGCGCGAGTTCGATGCGGCTTGGGCCTATCTGGAGCATGAGGGCGCCACCAGCTTGGTGATCGACCTGCGCGGCAACTTGGGCGGCGTGCTCGACGCGGCTGTGGCCATCGCACGACGCTTCATTCCCTCGGGCGTGATCGTGTCCACGGAGGGTCGCCTCGAAGTGGAGATCGAACGCGGTATCGAGGGCCACGCAACCCTGCAAGGCTTGCCCTTGGTCGTGCTCGTGGACGAGCACTCCGCCAGCGCCTCCGAAGTGCTAGCCGGCGCCTTGCAGGATCACCGCGTAGCTGTGCTCGTGGGCGCACCCACCTTCGGCAAAGGCATGGTCCAGACCATCCGCCGCTTCCCGGACAGCGGCACCCGCGCCAAGATCACCAGCGCGCACTACTACTCACCGAGCCACCGCAACTTCGAGCGCAGCTCCGAAGGTCGCGACTACGGCATTAGGCCCGACGTGGAAGTCGAGATCACCGAGCGCGAGAAGGCTACCGCACGCACGCACAGCGCGCGCTACGGCCCGCCCGTCGAAGCCCGCGCGGACCTGGCAGCTTGGGAAGCCGAGCTGGGCGAGACCCTGGTGGAGCCCTTACCCGACGATGCACAACTGCGCGCAGCTTTCCTGCTGCTCGCTGGCAAGCGCCCCACGGCCCTCGCCTTGTACACAGCCCCCGCCAAGGGCCAAGCAGAATGAGCGAGCTGGTTCTAGGGATTGAATCCTCATGCGATGAGACCGCTGCGGCCGTCATCGTCGGCGGACGCGAGGTGCTCTCCTCCGTCATCCACAGCCAAGCCTCGATCCACGCGGAATGGGGTGGCGTCGTCCCGGAAATTGCTGGGCGTTCGCACCTGGAACAGATCCTGCCGGTGATCCGTGCCGCGCTCAAGGATGCGAACTGCGGCCTGGATGATCTGGCGGGGATCGCCGTCACCAACCGGCCCGGTTTGATCGGCTCGCTACTGGTGGGCCTTTCCGCCGCCAAGGCCCTAGCCTTCACACGCGGCTTGCCCTTGGTCGGCGTGCACCACATCGAAGCGCATGTGTACGCCGCCACCATGGAGCTCGAGGATCAGAACGTCTACCCGTGCTTGGCGCTGGTGGTCAGCGGCGGACACACAGCCCTCTACCGCGCCGACGGCCCCGCCTCCATGACGCAGCTGGCGAGCACCCTGGACGACGCCGCTGGCGAAGCCTTCGACAAGGTCGCCCACCTCTTGGGCTTGGCCTACCCGGGGGGACCCTCGGTCTCCGCCATGGCACTCGACGGCGACCCCAAGGCCATCCGCTTCCCGCGCTATCGTTCCAAGGACGGCTCCGTGGGCTTCTCCTTCAGCGGCCTGAAGACGGCTGTCCTCTACTATCTGCGCGGCGGTGATGCCCTAGCCCCCACGCCCCTGCCGGAGGACATCCCCAATCGCGCTGACGTAGCTGCGTCCTTCCAGGAAGCGGTGGTCGATACGCTCTGCAAGCAAACCCTACGCTGCGCCAAGGAGCAGGGCCTGGACACCATCCTGCTGGCCGGTGGAGTGGCTGCCAATCAGAGCCTGCGGGCGGTCCTACGGGAGCGCGCCGAGGCCTTGGGCCATACGGTGCACTACCCCACCCCGGCCTACTGCACCGACAACGCGGTCATGATCGGCGGCCTGGGCTGGCACCAGTTGCAGGCCCCCGGCGCCCTCGAATTGACTCCAGGACTGGCCCTGGACGCCAGTCCGCGCTGATCCTCCCAGGAACAGCGGGCTAGGGCTGCTACCCGGGCTCCAGCTCGCTAAACTGCGCGCCGTTTGGACCCCTCCGACCTGGAACGACTACTCGCATCCGTCAAGGCTGGCGAGACTGCAATCCCCGACGCTCTTGAGCGCCTGGCCAGTCTTCCATTTCAGGACCTGGGCCACACTCACCTGGACACCCATCGGGCCCTGCGCTGCGGTCATCCCGAGGTGGTCTACGGAGCCGGCAAGACCCCGGGCCAGCTGGTCGACATCGCGCAGGCGATCCTCGCGACCCACGAGACGCTCCTTGTGACGCGCATCACCGAGGATGGCGCGGCGGCTGTATTGGCCAAGTTCCCCGACGCCGTACATCATCAGGACGCCCGCGCGCTCTCGGTGGAACGCGGGGGCCCGCGCGAGGGCGTCGGGGATGTGCTCGTGATCAGCGCCGGAACCTCCGACCGCCCCGTGGCCGAGGAAGCGCTGCTCACCGCGCGCCTACACGGCGCCAAGGTGGAGCACCTGGCGGACGTCGGTGTGGCCGGTATTCATCGCCTGCTAGCCCACACGGATCGGCTGCGCAGCGCGCGCGCCTTGATCGTGGTCGCCGGCATGGAGGGCGCCCTGCCCAGCGTGGTAGGCGGACTCGTAGGCAGACCCGTCATCGCCGTGCCCACCTCCATCGGATATGGCGCCGCCCTGGGTGGGCTGGCAGCCTTGCTCGGTATGCTCAACACCTGCGCCGCTGGCGTCACGGTGGTCAACATCGACAACGGGTTCGGCGCAGGTGTCGCCGCAGCCCGCATCAACCAACTTGGAACGGAGCCGATCGCGCGATGACCGCAAGCAAACCTGCCTGGTTCGCCCTGGAGAATGGACTCGTGATCGAGGGAACTTCCCTCGGTGCCGAAGGTGAACGCGGCGGCGACCTGGTGTTCAACACCGCCATGACCGGCTACCACGAGATCCTCACGGATCCGTCCTACGCCGGCCAAGTGGTGCTGATGACCTACCCCTTGATCGGGAACTACGGCATCGCCAACCAAGACGCCGAGTCCAAGCGCGCCTGGCCCGAGGGCTTCGTGGTGAAGGAAGCCTCCTCGATAGCTTCCAGCCACCGCTCCGATCAAACCCTGCAGGAGTACCTCACGGCCGAGGGCATCGTCGGCATGGAAGGCGTCGACACGCGCCGTTTGGTGAAGCTCACCCGCGAGCTCGGCTCCCTGCGCTGCATTATCTCCACCACCGACTCCGACCCGGACTCCTTGGTGGCTAAGGCCAAGGCCATGCGCACCACCAACGGCTGCAACCTGGCAGCCGAAGTGACCTGCAAGGAGCCCTACGTCTGGGACGAGCCCTACCCCGACTCCTACCCGGCCGAAATCGCGAAAGCCTCCGAGCCGCGCCTCTCCCTGGTGGCCTACGACTTCGGCATCAAGCGCAACATTCTGCGCAGCCTGGTGCACTGCGGCTTTGACGTGACTGTCGTTCCTGCCGGCACTTCCGCCGCTGATGTACTGGCGCGCAATCCCGACGGAGTCTTCCTCTCCAACGGACCCGGCGACCCCGCGGCTGTGACCTCGGCCATCCAGGCCTGCAAGGAGCTGGTGGGCAAGGTCCCGATCTTCGGCATCTGCCTCGGCCACCAGATCCTCTCCCTGGCCCAGGGCGCGCAAACCTACAAGATGCCCTTCGGCCACCACGGCGCGAACCATCCCGTGCGCGACGACACCACCGGCCGGGTAGAGATCACCTCGCAGAACCACTCCTACGCGGTGGACGCGAAGACCATTCCGGACTGCCTCGAGGTCACCCATGTGAACCTCAACGACCAGACCGTGGCCGGTGTGCGCCACAGGCAGCACCCGGTTTTCAGCGTGCAGTACCACCCGGAAGCCGCGCCCGGACCGCTCGACTCCAGCCACCTGTTCAATCGCTTCCGCGAGCTGGTGCTGTCCAGCAAGGCCGACGCCTCGAGCGTCTGAGCAGAGCCTTGGCCAAAAAGAAGCAGCGCGGTCTCACGATCTGCAGCTTGAACCTGAACGGAATCCGCGCGGCTGAAAAGCGCGGCCTCAGCGAGTGGCTCGTGCGCGAGAAGCCGGATGTGCTCTGCACACAGGAGGTGCGCGCACTCACGGATCAGGTACCGGACGAGGTGCGCTCGCCGGCGGGCTACAACTCGCGCTGGAACCCGGCCGAGAAGAAGGGCTACGCGGGCACGGCGCTCTTCACCCGCGAAGCGCCGGACAGCTACCAGGTCGGCAGCGGCCTGGGCTGGGGCGATAAGGAAGGCCGCGTGCTGCGCGCGAACTTCCCGGACTTCGACGTGATCAGCCTGTACGTACCGTCGGGCTCCTCCTCGGAGGAACGCCTGTCGCTCAAGTTCAAATACATGCAGCACATGCTGCGTTGGTTCAAGGACCTGCTCGCCGAGGACCGCCCCATCGCCATCTGCGGCGACTTCAACGTAGCGCACACGGAACTCGACATCTGGTCCCCCAAGACCAACGTCAAGAACTCCGGCTTCCTGCCCGAGGAGCGCGAGTGGCTCAGCAAGCTGCTCGCCATGGGCTGGCGCGATGTGGTGCGCGAACACAACTCAGATGACCCGCGGCTCTACTCCTGGTGGTCAAACCGCGGCCAAGCGCGTGAGAAGGACCGCGGCTGGCGTTTGGATTACTGCCTGATGACGCCCTCCCTGGCGGAGCGCGTAGCCAATGCCTGGATCGAGAAGGACGCCGGGCTCTCCGACCATGCACCCGTCTGGGTCGAGCTAGCCTAGTCCAGAGGCTTGCCGATCCAGCGGCCGAGCTTGGTCGGGATGCGGCTCGAGTTTTTCCTGGCCCAGCTCTCCCAGAGCTTCTTGAGATCCCCATCGAACTCGGGGTAGTCCTCGATCTCCAGCTCGAGAGCAAAGTCTTCCAGGGCACTGTGGATGTTCTCCACGGCACCCTTACTCGGCGGCCGTGGCTTGAACTGCTTGATCACGGTGGCCACAGCATCGCGCGTGCCGAGCTCGAGCAACGCGTGCACCGCCGACATGGCCACAGGCTGCCCGCGCATTTCCGTAGGCATGGCCTTGAGCGCGTTCGCCAGCGCCTTCACCACGCGGTCGTCTGGCACCTCGCCACTGACCTCCATCAGTCTCTCGATGTAGCCCATGGCGTCATCGACACTGCCGTGCACGCCCTGCTTGCCACGTAGCCAGTCCACCAAGCTCCACATGTTCTTTTTGATGTCGCCAAGCCGGCTGACGAGGGTCGTGATCGTGAGCTCCGCGTGCTGCCCATCCACCAACATCCCGAGCACTTTCGTGCGCACGCGCAGGGCCGGATCATCGAGAGCCGCGATGAGCGCCTTGGCCACCGCCTGCGTACGACAGTTCTCATGCTC
>JBLIOL010000028.1:0-25979 GCA_047639615.1 Planctomycetota bacterium | reverse complement strand
GCATCACCTCGAACAAACTTCGAGGCACCATCCATCGACCCGTAGAACTCGGCTTCGCTCGCCACGGCTTCGCGCCGGTCCTTGGCCTGATCCGCATCGATCATGCCAGCACTCAGGTCGGCATCGATGGCCATCTGCTTGCCGGGCATAGCGTCCAGCACAAAGCGAGCGGCCACTTCCGAGATCCGGCCTGAACCCTTGGTGATCACCACAAACTGGATGATGATCAGGATCAGGAAGACCACGAAACCCACGGCGAGATCGTCGCCGCCCACATACTGGCCGAAGGCCGTGATCACTTCGCCGGCCTCACCGCCGGTGAGAATCAAGCGCGTACTGGCCACGTTGAGACCCAGTCGGAAGAGGGTCGTGAATAGCAGGATGGTCGGGAATGCGGAAAGCTCTGTGGCTTCACGCGCGTTCAGGGTGACCATCAAGAGCATCACGCCGGCGGTGATGTTCGTGGCCAGCAGCAGGTCTAGAACAGTAGGCGAGAGCGGCGTGATCAAGGTCACGATCAAACCCAGGACGCCAACGCCCAGGATCCAATCGGAGTACTTGTTCATCCACTCCGTGAGACTGTCGGCTTTACCCAGCTGCGGTTTTGTTGAAGTCGCCATGGTCTAGCTAGGCCTGCGCCATGCGCCCGTTCATGCGAAAGACGTAGGCCAAGACCTTGGCCACAGCTCCAAAGAGCTCAGCCGGGATCTCGTCACCAATTTCGCAGCTGCGGTGCAAGGCTCGCGCCAAGGGCGGATCCTCCACAACCATCACGTTGGCCTCGCGGGCCACTTTCTTGATCATCTGGGCAACCTCATCAACACCCTTAGCAAGCACCAAAGGTGCACCGCCGAGGCCGTCTTCGTGGTAGCGCAAGGCCACCGCATAGTGGGTCGGGTTGGTCAAGACGACCGTGGCATCCGGGACGTCAGCCATCATTCGGCGGCCGGCCATCTCCCGTTGAATCTGACGGATACGGGCCTTCACCTTGGGATCACCATCCGCGGACTTGGCCTCTTCCTTGACCTCCTGCTTGGTCATCTTCATGTCGGTCTTGTGCTGGTGCTTCTGATAGACCAGGTCAAGAGTGGACAGCAGGGCGAGAATCACCACGCACATGAGGGTGGCTCTGCCGAGGATCTCACCCATCACCATCAGAACCATGCGCAGGTCCGCGCCAGCGAGTTGCGCGAAGCGTTCGCGTTGGGTGTAGATCACACCGAGCATGGCCGACAGCAATACGGCGATCTTTGCGATAGCCATGGCCGTGCGAACCACGCCTTTCATGCTGATGACCTTCTTGATTCCCTTGACAGGATTGAGCTTGTTCGGGTCCGGCTCGATTGCCTCTTGGGAAATCTGGAACCCCACCTGGCTGTAGCCACCGATCGCGGTCAGGATGACCATCGGCGCCAAGAACATAAGCACGGTCGGCATGAGATAGCTCGCCGCCGCGCGCACCGACTCAGCGATGTCGGTAGCTTCAAGAGAGGCCGACGCGTTGGACCCGATGTCCACCAGGCCGAGACGCAGGTACTCTCCGGTAACGTCCGCCAAGCGACTACCAACCGCCAACATGGCGAGGGTCGCAGCGACCATACCAACACCCGTGGAGAACTCTGTGGAGAACGCGACCTGCCCCTTCTTGCGAGCTTCGTCCAACTTGTGTTGGGTGGCGTCTTCTGTTTTCTCGTCCTTAGAAGTGTCGTCAGCCACCGCTTACCTCCAAGGCATCGAGTCCAGCAGCCATGCCGTCCATCAGAGCGTTCAGCAAGGTCTGGCTCGCGGGTTCAATCATGGGTGCGAACATCGCGAGGGACAGGAAGCCCCCGATGATGCGCGCGCTAAAGCTGAACTCGATCACGTTGATCTGCGGCACGGAGCGGGCTAGCAGCCCGATCAAGACGGACACCAGCAGTAGCACCAAGAAGACCGGCGCTGCAAAGGTCAAACCCGCAGCAAAGAGGCTGCTGAAGAGCTCGAGGGCCACACCTGTGACTCCGGAACCGAGAGCAATCTCCCCCACAGGCGCCCGATTGAAGGACTCCACCAGCCCGCGCACCATCCACAGGTGTCCGTTGACGGACAGCAGGATGAGCATGAAGAGGGTCTCGTAGAAGTGACCGATGATCGGTGTAGAGGTGCCGGTTACAGGGTCCGATTGGCTAGCCATGTTGAAGCCCATCTCCTGGCCCACCATGTGTCCGGCGACCTTTACAGCCAACACCACGGTGTGCAGCACGAAGGCCAGGGAGAAACCGATGACCAACTCGCGCCCTGCCAGCAAGGCGAAGCCGAGCACGCCCGGGTCCTCGACCAACGGCTCGCCGCTGATCAAGAACATGACCAACGAGAGCACACCCACAAGCCCGAGCCTATAGCCCGCGAAAGCGGACCCCGACGCGAGTAGGGGCGCTGCAAGAACCAGGGCGCTTGTGCGCACCAGGTACAGCCCGAAGGCCTGGATCAATCCCTCAGGCAACATGCTTAGCTAAGGCCGAACTCCACAATCTGATTCAACACACGCGCTGTGAAGTCACGCAGGAGCTCCAAGGCTGGAGCCAGCAGGAGCAAAGTGACGGTCATCACCGCCAACATCTTGGGAACCAAACTCAGGGTCTGCTCTTGGACGGAGGTCAAAGCCTGAAACAGACTGACTATCACACCCACGCACATGCCAACCGCTAACGCCGGGCCCGCCACGATGACCGTAGTCACCAGCAGGTCGCGCGCCAGGTCGACGATTTGAAGATCGAGGTCGCTCACAGGTTCAGACCGCGAAGGAGGTCACGACGGATTCGGCGATCAAGTGCCAGCCGTCCACGAGGACGAACACGAGTACCTTGATCGGTGTAGAAATCATCACGGGCGGAAGCATGAACATGCCCATGGAGAGCAGCACGCTCGACACCACCAGGTCGATCACCAGGAACGGCAGGAAGAGCAAGAAGCCCATCTGGAAGGCCGTCTTGAGCTCACTCAGTACGAAGGCCGGGATGACCACATTCATGGGCAGAGAAGCGGCATGCTCGAGCTGCGCTTCGACGTCCATGTTCAGGGCTTCGTCCTTGCTAACGTTCTTGAACGCGGCCGGGTTGAAGCTGCCCTCTTCCTGGGGACCGTGTTCTGCGGCATAGGCCATCTCGCCGAAGAGCGTCAGCTCGGTGGGGCGGGTGTTGGCCACAAGGAACTTGGAGAGCACGCCCCAAGCAGACTCACCAGCCTCCACCACACTCTTCTCACCCGACTGGTAGGGGTCCCAAGCCTCCGTCTGCACGTCCTTGATCACAGGCGACATGACGAACAGGGTCAGGAAGAGCGCCAGGCCCAGCAGTACCGGATTGGGCGGCAAGTCGTTGACCGACAGTGCCCGGCGCACGAAGGACAGCACGATCACAATGCGCGTGAAGCTGGTCAAGGTGACGAGCACTGCGGGTAGCAGTGACAGCACCGTGAGCAACAGCGCGATCTCGACCGCGGTGGATAGACGCCCCTCTTCGAGCGGACCTGGACCGGCTGCTTCCAGACCGGCCTGCACCATCGACGGCGCGCCGCCAACAGGAGCGCCTTGACCAGAGGCCAACGCTCCCAAGCAGAAGAGCGCCACGAGGACGCATGCCATGCGACGAATCATCAGACCATCTCCTGGATGGTGGTGGGATCGTGCTGGTCTGGGTTCTTGTTCGTGGCCAGTCGCTCTTGAGCGCGCCCGATCATCTCCTCAAAGCGATCACGCGTAGCGGGTACGGGCGCTGGAACGGAAGCCGCACCGGGCGTCTCGGCCGTAACCGGCTGCGGCGGAGTGATCGGGTCCAGTTCAGCGATGAGAGAGACGTCTTTCTCCCCTAGCCCCAGCGCAAAGGTGCGGTCGTAGCAACGCACGATGGCCACCTGGCGGCGACCGCCTAGCGGCAGCACCTCCACCATGGTGAGCCCTTTGCGGTCGCGGCCCAAGCGGCCGGTCTTGGCCGCGATGCGCTTTAGGCCGTAGGCGACTGCCATCAAGACGGCGACCATCAAACCCACCACCGTGAAGTAGCGGGTGAGGTCGGGGCCAGTGGCGACGGATTCGGAAAGGGTGGCGAGGGTTAGGACTTGCATGGGAGAGTCGCGCAATCGGCGCGTGGTCTCTCACAGAGCAATGGCCGTGCCAACTCTCCCCTGCTACCCGGAAGCCGCTTCGAGGCCCTGGAAACAGACAACGGCTGTCGAGATATTCGACAACCGTCGTGATTTACAACACTCGACCCGGGAATGCTTTCAGCAGGACATGTCGCAGGTCCCGCCGATCTCACCATCGATCTTCTGGGCTGCGATGTTCTGTCGACCGATGCGCGCGTGGGCGATCTGACCCCGCAGACGCTCCTCGTCGCGCTGCACCACCTTGGTCAGTACCGCGTTGAGTCGCATCAGCTCCTCAAGGCTGTCCTGCAGGCGCTCCTCATCCTTGGCATTCACCTGATCCCAAAGGGACTCCAAGTCCCCTAGTTCGGCAAAGGCCTGCCCCATCACCTCAAAGCCGCGGCCCACCCCCGAATCATTGGGTGCACCACCGTCGAGTTCCTCAAGGCAACTGCGCAGGCTTGCGCGAGCAGCGTCCAGGCGTGTGAACAGGTCCTTGGTCATGCGGCCGCGGAGCCGCCAAGCTCCACGCTATTCCAGGCATCAAGCAGGATCTCAAGCACGCGACGGGCGTTGGCCAGGGGTGCCTTGTCGCCTTCAGACATGGCACGGCCGAGCTCGGTCTCGCAGTACAAATAGAGGCGCTCCAGGTTGCCGGGCACCTCGCTGGCCTCACTGTCCGTGCCCTCTAGGCACATGCGCAGCTCGACGATGATGTCGTCCGCTTGGCAGACCAAGGCGGTGTACTTTGGGTCGCCCGGCTTGAATCGATCCAGCTGTGCCTGGTCCAGGAAGCGCATGGCACCCTGATAGAGCAAGCGGACGATCTGCAGCGGAGGAGCGTTCTCAATAGAAGCAACTCGGTAAGCTTCGGCGGCGGAGGTGGGATTCATGTGGTCAGCGGGCTAGGGGATCAGCCTCCAAGGGTGGCATTGAGAGCCGCCCCTTGGGAGTTCAGTTGGGCCATGAGTTGCTCGAGTCGAGCAAATCGCAATACGAGGTTCTCTTCGAAGTCTTCGATCCGGCGTTCCTTGTCCCGGATGTCCGAACCGATGCGATCGATGTTGCGATTGAAGGTGTCTTCGCGCAGGTCGAAGATTCCGGCCACGACGATGTCAGGGTTGTCGTCCGGCAGATTTCCGAAGAGCTGGTCGAGGCCCCGTGCCAGGGTCGCCAGCAAGCCGGAGTCCGCGGTCGTGTCCTGGTAGTACTCGGGCGTGTTGGGAGTCGCATCGGGATCGCGCTCGAACCCGTCCGAGTCCACGAAAAGGTCCGTAAAGGCATCCAAATCGCCGAGTAACTTCTCATCGAATATCTCGTCGTCAATGCTCAAGACGCCGTCATTGTCGGCCGTAATACCCACATTGGAGAGCGTTGAGTAGCCCTGGGTATCGGCCGTAATGATGTCGATATCCACGTCGAAGAGGCCACGGCTCATGGCATTTTTGACGGACGACAGCACGCTGTCACCAAAGAGCTCACCGCTGGCACCCGCCTCACCCTCCTCCTCGGAAGCCGTGAAGGTGTTCTGGGTATTGATGAACTTGACCACGTCGTTGTAGGACTTCAGGAAGCTGTCGACTTCGGAACGAATGGCCGCCTTGTCGGGTTCCACCGTGAAGGTCGTCGTTCCCACGCCAACCGCGTCTACAGAGATGCCCTCTAGGACATCGCTAAAGTCGTTGTTCGAGCGCGTAATCGTCAGGCCGTCAATTTCCGCTGAGGCGTTGAGGCCCACGGTCAGGTTGCTCGAGCTGGTGGCATCCCCATTCACGTCCGGTGCGGAGTAGGTGATCGAGAGGTTTGTGAGATCGGTGGAGATGTTCGAGATGCGGTAGTCATCCCCGCTCTCCTTGGCCGCGAGCACCAACTGATAGCTGGGTGAGGCGTCGGTTCCGGTGTTCACCACAGAGGCGTTGA
Organism: Planctomycetota bacterium; assembly: GCA_047639615.1. GTDB lineage: Bacteria > Planctomycetota > UBA1135 > UBA1135 > CAYWNK01. The sequence goes on along the minus strand of JBLIOL010000028.1, from coordinate 19,937 downwards.
CATCATCGCCAGCCGCGCTGTTGATGGCGGTGGCGATCTCTTCAATGTTGGAACCATCGGCATTGAGGGAGACGCTGTACGAGGTGCCGTTGATCTCGAAGTCCACGGTCTGACCATCCACAGTTCCTAGGTCGGTCTCATCGTCACCGACGCCGTCGAAGGCCCAGCGATCGATACTCGAGAGGTTCAGAATATCGACCGTGTGGGTGCCCTGAATCGCTGTCGATCCGGAACTGATGGAGGCGATGTCCCCGTCCTGTCCCTTGATGGCGAGCTTCGTGAAACCCGAGGAGGTCGAAAGATCTTCCGCCTTGCTCTGCAGGGCCTTCACCAATTCCCCGAATTGGTTCAGCTTGTCCAACTTGGACTGCTGCTCGCCCTGATGGGACCGTGCGATGTTGATCGGGATGCGCTCGAGCGCAACCAATTGACTCACGATCGCTGCCGTGTCGAGCCCACTCGCGAGGCCTGAGAATGAAATTCCGCTGCTTCCTACCATGATCTTGCTTGGCCCTCCGGAGGCCGTACTCACCGTTATCGGCAGAGTTGGGCTCGGGTTGAGCTGCAAATATGCACAGCCCTAAATGGGTCCGTCCTGAGGCAGGTTTTTGGGAGCACCCGCGGAAAGATCTTCCACCCATATAGAAAAGGCTCCGGCCATAGGACCGGAGCCTTTTCCAAGTGCGGCGGCGCCCTAGGGCGTACCGCGTTGGATCAACCGAGCAGGCTCAGAGCGAGCTGGGGCTGAGTGTTGGCCTGGGACAAGATCGAGGTAGCAGCTTGCTGCAGGATCGAGTTCCGGGTCAGGTCGGCAGTTTCCATAGCCACGTCAACGTCGCGAATACGACTTTCGGCGGCAGACAGGTTCTCGCGCGTAGAAGCGATCGAACGGACTGCGGAGCTCAGGCGGTTTTGGTCCGCGCCGAGTTGACCACGAGAAGTGTTCAACGAGCCGATTGCCGTATCGATTTCCGCGAGCGCCGCGGTGGCGTTAGCAGCGCTGTCCACAGCGGAGCTGTCGATTCCCAGAGTGGCGGTGCCAACATCTACCAGGTTGACGGCGATGGTCTGACCACTATCCAGGCCAACCTGAATGGCAACCGATGTATTCGAACCGTCGAGCAGGCTGATACCGTTGAATTCGGCATCCGTGGACAGACGGTCGATCTCGTCAGACAGGGCCGTGAACTCGGTGTTCAGGGTGGTCCGGTCGTCGGTGCTAAGCGTGCCGTTTGAGGATTGCATCGCCAGCTCACGCATACGTGAAAGGACGTTGCTGACCTCGTTCAGCGAAGACTCAGCGGTTTGGCTGAGGGAGAGTCCATCCTGAGCGTTGCGGCCGGCCACTCCATAAGATTTGATCTCGGAGCGCATCGATTCAGAAATGCCGAGACCGGCAGCGTCATCAGCCGCGGAGGCGATGCGCAAGCCGGAGCTCAGGCGGGCATAGTTGCCCTGCAAGCGAGTAGTAACTGCGGCTAGGTTGCGTTGGGCGCCCATTGACGCCACGTTCGTATTGACACGAAGTCCCATTTGTTGTCGTTCCTTGGTTTGGATTACATTGCGGACGGAAAAAACTCAGGTTGCGTTTGGTGTGCGGTGCGCTGAGGGCTGCGGAGTGATCCTGTCCAGGGGATCACATCCCTCATCGCGGTGCGGCGACCTGAGTGTGCTCGAGCCCGGCGGCCGGACCTGCTGTGCGGTCTGGCTCTGCCGAGGCTGCGTGGAGTTTTCTGAGAGCGGTGGATCGCGCTACTGCGCTTTCCGAGTGGGAGGTTTCTAAGCGCTTGGAACGGGGGGCCGCCTCCCGACGGCCCCCCACTCAGCGATCGGCCTAGAGGCCGTTGCTCGTCCTAGCCCTGGAGCAGGGATAGGGCGATCTGAGGTTGGACGTTGGCCTGTTGAAGAATCGATACCGAGGCCTGTTGCATGATGCTGTTACGCGTCAGGTCGGCGGATTCAGAGGCCACATCTACGTCCCGGATGCGACTTTCAGCCGCTGATAGGTTCTCTCGAGCGCTCTGGATAGATCGCAGCGCACTCGACATACGGTTCTGGCTTGCACCAAGACGGCCCCGTGAGGTGTTGACCGTGTTGATGGCGGAGTCCAGAGAGGCCAAGGCGGTGTTGGCATCCGTGATGGTTGACAGGCTCGAGGAGCCGAGGCCCAGGGTTGCGGCCTGGGTATCCTCGGTGGTCACCGAGATGCGCTCTCCGGAGTTGATTCCGATCTGAATCGGGATGTCCGGGATACTGCCGTCTAGCAGTCGCAGTCCGTTGAACTCGGTCTCGACCGAGATGCGGTCGATCTCAGAGATCATGGAGGTGAACTCGACACCGATAGTGGTGCGGTCCTCCGTGGTCAGCGTGCCGTTTGAGGCTTGCATGGCAAGCTCTCGCATCCGGCTGAGGATGTTGCTGACTTCCTGTAGTGCGCCCTCCGCGGTTTGCACGAGACTGATCCCGTCTTGAGCGTTGCGTGACGCAACCCCGTAGGACTTGATCTGACTCCGCATTTTTTCGGAGATGGCGAGACCGGCTGCATCGTCGGCTGCGGTTGAAATCCGCATGCCTGACGCTAGGCGGGAGAAGTTGCCCTGCAAGCGCATCGTCACGTTTGACATGTGACGTTGTGCCGTTAGTGAGGCGAGGTTGGTGTTGACGCGAAGGCCCATTGTTGGCTCCTGTAACTTTCTCTAGTGGATGGCTGAGTTTGCTTCGGGAGGTACACAGAGCACCTCTCCTTGCGTGTCCTCCGGGGCAGACTCGGGGTGAGCCTTCCTTGGCGGACACGTGGGTTCTCGGAGGACAGGCCCCGCGCCTGAGCGCGACTTATGGCTTTTCTCCGACGCACCCCCCTAACGCGTCTCAGACGCCCATTTGGGAAACACTTTCCTGGTTGATTCGAGTCTGGAAGACTCACCTTGGGGTTGGAGCCACGCTCCCTAGAATCCAGGCATGCCCGCGCGCATCCTGCTGGCCGACGACGACCCTGGGATCCGGCTGGGCCTGCAGGCACTCCTGCAGCGAGCCGGCCATGAGGTATTGGAGGCAGCCTCCGGGCGCGAGACTCTATTAATGGCTAGAGAGCAGCAGCCGGACCTGGTGCTGCTAGATCTGGTCATGCCCGACGGGGATGGCCTCGAGATCCTGCCGGACCTGATGGAGCTGAAGCCCGTCCCCGCCGTGGTGGTACTGACCGGCTTCGCCGATGTGCGCACCGCCGTGCAGGCCATGCGCCTAGGCGCCGAGAACCTGCTGGAGAAGCCCATCGAGCCCGATGTCTTCCTGGCCGTGGTGGAACGCGCCCTCTCCGGCCGCCAGGTGCTGGCGGAGCGCGATCGCCTGCGCGAGGAGCTCCAGGAACTTCGTTTTGGCCCCTTCGTAGGCCGCAGCAAGGGCCTTAGGCGCGTTCTCGAGCACGTGGACCGCGTAGCCGCCGCTCCGCGCACCACCGCACTGATCACCGGGGAGTCCGGCGTGGGAAAGGAACTCGTAGCACGCGCCATCCACGACCGCTCCGCCCGCAGTCAGATGCCCTTCGTGGCCCTGAACTGCGCGGCCCTGGCCGAGAGCCTGATCGAAGCCGAGCTCTTCGGCTACGAGGCCGGCGCCTTCACCGGGGGCAACCCCAAGGGTCGCGACGGCCTAATCCACGCCGCTGGGGGGGGCACGCTCTTCCTGGACGAGGTGGGCGAGCTGGAACTGCACCTGCAGGCCAAGCTCCTGCGAGTCCTCCAGGAACGCACCTACCGGCGTATCGGCGGCATCAAGGACCTGGCCATGGACGTGCGCGTGGTGGCCTCCACCAACCGCGACCTGCCGGCCATGGTCGAAGAGGGCACCTTCCGCGAAGACCTCTTCTATAGGCTCAACGTGCTTTCGATCGTCATGCCCCCCCTGCGCGAGCGCCCGGAGGACGTGCCGCCCCTGGCCCTGCACTTCCTTGAGCGCTTCGCAGGCGAGCTAGCCCGCAACCTGGTCGGCTTCACGGAAGCGGCCATGCAGCGCATGGGTGCTCACCTCTGGCCCGGCAACGTGCGTGAACTGCGCAACGCAGTGGAGCGCGCTAGCCTGCTAACCGAATCCGGCATGGTCGGCCCCGAACACCTGGGTCTCGAAGAGCGCAAGCCCACGAGCACCCTCCAGCCTGCCCAAGCGGACCCTGGCGACCTCTTGCCCATGGGCAGCCTGCGCCTACGGGACATGGAAGAGGCCCTGATCCGGCGCGCACTCGACGAGTGCGACGGCAACCGCACCTCCACCGCCAAGGAACTCGGAATCAACCGTGCGACCCTCTACAACAAGTTGAAGGTCTACGGGATCGGTAAGGGCTAGTCGGCGCAGCCGCGTCCTGGGCCCTCCGGCCGCTCCTAGCTGAGCCCTAAGAGCTCAGTCACGATACCGCCCCGGTTGAGTGTGTTCGCGGTCGTGCGGAATCCTGACCACCCCTGCTGTGCGTGGCGTTTCAGGAGGGTTGGCCGAGGTAGGAGGCCCTTCAACCAGGGGCAAGTACCCCTATCCCACCCTCACACCACCCAGAGGCCAAATTTGGCAGGCCCTCTGTCTGCAGGAACACAATCAACCAGAGCAGTATCGTCAGGCACCTACGGAGAGCAAATGGGTGCGGCTGACCGGCTGCAGATCTTGATTCGGCAGCAAACCGCCGGCGCTCCCCAGTGCCAGCAGGTCCCGACCAACTCACATGGCAGGTGACTAAACCCGCATGGTCGCCGTCTGCATTCTCTACCGCAGCGCCTGGGCCGCTCTGCGCGCAATCCCGCCAGCATCTCCCCTAGCCCGAACTACTCCGCGCGCCGTCCCCCCGGCCAGAGGCCAGCTCCGTCACGCACGAGTCTCAGTACCAGCGGACCTCCCTAGCCCTCCACTCACTCACCCCACCGCCAGCCTCCAGCCAGCGGCCGGGCGCCGTCGGTCCCTAGCGCCCTTGTGCTCGACCTCTCCGCCAACGCCAAACTTCTCACCTCGGGGATCAGCTTCTCCCCCAAATGGCAGGGGGCCGATGAAGCCCCCCACTCGCACAGTACCGGGCTGTACATGCGTCATTAATGCCGTCTCAGGCCCACCCTGTGTCGAAGAAATCGACAGGTGTCGAGAGACTCGACACCGAAAGGATTGCTTGAGTGGGAACTCTGCGCCCCTCCAGTGGGAAGAACTTTCCGCTATTGCCTGAGAGACCATCAAGCAATTCCGGGTTGGCGACGAACAACGGGCTTGGCACCACGGTTGCGACCGTAGCCAAGGACCCGAACCATGAACCGAGCATTCCAAAGCACCCAACCCGGCAACAGCCCCGAGCGTGAAGACACGCTCTTCGGCGTAGCCACTGACGCGCTCGAGCCGATCCTGCATGGCACCCTGCAAGAATTGCGCTCGGCACTCTCCCAGTTGGGCTCCTCCCTGGACGAGGACCCGGAGCGCTCCTTCCTGCTGGGTCGCGCCCTCGAGCACCTCGAGGACGCCGACCGCTGCGCCGACGCCGTCGCTGAGTTGGCCGTTCCGAGCTCGCTCAACCAGAGCACCAGCAGCGTGCGCGAACTGGCTCAAGCCGCTTGGTCGCACCTCTCGGAAGAGCTGCGCCGGCGTGTTTGGATCGCCCCCGACGAGGACTCCGAGGAGATCTTTACGGACGTAGAGCTGCTGGCACAAAACCTGGCTTGCCTGCTCGGCGAGGTGGTCTCCACCTCCAAGTCCGAAGTCCTGCTACACGCCCACGCCAGCGAAGGCGTCGCCTACTTCTCCATCGTTGAATCTGAGAGCCGTCAACCTGAAGACGCGCCTCTCTCCTGTATCTCGCTGCTCGCACGCCGCGACCTCGAGCGCCTCGGGGCGGAAATGGCCGTGCGCCTGACCGACCCCCGCCACCGCTGCATTGTGGTGCGCTTGCCCCTCGCCCCCAAGGAACGTGCAGCATGAACTCCGCTAGCCCTCTCTCCATCCTGATCGCCGGTAAGGACCTCGATCTGATCGAAGCCCTCGCCGCGCAACTTGAAAAGCGCGGCCACTCAGGCTCCATCGCAGACCGCGTGGGTGAAGTTCTCGCCCTGCCCACCCCCGATGTGCTGATCCTCGACGCCAACTTAGAAGACGGCGCTGGGTTCACGCTCTTGGCCGAACTGAAGCGCCGTGGCAATACCCCGCGCGTGGTCATGTTCGCCGACAAGCCGCGCCCCGAGGACTTCCGCGCCGCTCTACGCCTGGGCGCCTCGGACCTGATCCCGGCTCCCTTCACCTTCGAAGACCTACTGCGTACTGTCGAAGCCAAGCCCCTCGGCGGCCAAGTCAGCGACGGCCTCAAGCACACCATCGATGCCACCACCGCCGGCGTCGAGCAAGGCTCCCGCGAAGTCGCCGCCTGGCTACTGCGCGCTGGCGTCGCGCCCACCACTCGCTGCCGCGTGTCGAGCGCCGTCGCCGAAGCTCTAGACAACGTTTCAAGGCACGCCTACCTAGGCGGGGTCGGCCCGGTCGAACTGCGCGGCTCACTCACCACGCGCAGCCTCGAGCTCACCATCCGCGACCGCGGAGTGGGCATCAGCCCAAACTTCCTAGTGCCCGCCTACCTCGAAGACACCGAGGGCGGTGGCCTGGCTCGCATGTGCGCCTTGGCCGAAGACCTCGACGTGGACGTGCTCGCCAGCGGCGGCACGCGAATCACCCTCAGTTTCTCGATCTACAACACGCAGTTCGACGAAGAGCGCGGCCAGGACCTGTCCGACTTGGACTTCCTCACGCCTCAGCAAGCACACAAGGTGCTCGACAATCTGCAGGACGCCGGCGCCGCGCCCCTGCAACTCTCCCCCGCACTGGCAGTCAGCGTTGGTCGCCTCTTGGCGGGCCCCGACCCCCAGCGCGTTCTCGAAACCAGCCTGCGTAGCTAGTCACCCTCCCTTAAGCGATGGCTCCCGATCCCATTAACTCCTCCGCGGACTCGGAAGACGAAGACCTCTTCGACTTCCCCTCCGTCTTGCAGGCCGCCTCAGGCGCGAACCTGGGGACAACCACGTCTTCGACGAAGGCCGCCCCCGCGGCCGCCACGTCGCAAGCGACCGAGGACTCCGTCTCCGACGAGGACATCCTCAGTGCGGACGATCTGCTGGAGACCCTCGACGACATCGACGCCATGGCCATGGAGGGCGAGCTCCCGGACTTCGACACACTGACAGCGGAAACGCCGATCATGGGCAAGGAAGCCGCAGCCGCCGACAGCGTGCCTGCGCCCCTGCCCAGCGCCCAGATCAGCCTCGACGGCGACCTCGACGAAGACATCTTCGGCTTCGACGGCAACGACATCCGTCAGCTCTCTGCCGACCTGGACGCCGCACCGGCCTTCGGTAACAGCCAGGACGATGATTTCGACCTGGATGATGACGGCGAGGACGTGCCGACCCTCAACATGGACGTTCTGCTGAACGAGTCCGGCCCCGAGCTGGCTCCCCTTGCAGGTCCCTCCAGCGCTGACATCGCAAGCGACGATCTGATCCTCGAGAAGACCGTCAAAACCCCCGCGCGCCCCGCGCCCAAGACCTCCGCGCCGCTGGTCGAACGCCAAGTCGCTCCCGAGAAAGCGAACCCCGGCGCCGTACCCGAGCCGGGCCCCGTGCGCGGACTCGACATGCCGGCCCCGCCGCAGTTCGAGAACCTGCCCGTGACGAACACCGTCATGGCCCCCGCAGGCGCGGACGACGCACGCCGCGGCCACCTGATTGAGATCCTGGCCATCGGCTTCCTGGTGATCAACACCGGCCTGGTGCTGCTCGCTTGGCGCGCCGGCGACCAGTTCCAAGAGACACTGCTGACCGTCGCACGCACCGTAGGTGGCGCCGTCAACCAACAGCCGGCCATGGCGGGTAACAACACGATCCCGATCCAAATCATGCAACCGCCCGTGATCCAGGACACCGAGCAAGACTCGGCCGAAGACACCATCGAACAGCCCGTAGTTCAGCCCCAGCCCCTCAAGCAAGAGGTGCGCGTGGACATCGATGGACTCACACGCATGGTGCTCGACGATGCCATCACGCAGATGGAGAACGGTAAGCACGAAGCTGCCCGCACCATCCTCTACCACATGATCAGCAACCGCGATCGCGTGACCCTGCCGGACGCAATCGTCGACGAGGCCGAGATCCTCATCGCTCGTTCCTACCAGCTTCAAGGCGCAGCTCTCAAGGCGGCACAGCAGTGAAATTCGCCCTGCTCATCCTGGCTCTCTTGAGCCTCACAACCAACATCGTCAGCGCCCAGGAAGACAGCGTACGCACAGTGCACGTGGGTCGCATCGACGTGGTTGCCACACCTGACTCTGAGCATGGCATGCTGCTCACGGTCAAGACCGAGACAGGCCGCATCAAGAGCTTGCTCGCGCGCATCGCCCAAGAGGTCGGTCGCCCCGTCACCGGGCTCGAGAACATCAGCCGCGACCCCGTGGTCGAGATCTACCTGGTCGAGCGCCCCTGGCGCGAAGCCCTGCGTTGGGTCACCGGCAGTGCCGGCCTGCACGTGACCGTCACCTACGACGCGATCAAGATCAAGGAAGAGCTGCCCGCCTTCCCCGAGGCCGACGATGCCTACATGGCCGCCACCATCGCTTGGCAACGGGTGCGCGCCATGCTCCCCGCCCACGAGAATGCGGACGAGCACGAACTAGCCCTCGGTGATTGCGCTCTGGCCCTCGGCCCGACCTTCGCCAGCACGGCGCGGGTGCACTACGAGAACGTGGTCAACGACTTCCCCCAGTCCGACCTACGTCCCGAGTGCCTGCTGCGTGCATCCAATCTGTACGCCGCTGCAGAGGAATGGAACACCGCCATGCTCAGCTACCACGAGCTGGCCAACCTCACCGTGGATCACCCCTACCACTCCATCGCACGCCGCGAACTGGCGCGCTCCATGTGCCGCATCGGCGGCGCTGAAGCGAACAAGGACCTGCGTTCAGAGAACGCCCGCAAAGCGCTTCTGACCCTCAAGACCCTGGACCTGAAGTATCCCTCGCCCGATAGCGTCGAGCGCCGCGAACGCGCCCTGCTGCAATCCTTGGCCCTGACCTTGACCGACGATCCCATCCGCGCCCTGCGCGCCCTGGACATCGCCGCTACCTACAGCCCCAGCGGCCACCGCGACCCGGGCCTCAACGAAGTCCGCGCCCTCGCCTTCGAGCGCGCCGGTAGCTTCGGCGACGCCGCCGTCGCATGGCTCTACCAAACCCAACACACCACCGGTGCCGAGCAGGAGGCCGCCTTCGTGCGCTCCGCCAAAGCCAGTCTCAAGGCCGGCGACGAGCTGGGCACCTTGGCCATCGTGGCCCACGCAGAGCAGGCCGGCTACGGCGATACCCTCGCCCCCTTCGGCCGCACAGCTGAGAGCCGCCTCGGCCTGATCGGCGACGTGAGCACCCTGAGCATGGACCAGCGCATCACCCGCGGCCGCGAGCTCCTGGCGGAAGACGCACCCGAGCAGGCCGCCATGGTCCTCGGTAAGGCCTTCGAAGAGCGCAACAAATTGCGTCCCGAAGTGTTGGACGCCATCGCCAAGGACTTGGCCAGCGCGCTCTCCGCAACCAATGACTGGAAGAACGCCGTGGATGTGCTGCGCACCGCTGCTGCGGATCTTCCCAAGAACTTCGACCGCAGTTCCCTGTACAGAGCCGCTGCGGACGTTCTCGAGAAAGCCGGCCGCTTCGAAGCTGCCATCGATGCCCTGGAAGGTCGTCTCTAATGATGAAGTCACACAACACGGTCACCCTCGCTCTGGCCGGCCTCTTGGGCATCCCCGCCCTAGCTAGCCAACAGGACGGATCCATGGCCAGCCTCGAGCAGGCCCTGGCATCGACCAAGAACGCCATTGCCGAACTGGTCGGTCTGCGCGAGCAACTGACCAAGAAGGACCCCGAGGCTCTCGAGCGCATCAAGGAGCTCACCGAAGCACCTATTGCCAACAGCGCCGACACTGCGGATCACATCATGTCGCTGCAACGCGACATCGACGCGCTCAACAGCCGCTTGACCGTCTCCGTGGCAGGCACCAGCCCCCTGTCCCTGGCGAATCCCCTGGCAGCCCAGCCCCAGAACACTCAGCAACGTGACGCTTCACAGTCCACCCCCCAGGCTGGCCCCACCACGATCATCGGCCTCAAGCGCAGCCCCAACGTGGAAGCCTTCGAGGAAGAGGGTTACTCAACGGACGATCTGCGCCGGGCAAAGCTGCTAGTACGCGCCGGCCGCTCGACCGAAGCCTTGCCCGTGCTCGAGCGCATGATCGACACGGTCGAAGGTCGCTACTGGCTCGCTCGCGCACAGCAAGGCGCCGGCAAGGAAGACCTCGCCTACGAAGCCTTCAAGGTCATCGAGGCGGACAAGGAAGCCGGCGAGTTCGCCGCGTGGGCCAAGGACGATCGCGCCATGATCGAACTGCAGCGCAAGCTGCGTCCCGCAGGGACCACCGGGGAGAATAAGTAGTCATGAGCACCCCCGGCATCCTGGCCCCCACCAGCGCATCCACCACCGAGGTGGAGACCGCCATCCACGCCTTCACGGGCCTGATGGAGGAACTCCAGAGCAGCCACAAGGCTCTCGAGGAGCGCGCTGAGTACTTCGAAGCGGAGCTTTGCGCTAAGAACCAAGAGCTGGCCGGCAAGGTCTCCGAACTGGAGAACCTGGGCCGTCACTTGGAGGCCATTCTGGGGGCACTGCCCACGGGCGTCATCGAGCGTGACGCAGGCGGCAGCATCACCCGCGCCAACAACGCCGCAGCCGAGCTGCTCGGCCGCAACGCCAAAGAGCTGGTGGGCGAGACCCATGTAAGCGGCCTGCCCGAGTCGCGCCGCAAAGCCAGCCCCCTGCCCTACACCCGCCCCGACGGCGAAGAGCGCGTGCTCGACCTGCGTCAGCGCAAGGTGCTGGACGAGAACGGCACAGTCATCGCCTGCCTAGACATCCTCGAGGATCGCACCGAGCTGGAGCGCATCACCGAGCACCTACACAACCAACGTCGCATGGCCGCCCTGGGCACCATGGCCGGCGGCATCGCCCACGAAGTGCGCAACCCCATGAACGCCATCCGCGGCTTCGCCTCCCTCCTGGAGCGCAGCCACGGTGAGGACGAACAGGTCGAGCGCCACACCCAACGCATCATCGCAGGCGTGGACGAGGTCGACGCGATCCTCTCCTCCGTGCTGGCCTTTGCCAACCCGGAGCGCCTCCAGCTCGAAGAGCAAGACGCCGCCGAATGCGTGGCCGACGCCCTCGACCTGGTTGCCCGTGACACCGCTGACCAAAGCGCCTGGGATATCAGCAGTGAAGCTGAGTCCGCCAGCTTCGTCGGCGACGGCCTGCAACTACGCATCGCTCTGCGCAACCTGGTTGCCAACGCCCAGAACGCTCAAACAGGAGGCGGCACGGTGCACATCAGCGCCACCACCACCCAAGACGAGCTCCTCTTCCAAGTGGATGACGCCGGCCCGGGTCTCGACCCGAGCCTTGTCCGCCGCCTGCGTGATCCTTTCTTCACAACCCGTGCAGAGGGCACCGGCCTCGGCCTTGCCCTTGTGGACACCATCGCCCGCCTGCACGGCGGATCCCTCGAATTTGATTCGACCCCTTCGCCTCTCGGCGGAGCCAGTTTCCTCCTTCGCGTGCCCCGCACCCAGCGACGCCCCCGATGACCGCTAAACGAATCTACGTCGTAGACGACGACTCTCTCTCCGCCGAATTTCTGGTCGAAGCTGTACGTGCCCTGGGCTATGCCCCGGTGCAGCATGACGGCGCCCAGTCCGCGCTCTCCAGCCTGGAAAGCGACACCCCGGATCTGATCCTCACGGACCTGCGCATGCCTGGTATGGACGGCATCGCCTTGGTTCAAGAGGTGCAGAAGCGCTACCCCGGCCTGCCCTGCGTGGTGATCACCGCCAACGCTTCCATGGAGAGCGCCATCGACGCCCTACGCCTCGGTGCCCGCGACTTCCTGATGAAGCCTTGCAGCCCCGACACCCTTGAGCTTGTGCTCGAGCGCGTCTTCCAGGGCGAGCGCCTGCGTTCGGAGAATGCCTACCTACGCTCCGAGTTGGTCGGTCGCCCCAGCACCGAGCTGGTGGCTGAAAGCCAGCCCATGGTCGAAGTACTGCGCTCCGCAGCCCGCGTGGCCCGCTCGCGCGGCACCGTACTGATCACAGGCGAGAGTGGCACAGGCAAAGAGAAGGTCGCCCAGAGCGTGCACCTAGCCAGCCCGCGCTCCGAGCAGCCCTTCATCCGGGTCAACTGTGCAGCGCTCTCCGAGACGCTGCTCGAGTCCGAACTCTTCGGTCACGAACGCGGCGCTTTCACCGGCGCGCACAAGACCCGCATCGGCCGCTTCGAGCTCGCTGACAAGGGCACCATCCTGCTGGACGAAATCGGCGACATGCCGCCCGCCATGCAGGCCAAGCTTCTGCGCGTGTTGCAAGAAGGCGAGTTCGAGCGCGTCGGCGGCACCCACACCCTCTCGGTCGACGTGCGCGTCATCGCCGCCACCAACCGTAACTTGGCCAACGAGGTCGCTGAAGGCAACTTCCGCGAGGACCTCTACTACCGCCTGCACGTACTGCCCCTGCACGTTTCGCCCCTGCGCGAGCGTTTGGAAGACGTGGTCCCCCTGGCCAAGCACTTCGCTCAACGCTACGCCCGTCAAAACGGCGTGCAGGTCCCGGTCTTCTCGCTCGACTCTCGCGACAAGCTCAGCGCCTGGTCCTGGCCCGGCAATGTGCGCGAGCTCGAAAACGTCGTGCACCGCGCCGTGGTGCTCTGCCACGAAGGCCGCATCGACGCTGCCGACCTGTCCTTCGGCCCGCCGGCAAACCAGCCCAAGTCCGAGAGCATGAGCCCGCTCGAGGCGATCGACCTCGACGACGACACCTGCGCCCAGGCCCTGGCCAACCACACCATGGCCGATATCGAGCGCGTCGCCATCCTCGCCACCCTCGGCGAGACCGGCGGCAACAAGACCGAAGCCGCACGCCGCCTGGGCCTCACCGCCCGCACCCTCTCCAACAAGATGAAGATCTGGCGCTCTGCCGGTCTCGTCGCCTAGGAGCTACTCATGGACGTTCTCGGATCCCAAGGCCAGCTGCTGCTGCGCTTGCTTTCCTCTGCACAGGAAAACGCACGCGTCGTCGCCGGCAACATCTCGAACCAGAACACTCCCGGCTACAAGCGCCGCGAGCACAGCTTCGAGACTCTGCTGGCTGACGAGATGCAGTCTTCAACCCCTGATCTGGCGGGCATTCAGCCCACCACCACCACCGACGAGCTTAGTCCCGCCAGGGGCGACGGCAACAACGTCGTACTCGAGAACGAGATCAACAACCTGCGCGAGACCGTAGTGCGTTACGAGCTCTATGCCTCGATGCTCAAGAACCGAGCCAATCTGATCCGTTCCGCAATCCACGGTGAGCGCTAATCATGTCTGGAATCGACCGACTCTTCTCGGGCATGCGCATCGCCGCAAGCGCCCTGACCGCCGAACGCGCACGCGTCGACACCATCGCCAAGAACATCGCGCACGCGCGCACCACGAAGATGCCTGATACGGGTGAGCCCTACCGTCGCGAGACGGTGCGCTTCGAACCCGAGATGGTCCGTAACGCCAGCGGCCTAATGGAGGTCGGCGGCGTCAAGGTCGCTGGTATCGAGCAAGACTTCAATAGCCCCTTCCAAGAGATCACCGACATGAGTCACCCCGATGCCGACGCAAACGGTGTCGTGCGCATGCCGAACGTCAACGCCGTGCGCGAGATGGCCGACATGATCACGGCTCTGCGCGCTTACGAGGCCAACATTGGCGTCACCGAAAAGTTCGAACGCATGGCTCAACGCGCCCTGCGATTGATGGAGTAAGGGACTAGATCATGGTTAACGGTATTCAAGGTGGTGGCGGGTTCGATTCGGGCCAGCTCAAAGCCATGCTCCAGCGCATGCAGGAGAGCAAGCAGAGCATCTCCGGCCAGGAGACAGTCAGCAAGCCCTCGGAGGACTTTGCGGATGCCGTGGTCAAGAACCTGGCAGAACTCGAGAAGTCCGTTCGCTCCGCCGACAACCTGCCCGCCGACGTAGTCAACGGCGACCTCGACTTCCACGAGGTTGCTGCACGTATCAAAGAATCAGAACTGACCTTCGACTTCGCCATGAAGGTTCGCAACAAGCTCATCGACGCCTACCGCGAAGTCATGCGGATGTCGGTCTGACCCTATATTTTCATGAAGGACATCTTCAACAAGCTGTTTGACGCCCTCAAGTCAAGCACGCCCTCTACTCGGCTGGTGATCGCGGTTGGTATCGCGCTCGTCTCCGCCATCGGCGGCTACTCCATCTGGCGCGGTGCCAACCCGCACATGGAGTTCTTCCGCACGAAGCTGGACAACTCCGAGATGGTCGCTGTCACCAGCGCCCTCAGTACAGCCGGCGTCCGTTTCAAGCTCAATGGCGAGCGGGAACCCTACAGCGTCTGGGTCGAGTCTGGTCGCATCTACGACGCCCACGCCGCCCTGGCAGAAGAGGGTGCGCTCCAGTCCGGTGCGCGCGGCATCGACACCAGCTCCGGATCGAGCGCCTTCGACTCCTCGGGTGAACGCCTGCAGAAAGTTAGCGCACGCCAGTGGCAAGAGGTGGCGATGATGCTCGAGAGTCTACGCTGGATCGATCACGCCAAAGTGATTGCTTCCCGCGCAGAGGGTCTGAACCTCGGTCGCGTGACGCCCCCCACGGTTGCCGTCACCCTGATCACCAAGGGCCCCGCACCCGGCCCGAGCGAGTGCAAGGGCGCGGCCAATATGGTCATCAACGCTTTCCACACCACTCCGGACAACGTCAGCATCATCGATCAGCACGGCAACAGCCTGTTCGACGGCACTAAGGATGAGGAGCTGGACGAGTTCCTGACCTTCCAACGCAACAACGACCGCGACCTGCAAGCTCGCGCCCAAGCGCAGCTGGACAGCACCTACGGTCCCGGCTTGGCCCTGGTCACCGTGCGCAGCGAATGGGATTTCGAGCACAGCGAGAGCGTCGACGAGACCCTCAGCCCCAAGGGTGTCAAGTTGCGTGAAACCAAGTTCGACTCGAGCACCCCCGGCCTTCCCACGGCTGGCGGACCGGCCGGTGTGCAAGAGAACATCACGGTCGCTCCGCCCCGCAGCGCCGGAAGCAGCGCCACTACCCGTAAGGACACGGACACTCAGTACTCAATCGGCACCCGCACCACCCACACGGTTCAGAACAAGCCGCTGCTGACCAAGCTGCACGTGGGCCTCATGCTGGATAGCTCCCTCGAGGCTCAACTGGCTAACGCAGAGTCCTGGGTCAAGTCGATGGTCGGCTTCAGCGCCGAGCGCGAGGACACCTTCTCCGGTTCGGCTAGCCCGCTCTACGGCATCGAACGCGACGAAGAGGGCAAGCCGCTCCCCATGATCGCTCCCGAGCCCATGGAAGCACCCAACCTCTTCCTCAACATGGTGCTACGGCACTCGGTCGAGGGCATCGCCGCCCTGGTCTTCCTGATCGTCTTACTGCGCTCCCTCAAGAGCAGCCACAAGGCGGCCCCGAGCAAAGGCAAGGGTAGAGCTGGTGGCAGCAGTGGTACTGGCGCCGCTAGCGGCGCACTATCTGGCGGCATGGGCGGTTCGCCCAACAACTTCGTTGAAAACGACGAGGGACAGCTGATCGAAATCGTCCCCGAGGTCCTGGCCCGCCGCCAGGTGGAAGAACTGATCGAGTCCGATCCCGAACGAGTTAGCTCCCTGCTCTCCCGCTGGGCCATGGGTGACGATTACTACGCGGAGTCCAACGCATGACCAATCTAGATGCAGTATCCGGCTACCAAAAAGTAGCGGCCTTCCTCCTCAGCCTCGACAGTGGCATCAGCGCCAAGGTTATGCGTACCCTCGATCCCAAGGTCATCCCTGGGGTTGCCAGCGCCATGACGGAGCTAACCCCCGAGCTCTGCACGGCAGCCGCTGTAGACCAGCTCTACCTGGACCTTGCGCGCACCGTTTACCAGCGCAAGGGTGTGCAGTCCCAGGACGATCACGAACTCCACGACATCCTCGCCCAAAGCTACGGCGAGGACAACGCGGACAACTACCTGCGTGACATTCACAACCGTCGCCGCCGCGACCACCCCTTCGGCTTCTTGGACCAGTTCAAGCCCGAAGTCGTAGCCCGCGTGCTCGGCGAAGAGTCCTCCTCGATCGTCTCCCTGATCCTCGCACACTCCTCCCCCGACGTCTCCGCCGCCGTGCTCGACGTCTTTGAGGAAGAGCAGACCCTGGAGATCGTCAAGCGCATGACCGCGATTCAGCCCCCGGCCATCGAGACCATGCTGGGCATCGCCGACGACCTACTTCTGCGCATGCGTGAAGCGGATAGCATCCCGGCCCCGCCGGATCCCTCCGACACCCTACGCACCATCGCCGACCTCCTGACTCACGCTCAGGGCACGGTGGAACAAACCGTCCTCGAAGGCCTGGCCGATTACGAGGAAGACATCGCCGAAAAGGTGCGCGAGTACATGTTCAGCTGGGAGGACCTGGCCAGCATCGACAAGCGCGCCATGCAGAAGATCCTGGCTACCGTGGACACACGCTCACTCTCCATCGCTCTCAAGGCCTCACCGCCCGATGTGGAAGCCAACATCATGGATAACCTCTCCTCGCGGGTGAAGGACATGGTTGTGGACGAGCGCGACCTCGCCGGCCCCATGGCCATGGGTGAAGTGCAAGCTTCGCGCAACGAGATCCTGAGCTCTGTACGAGCCCTGATGGACGCTGGCGAATTCAAGCCGGTCCGCGCTGGTGAAGAGTTGGTCAACTGATATGGCAACCAAACACTTTGAAGTCCTCGTACATTCCAAAGTTCAGAATGTGCAGCAAGAGAACAAACTCTCCCTTAAGGAAATCGCTGATGTGCACCTCCAGGCACGCATCAAAGAAGCCTTCGATGCGGGCCGCGAGGAGGGCCTAGCTTCCCACCTAGAGTCGGGACGCGTCGCCCTCGAGCAGGTCGCCGCGAACCTGGATAAGACCCTCGAGCTGCTGCCGACCCAAGCTGTAGAGCTAGCCGTCGCCATCGCCTCCGAGCTGTTGGCGGTGGAAGTTCGAGCCGAATCCTACGACCTCGAACGCATAGTGCGCGGCGCGTTAGGTGCCTCCGATGTGGGCCGCGGCGCTTGCATCGTGCACGTCTGCCCCGCCGATGCGGAGCGCCTCTCCTCCATGGTCTGGCGCGCCGGAACCGAGGTCGAACAGGACCCGAGCCTGAAGCCCGGCGATGTGCACATCACCACCCCGCGAGGCCTCCTGATCCGCGAGCTTGAGCCCGCACTCGCATCCATCCGTGAGCACCTGCTCGAGGACCTGGGCTAATGTTCGACATCGAGCAGATGAAGCACACCGTCAAGCGCGGTGCACGCCCCTACTACCAGGGCCGCGTCCGGCGCGTCACCGGTGTACTGGTGGAAGCGAGCGGCATCCCCGTACCCCAAGGCGGCATGGTGCGCATCGAGCGCGGCGCGCTAGGTCCCATCGACGCCGAAGCCGTCGGCTTCGACGGCAACACCACTCTGCTCATGCCCCACGGCGACGTGGCCGGCATCGCTCCCGACCAACTGGTCATCAGCCTGGAGCGCGAATTCACCGTACCTACCTCCAACGCCCTGCTAGGTCGCGTTCTCGATGGTTTCGGCTACCCCATGGATAGCGGACCGGAGCTGCCCCGCACCGACACGCGCCCCGCGCGTGCCCAAGCTCCGCTGCCCAGAGAACGGCGCCCCATCGACACCCCTCTGACCACCGGCGTGCGCGCCGTAGATGGCTTGCTAACCCTCGGCAAGGGCCAACGCCTCGGCATCTTCGCCGGCTCAGGCGTAGGCAAGTCCACGCTACTAGGCCAGATCACGCGCGGCACCGATGCCGACGTGATTGTCGTCTGCCTGGTTGGCGAACGTGGCCGCGAGGTTCAGGACTTCCTCGAAGAGGTGCTGGGCGAGGAAGGCCGCAAGCGCTCCGTGTTAGTGGCCGCCACCTCCGATCGCCCGCCCATCGAACGCCTCTCGGCCCCCTTCACCGCCGTGACCATCGCCGAGGCCTTCCGCGACCAGGGCCTCGACGTGCTCTTGGTCATGGACTCCGTCACGCGCTACGCCGCAGCCAGCCGCGAGGTTGGCTTGGCCGTGGGCGAACCGCCCACCGTTCGCGGCTACCCGCCGAGCTTCTTCGCCAGCGTGCCCAAGCTCCTCGAGCGCATGGGTCGCACGGAGAAGGGTTCGATCACGGGTCTGATCACCGTGCTGCTCGAAGGCGACGACCACAATGAGCCCGTGGCCGACACCCTGCGCGGCTTGCTCGATGGACACCTCGTACTTAGCCGCGACCTGGCCCAAGCCGGACACTTCCCCGCGGTCGATGTGCTCTCGAGCCTTTCGCGTCTGATGAACGGTCTCGCCAACGAAGGGCACATTGCCCACTCGCGCGCCCTGCGCGCGGACCTGGCCGCCTACCAAGAGGGCCGCGACCTGATCGACATCGGTGCCTACCAAGCCGGCGCCAACCCGGCCCTGGACCGGGCCGTCATGCGCATGCCTGTGATCGAGGCCTTCCTACGCCAAGAAACCACCGACATGACGCCGCTCCGGGACACCCTCGAAATGCTCGGCATGGTCGCCACGGCCGGGGATGAGCCCGGATGAGCCGTAAGCCGGCCAAATTGAGCCGCCTGCTGCGCGTCAGGCAGGTCCAGGAGGAGCAGGCCCGCGCCCTCTGGCAACAGGCCGAGCACCGCGCCCGGGAAAGGGAGCAGGAACTGGCTGTGCTGATCGCATCACTTCTCCAGAGCCGCGAGGAACTGGTCGAACTCCAGAGCACGGACAGACCCGGGCTAATTCCCCTGCACGAGCAGTTGGAGCGTCACCTGAGTCGCAGCATTCGTCTCGCTAGTCGCGAAGCCGAATGCGCCCGTGAAGAAGCCAGCACCGCTCGCGAACCCTGGCATCTGCTCCGCACCCGCGCCGAAGGCCTCAAGAAGCTCGTCGGGCGCGCCCAAACCGAACACCGCCAAGAACTGGACCAACGCCAAGAACGTGAGCAAGACGAAGTCGCGGGGCGCCGAGCGCGCCCCATGAACAGTCCTAGCCAGAACACATAGCCATGAACAAGATCCTCAAAATCCTGGTCTACGCCCTCTCTGGAGGCGGCCTCCTGACCGCTTCCTTCTTGGTGTTTGCATCGGTCGCAGGCATTCCGCTCTCGACCCTGCCCCTGGTCGGCAGCTTCTTCCCAGCGCCCGAAACGGAAGCCGTCGAGCCCCCGGAGCCGGCCACCCTCGAAGCCCAGATCGACCAGGACAAGCGCCCGCCGGATCAGGTCCTCGAAGCCTCAGCCAATCCCCTACACAGCTTCCAGCTGCCGCCCCCGTGGTCGAGCAAGGCCTTGGAAGCCCTGGAGTTGCGTCTCGAAAGCCGCATCGCCACCCTCGAGGAGCGCACCCAGGCCCTCAAGGAGCGTGAACGCGAGCAGGACGAGCGCGAACGTCGCTACGACAAGATGTTCATCCAGCTCGAGATCATGCGCGAGAGCCTGCTCCAACAGAGCGACGAGAGCTCGGCGCTCAAGGAAGAGCTCGACACCGAGGCGCTGGCCGAGGAAGCAGGTAGGCGTGATCGACTAAAGCGCGCCGCCGCACTCTACGCCGACCTCGACGCCGCCGATGCCGCCATGATGCTGCTCAAGACCTACCCCCCAGAGGACGCCGGCGAGGTCCTGCGCAACCTGGATCCTGAGCGTGTCGCCGAGATGATGCTCGAGATCAACAAGACCGCTGATCCCTCCGATCTACGCAAGGTCAACGACGCCTACACCCGCTAGGCCCCCACCGGCCTGAACCAAGGCAGCCTAA
>JBLIOL010000027.1:0-27136 GCA_047639615.1 Planctomycetota bacterium | reverse complement strand
ACGCAAGACACCCTGCCCAAAGACGATCAAGGTACGCGTTAGAATGTTCGCGCCTTCCACGGTGATGCCGATCGGAATCGCCTGGTAGTAGCGCGCCAGCACATTGCGTGAGCCGCGGCAGATGCCGGCCCCCGCCTGCACATCCATGGCGTCGTTGACGCCGTCGCGCATGGCTTCCGTGCACCAGGCTTTCATGATGGCTGAGATGACCGAGGGCTTCTCGCCGCTGGCCACGGCGGAGGCCGTGAGCTCGCGTGCCGCGGTGATCATCCACGAGGTTCCGGCGATGCGTCCGATGGGATCGGCCACGCCTTCGAGCTTGCCGATGGGCATACCAAACTGCTCGCGCAGGCTGCCATAGGCGGTAACCGTGGCCGTGCAGGTCTGCAGCGCACCTGCGGCCAAACCCGGCAAAGAGAGCGCGCGTCCCGCCGATAGGCAGTCCATCAGCATGCGCCAACCCTGGCCCAAGCCACCCTGCTCGCCGATCACGCGCTCCATGGGGATGAACACATCCTTGCCGGTGGTGGGGCCGTTGATGAACTTCACGCCCAAAGGGTCGTGGCGCAGTCCGGTCTCCACGCCGGGCAGGTCGGCCGCCACCAGGGCGCAGGTGATGCCGTAGTCCTTGGGCTGGCCTAACAGACCGTCCGGGTCCTCGGCCTTGAAGGCCAGGCCCAGCAGCGTGCAGTTGGGCGCCAAGGTGATGTAGCGCTTGTCCCAGTTGAGGTTGAGACCGAGCACGGTCTTGCCGTCGATCTCTCGCTCGCAGACCACGCCGCGCGCGCGCATGGCGCCCGCGTCGGAGCCGGCGAAGGGCTCGGTCAAAGCGAAGGCCGGAATCTCTTCGCCGCGTGCCAGCAGCGGCAGGAAGTGATCGCGCTGAGCCTGGGTGCCGTAGTGCAGCAGCAGCTCGGCCGGGCCCAGGCTACTGGGCAACATGATCGTGACCGCCAGGGTCACGTTGTGAGTCGAAGCCTTGGTGATGATCGCGGAGACTGCTTCCGACGAGAAGGCCAGCCCGCCGTACTCCTCGGGGATGATCAGGCCCATGAAGCCCGCCTTGCCCAAGAAGGCCCAAGCCTCCGGCGTCAGGTCGCCGAGCTTGTCGACCTCCTCGCAGTCCACCATCCTGCACAGCTCCTCGACTTCGTTCTCGAGGAAGCTCTGCTCGCGCTCGGTCAGGCCCGGGCCGCGAAAGTCGAGCAGCTTGTTCCAGTCCGGGTTGCCGCTGAAGAGGTCCTTGTCCCACCAAACCGTGCCCGCTTCCAGGGCCACTTGCTCGGTCTCGCTGATGGTCGGCAGGTCGGGCCCGATGGCCTTGAGCACCGGCCCTGAAATCAAGCCCCGGCGCACCTCCGGCAGGGCGACCACAGCCACCAGCAAGACGGCCACGATCCAGGGCGCATAGCCCGGCGAACCAAAGACCTGCCAGATCCCAAGCCCAAGCACCAGGGGCACGAAGGCAGCCAAGCCAGGCCGATCAGCGAGCAGGAGAGCGAAGGCCAAAGCGGCCAGCAGTGCGAGAACGAGGAGCGTCATAGGGGAGCAGCTAAGCGGGGGGACACAGTGCCTATGGAGGGGCCTATGGAGGGGCCTATGGAGGGGCCTATCGAGCGCCCAGGGCCAAGGCCTATAGGCCGAACTGGCGCTGAACCCACGCAGGACGTGAGTAATCCCAGTTGCGCTCAGCCATGCCCGCCACGAAGAGCGGAAGCATGTCCAGCAGCGCATCCTCGGTCTCGCGTTCCAAGCCCAGTGCAGAGCCGTACCCATTCAACGCATCTTGTTCCGCCGCTGCCAGTGCGTCCCGATGCCGCAGGCGTTGCCAAGCCTCGCCGACCGTGCCGCCTTGGATCTGTTTCGACTGGTGCAGGAGGAAGTGACCGAGGTCCGCCAGGGGCAGGAACTCGGATTCACTCGCGCCCCAATCCAGCACGCCGATGAGCTTCCCGGAGGCCTCCGTCTGCGCATGCTTGGCGCGCATATCCGCGTGGTAGAGCATCAGCGGCATGCGCTGGCCCACCAAACGCTCGCGCCCCTCGTCGAGCATCCGCCCTAGTGCGCGTGCCGTAGACGCGACGCCCGAACGCGCCTGCACCTCGCGGCAGCGATCCCCGAGCAAGCGCTCGTAGCACTCCAAGCTCAGCGCCTGCGCCGGTCGCACCACTAGCAACGCCAACATGCGCGCCAGCTCGCCCATGAGCGTATCCGTCGCCGCTGCTCTGCCGGTCAGGTGCGGCGCCGTCATGCCGCCCAAGCGGCGTTCCGCCTGCAGCCACGTGCCTTCCAAAACACCCGAAAAGAGCGGCTCGGGCACGGGCACGCCCGGGAACTCCGCCCTGACGCGCTTCAAGAAGTCGTGATGCACCTGGGTCAACACGTGCTTCGCCGGACAAAGCGGCACGTGCACGCTCATGGCATCGGTGCCCTTGGTCAGCACCAGCGCCGTATTCGAACGCGTGGCCACCAGATGCTCCACGCGCCCCGGCGCTAATCCCGTGCGCTCCGCCAGCGCGCCCAGCATGCGTTCCATGCGCGAGCGTCCTGAACGCTTCGCCCCGTGTACGCAAAAGCTCGGCGTGAAGTGCGCGAACAGTCCCAGCCGCTTGCCCCAGAGCTTGATCTTGTTCTGTTTCTCGCGACGTCCGATGGTCAGCTCCGGCCCCTCCCCGTCGAGCCCAACCACATGACTGAACTCGCGCGCGTGGGGGTAGAGTGCATAGGAGCGCAGGCCTTCGAAACCGCGCTCGCGCAGCATGCCCCGATACCCAGCCAGGCGCGCCTCATCCGCCCGCGGCCGCAGCCAGCGCGCGA
Source organism: Planctomycetota bacterium (assembly GCA_047639615.1). Taxonomy (GTDB): domain Bacteria; phylum Planctomycetota; class UBA1135; order UBA1135; genus CAYWNK01. Next base: position 24,319 of record JBLIOL010000027.1, on the reverse strand, counting down.
CCAAGCTCACGGGCTGGGCATGTTCAAACTCTCCGCGCCGTCCGAGCGCGCGCTTGTAAGCCAGCGGGTTGTCACCGATCAGTACCAACTCGCCGCGCGTAACCCTCTCCAACTCCGGCAGCACCGCCGCCCAACCCGCCGCGGGTCCACCCTCATGCACCACGAGATCGAAGGCCCGGTTCCGGAAGGGCAAGCTGTCCGCCTGCGCTACCACACCTGCCGGCAAACGCGCCGCCTGCCCCAGCCCGCCTGCACGCCCATTCGCAATGCGCAGCCCGAGCACCTCGTCACTCACGGTGCACACCCGAAAGCCCAACTGCTCCAAGCCCACCGCCGTCCCCGACAGCGCCTCCCCAATCAGCAGTGCCTCGCCACCACCACCGGCCAAGGTCAACGCGAAGCTCGCGCGCCCCTCGTTGAGCCGCATCATCCACTCCTCCGCCCGCTCGGCCGGAAGCTCCCGCAGCAGCTCCTCCAACACCTCCCTCCAGGGCTCCCCCCGGTCCAGGGCATCAGCGGCATCGTTCAGAGGGTTGGTCATGGGCGCCGCACGGTAGACCCTGGGCGGGGCCTCTCGCCAGGTTCTCGTCCTGGTCCATGTGCTTCGGGCTCATTCCGGGAGTGGCGATCTGTGTCAGAGACCCGCCCGGCAGGATCATGGAGGGTGTGCTAGCTTCGGTCCTTCGGGAATTCGCAACCCATTACAACTTAAACGCTCGCATGCAATACAACCTCGCCGCTCGCCGCTCGCCGCTCGCCGCTCGCTGTCCTCGCCCTGATTCTGGCCCCACTAAGCCAAGCTCAGATCGCCCCATTTACAACCCAACTAGACACTCTAGCATCATCCCGGACACGCGCTATCGAGTGCAGTGCTGATGGTGCCTGGGTCTACGTGGCAGAGGGCGGGGAGATGACCTTCATCCAAACCCAGAATGCCTCGGGGAACTTCGATCAAACTGGCTTCGATTTTGTCAATGGATCCAAGAAGGTCCGCGTGGGGACCAAAGGAGTCTTGGCCGCGCGCATGCTGCTGGATCCGCTGGCCCAGACGGAGCCAACCAACGGAAGCAATGACTACTTGTACATTGCCGCCGGCCGTGACGGGCTTTGGTTCATGCAGGCCGACGTCTCTTCTACGACCAACGAAGCGTGGCTGATCGACGACTCTGGAAATGCCAATGTGGCCACGCAAAACAGTCGCCGGTGGTGCTCGGACGTGGACGTGATGACCATTGATGGCGAGCGCTATCTCGTGGCCACCTTCGGCAAAAAGAGCAAGTCGCGCTTGCGCGTGTACCGACTCGCTGACGTGCATGCTATCGCGGCGAGCCCGATTCCGATGCCTATCGCAGCGTTGGTTGAGGTTACCCTAGGCAATCACCCGTACTTCGAGATCGCGGGCAATGACATCCATGCCCTCACTCCTTACGAGTATGGGCGGTCCGTGGCGGGAGCCATGTGCGTCGACTCCTACATCAAGGCCAACGGCGATGAATGTGCTGACATCTATGTGTCGATGGGGCACCACGGCTTGGTGAGGATCGGTTTCTGCCCGGAGCAATTCTCAGGCACGCTCACGCCTCCGTCCGTGGACTGGGGTCCGGTCATGGGGAACGACACTCACTATGCGGTTGGCGTCGACGCGCTGTACGGTCACATGCTCTACCGCAGTTCCCCGAATGACCGGCCTTATCTGGAAGAACCGATCATCGATCGGGCGGAGCGTCCTTTCTTCAATGACGTCTTGGTCGAGCGGGACACTCCGGCCAACTCTAACCGAGCTCACCTTTACACCACCGTCGACCACTTGGGGTGGATGCGGTTCGATGTGAAGGATCGGCTGACCTGGAACCAGACCATGGCCATCGATCACCACGAAGGTGTAGAGATTGCAAAGGACTGCCAGGACGACGGCGGAGTTTTGACAGATTGCATCCCCATGGTGGCCCAATTTCCGGATGCCGTTGGAGTAGGGAATGGCGAGGAGCACGGCTATGCCACGGGCTTGGCGCTGGTGGAGCACCCGACCCATGGCCCAATCTTGGCCGTGACCTATGACGGCTCTCCTTTGGTAACCCAACTCTTCAACAACGCGAACGAGGGCGTGACCTACGGCTCTGACTTGGAGTGGGGCGGCACCCATGCTTCAGACCTGAAGGGCACGCGCCGCACCATTTTTTATCGCGTAGATCCCGGTGTGGCTGAGGGCGGATTCAGCAATGGAGTGCTTAGCCTTACACCGGGCTTCAATTTCGACAACTGGTTTGATGCGGGTGGTGTGCAGGTGCGTTTCCCGTCCATTCAGCCCAGTGGTGATGAACTCAACGTCATCCACAACTACCGCTTGCCCGATATCTCCACCTTCGATCAAAACCTGCTGGGGTTCTGCCTCTCGGTAGTTCACCCGGGAGCCTTTCCGCAGGGGATACATCTGGGCGCCCCCCTAGGTACCTATTTGCGCTCAATCGATTCCTTGGAGGGCAGTCAGGCCTTCGGATTGGTCCAGAGCGTTGTTGATCCTGAGTCGTTCATCATCAGTGCCAACGACGGCAAGTTCCCCAGCCTGGGGTTCCTGTCCGTTACTGGGCCGGCGTCGGACCCGAGCCTGCAAGTCCAATCCACCGCAGCCTCGACCTTCGGCCCTGCAGGATCCCACCGAATGGATGCCGGCTCTGTGTGGGCCGGTCCCAACGCCGGTGAGGAGTACCTCCTCTCCTCCGGAGTGATCTTGGATGATCTTGGGAAGGGTGATCGTTGGATGCTGATGAAGTACCAGCACTCGAGCGGTAGCCCGCCTACGATTACGAATAAGTGGACCTTTCTGCCATTCGATGACTCGTATGGCCTGATTCCGCGGCCCTACTACCTGATGGCGGGGCACTTTCCGAAGTTGAATGACTTCCTTGAGGCTGGAGGGCATGAGCCCTTGGTGTTTGGCACGCGCCTGTCTTCGCCTGAAGGTCTGAGTGTTTTTGGTAGAGATGACCTGATTTTGAAGACGCTCCTCCAGCCTCTAGCTCAAGACGACGCCGCCCTCACAGCGACAGGCCTCATCCTCGCGAACCCACGGCAATTGGTGACTCACCCCGAGTTCAACAACATGCCCCGTGATACCAATACTGCCGAGGGGCTCCTCGCGAAGGATTGGTGGCTGCGCGCGGGGAAAATCGAGAATCCTAACGGTGGCGCAGATCTGTTGATGGACCCCGGTGGGTCGATTCACACCTCAGCGCCGAGAGCTATCGAAGTCAGGAACATAGAAGACACAGCCTGGGGCAAGTGGGTCATCGCCGTTCCTTGCGGCAAGATCAATGCGGACCCTGATTGGACGATCTTTACCGACCACACCGGCTGGCTCCCAACTCCCGGTTCACTCTGGGAGCAGGAGCAAGGTCATGGGCTTGTTCAATTCTGGGAGGTGGCAGAAGTAGGCACGGTGCCGACTACCTACTGGAGACCGATCGGGAGTGAGCTGATCCCCACGGACCCCGAATTCCTGAAGTCAGCCTTGCCGAAGGCTATCGGATCGCGCAATCCAGGCCTCACCTGGGAAGTGGATTCGGTGCGGATCGGCGACAAAGCCTACGCACTCGTTTCGGATCTAACGGGAGCTATCTACGCGTACGAGGTGCAGGACATCCTCTCCGCCGCAGACCCGAACAATGATGTTGCCCTTGATATCTTTGCAGAGTGGAGCACTCCCCCGAGCCTCTTTGATGATCTTGACAATATCATCCTCGACCTCGAAGTGCTGGGTGTCGACCAAGGCAAGGCGTACCTTGTCGTGGCCGTACGCCGAGTCGGCGTCGTGCACGTCACCTTCGACCCGACTGCCGGAGCGGGTGCATTCACCGATACTCACCCAAGCGGGACCCTGCAGACATCCGAGTACGCTTCTGCGTTGATCGTCCAGCCCGTGCCGGTAGCAGACGGGGGCGGCGAGCGATTGATCGTGTCCGACTACGGGGGAGGCGTCCGCGTTTATGGTCGCTAGATTCGAAGTGTCGCTCAGCCTCAAGCGCGTGGCCCTAGCCCTTTCCTGTGGGATGTCAATAACCGGATCGGTGGCTGCTGTACCCGCGCAGGATCTCCTTCACAATTTTCGTGGGAGAAGACTGTGGCAGATAGCAGCCGTGGCACCCGTGGGGGATATCGATGGAGACGGCGTCAATGAAATCATCATTGGTGGGCACAATGCTGGCCTAACCCAAAACGGGTTCACCAATGGTGGTGGGGGAGTGTGGGTCTTCTCGGGCCAGAGCGGCGCTCTTCTGCATGGACCCTATTTTGGGCCTTCTGGGTATGAGCTAGGCTTCGGGGTTGGCGGGGTGGGCGACTTTGACGGCGATGGGATAGAGGATTTCGCGGGTGGGTCTACGGACCAGGGGAGCAATCCTTTTGGGCATGTCCTCGTATGGAGTGGAGTCGATGGAACTCTGCTCGCGGACGTCCAAACACCCCAGACCATTTTTCCTGAGCATGGATTCGGCAAGCTGATCAAGCGACTCGGAGATATTAATGGTGATGGGCGGGACGAGTTCATCGTAGCCAATAGTAATCAGGCGGTCTTCGACGCCTTTGTTATTGAGGGGGGTACAGGGCAAGCCTTGAGGCGCTACGGTGGCGGTGGAAATCCAACGCCACTAGCTGCGCTGGGTGAATTGGATGGCGATGGTGTTGTCGACTATGGCGTAGGCCTGGGGAATCCTTGGGTCGGTAACAATCTACTCGGCGCGTGCATCGTGTATTCGGGCGCGACTGGCATTGAACTCTACCGGGTCAAGGGCCTTCACTATTCGGATGTGCTCGGTGCCAGTGTTGTCTCGTTCAGCGATCTTGACGGGGATGGCGTCCCCGACTTCGGGTCATCCTCGGCGGGTACATTGTTCGGCTGCCCTAATAACCTCAATCCCAAGTACATGGCCGTGTTCTCTGGTGTGGACGGGGCTTATATCAAGTCATTTTCCGCTCCTCGGACTCCGGTTTACGTCGTCGGCTGTCAGTTCAACCGGACCCACACGGGTATGGATGAAGCCAACGGTGACGTCAATGGAGACGGCTATCGGGACCTCATCGCAGGCGCTAAGGAGTCAGGACTCTTCTTTGATCCCTTCTACGGTATTCTCCTATCGGGGACGATCTGCGTCTACTCGGGACGCACTGGCACGATGCTCTGGAGGAAGAAGCCGGGATTCCAGGGCCTTGCTATCATGGGCGACTTAGATGGCGATGGGCTAGCGGAGTGGGCCTATGGCTATACCCTCGCCTACGAAAACGGAGGCGCCGCAGAAGGCGCCGTCAGCATCTACCGCGGCGCGATCGGCGACGCCGACTCGGTCTGCACCTCGACCCAAAACTCCACGGGCAGCGCTGCTCGGATTCTGACCGACGGTCCAATCAGCGTCGGCAACAACGAGCTGCTGCTCTTCGTCGAAGGCGCGGTCCCGCACCAGACCGGGCGCTTCTTCTACGGCCCGGCGCTGACGCAGGTGCCCTTCATGGATGGGTTCCTGTGCGTGGACGGCGGCGCCCAAGGGGTGACCTACCTGGGCACGCCGCAAGTGATCGACAATCAGGGGCAGGTACTGATGCCGGTGGACTTCACCCAAGCGCCACTCAACGCAGGGGCTGGGGCTTGGACGCCGGGATCGACTTGGTACGTGCAGTTCCTCTACCGGGATCCTGCCCAGACTGCCGGCACCGGCATGAACCTGACGGACGCCTTGCAGATCACCTTCACGCCGTGACGGGGTAGCAAGGCCCTGGGGGTAGACTGCCGTGGATGCTAGTTGCCACCTTCGCTTTGGACCCTCGTCCCGGGGAGTACGCCGGGAATCTTGAACAGGCCCTGCAGGCTGTGGAGCAGGCCGCGGCTAGGGGGGCAGTATTGCTCGCCTTGCCGGAGCTGTGGCCCACGTCGTTCTTGCCGGCTGGGCACGCGGGTGCCTTGGAGGCCACCGTGGAAGCGGTGGAGAAAGTCGCCGCGCGGGCAGGGGAATTGGGCGTCGTGGTAGTGGGGTCGGCGCTGGCTGATTCGGGGCAGAGCAAGCCCTTCAACCGGGCGCATGTGTTGGAGGGCGGCGAGGTGGTTGCCTTCCATGACAAGGTGCACCTCTTCTCGCCCACTGCGGAGCCGGCGGCCTTCACAGCGGGGGTGGAGCCGCCGCCAGTGGTCGATACGGGGGCTGGAAGACTGGGGGCCATGGTGTGCTACGACGTGCGCTTTCCGGAGCTATCGCGGGTGGTCTTCCGCGGTGGTGCGGAGCTCTTGGTGGTGGTGGCGCAGTGGCCCGGCGTGCGTGCTCCCCATTGGCGGAGCTTGTGCATGGGGCGCGCGGTGGAGGGGCAGATGTTCGTGCTCGGGGCGAACCGGCGCGGGGATGTGCCCTTCGGGCGTACCGGGCGCAAGCTTGAGTACGTGGGCAATGGGCTGATCGTCAGTCCGGATGGTGAGCTGCTTGGGGAGAGCACTGCGGCGGAGCCCCTGCTGGTGGTGGACATCGATCTGGAGGATGTGCATCGGCAGCGCAAGGTGCTGCCGATTGCGAAGGACGAGCGCCCGGGGTTGTACGACTCTTGGCCTAGGTGAACGGGTTCGACGAGGGGTAGGCGGGTGGTGCTGGATCTTGATTCGGCAGCAAACCGTGGGAGGGTGGAGCGCAGATGATTGTCGACGCCTGAGGTTGTGAGTGACGGGGCGCTAGAGACCGACGGCGCCCGGCCGCAGGCCGGTGGCTGGCGAAGGGGAGGGTGCGTGTTCGTGTCGTGGTGCGTACCTCCGCCTGAACTGGCTCGTCCGCCAAACTTGATTCGGCAGCAAAGCACCCCTGCGCCCCCCGGCCAGAGGCCGGCTCCGGCGCGCCCACCTCTCAGCACCAGCGGACCTCCCTCACCCTCCCCAACAATCCGCCCCCTCCCCTTCGCCAGCCTCCGGTTTGTGGGCTAGCCCGCTGCCCTTGTTTGCGTACCAAATGAATAGGGGCGCCGCTGCGCGGCGCCCCTACCTCTCTTTGTCTCTGTCTAAGACTTCAACTCATCGCAGTGCCGCGCGTGGCTCTGTCAAACCGGCGCGGTGGTTGCTCGGTGTTTAGAACGGCGGCAGGGTCTTGTCGGGGACCTTGGGCGGGGTGTCGTCCTTCTTCTGATCGGTGGGGGGTGCGCCGGGTACGTGCGGGGCTAGGCCCTGCTGCGCGTCTTGCACGACGTTGCGGGTGCGCGGGCTAGCGGGGCTCTTGCGTAGGGCGCCGATGGAGGTGGTGCGGATGGGCGTTTGGTTGGCGCAGGCGCTCCAGGCGAGCAGGCCTCCGGTGGTGCGCTCGATCCAGAGGTCGTTGCTCTCGGGGCCTTCGACGGAGCGCAGGCTGGAGAGCGGGAAGGCGCCGCTAGTGGTCCATGTGCTTTGATCGCGCTCGACCACTTCGACCCACAGGCTGGCGAGGGCGGCGCTGCTTACGAGGTGCTCGATGCGCTGCCCGGGGGGCAGGGTCATCAGGCTGAGTACGCCGTGGCGCGGGTCGCCGACCAGGATCATCTGTGCCGCTTGGCCCAGGTTCTCCGCGGCGAAGTGCGTGGGGCTGGCCTGCATCAATGTGCGGACGTCGTGGCCCTCCAAGCTCTGCGGCAGGTTGGAGAGGGTCGGCGCTTGGCCGAAGCCAAACGAGAAAGCAGTGCAGGCGAGTTCGAGGATCATGGGGGCTTGGGTCAGCGGAGATCTCCCCGCCAACACGCCCGCTATCGGAAACTCCTTCCGATCCCTTAAGGGTGGCCCATGGGCCACCGGAAAATTCTTCTAGGGTCTGCCCAGAATCCGGAACGCGGCCCAGTCTCGCGTTGCGAATCCGTCTACTCGCAGGGCCTGGCGCGCGCTCTGGGCGGCCCTGGCGGGGTCTAGGCCGCGGTCGAGGCCAGCGTGGAAGGCCTCGGCAAAGTGCCTGGCGGCACCATCGCGCACGGGCCAGAGGGTCACGAGCAGGCGCTCGACGCCTGTCTCCAGCAGCGCGCGGGCCACGCCGATCAGGCCCTCACCGTCCAGGAAGCGCCCGCCGCCGCTGGAGCATGCGGTCAGCACCACCATGGGTACGCGCGGGCCCGGCGGACGGGCGGCGATCTCCGCGGCGCACAAACGATCCCCATGGGCCAGGGCCAAGGCTTCCCCGGCCAGGCGCGTTCCATCGCAGCTCGCGTCGCGCACCAGGTGCGTGGCCACGTGCAGGGCGCCGCCGGATTGCAGGGCGCGCAAGAGGCGCTCGGATGTGCACTGGTCGCCCAGGGCCAGGCTGGCGTTCGAGTAGCTAGTGCTGAGGCTCGTCAGCTCGTGGCGCGCTTCCGGAAGCTCGGGCAAGTCCGTGCCATTCGGTGCACCGAGGAAGATCCAGGGCTGCGCGTCCGTGTGGAAGGTCTGTACCTCACCGGCCGCTTGCAGGCCGGGCAGCACGCACAGGGCCAAGCGCTCGCCGAGCGGCACGCCAGCCAGGTGCAAGAGATCTAGGGGCAGGCTTTCGAGCGGCCCGTGGGCGAGCAACAGTAGTCGGTCGGTGGGGTCCGCGTCGGTCAGTCGCTGCGCGATGGCGACGGGTAGTAAGCGGCTCGAGAGCTCCGCAGCCAATTGCGCGAGGCGAACGTCGTCGCCACCTAGACAAGCTTCGCGTAGACGCCTGATCGCGGCCGCGAGTGCGCGCCGGCCAACGGGGATGCTCGCGCTCAGGGCTTTTCCGCCGGCGTCTACGTGCACCACCAAGCTCTCGTTCGCACCGATGCCATAGGTCAACAAGCCTGCCTCTGCCCCGGCGGCGACTTGCTGCAATTGAGCGCTGCTCACGGTGCTGCCCACCGTGCTGCCCGCTGCGCGCAGGCTGCGGCTCTGATGCTGTTCCAAAATGCGCGCCGCTTCCAAGTGCTCGCCGCACTCGGCGCTGGCGCGCGCAGCCAGTACCACCGTGTCGATGCCGAGCCACTCGCCGTCGACGCTGCCCACCTGGCCAGCTAGGCGCGTGCGCCAGTTCTCGGAGAGAGCCAAGGCGCGACCGAGCGCATGCCTCGCTGCGGGTGCGTTGCCTTCCGCGAGCCAGGCTTGGCCTTCGATGGCGGCGGCTTGGGCGCGGCCGCGCGGGCCGAGGTCGGAGGCGGCTAGGCCGGCCAAGCGCGCGCGCGCATCGGCGGGGTGGCCATCGGCAAGCTCGAGCGAGGCGCGCGCCAGGGCGCTGGGGCCGTCGAGTTGATCGAGCTCCGCGCGGGCGCCGGCGCGGTCGCCGGAGCGCGCTAGGCAGGCGGCCAAAAGCGCGTGCCACTGTTGGCGTTCGCTCGCGGCGCCGGGGCGGTGGGTCAGCAAGAACGCGAGGGCGGCTTCGGGGCGGTCCGCGTGGAAGAGGCTGGTGGCGTGCTCACGCGCGAGCGGCCAACTCTCCTTGGGAGTGGTGATGCGCGCCAGAGCGGCGAGTTGGCGCTCGACTCCGGCCGGATCGCCGGCGTCGCGGGCTAGCTGCAGGAGTCCTAAGCGGGCGAGCACGCGATGCTCAGGGCGCCCCACCTTCTGGGCCGTGCGGTCCAGGCTGCGGAAGCGTTTGCGCGCGATTCCGTATTGGCCCTGCACGCGGGCCAGGTCGGCCAGCAGCCAGAGGGGATCCAAACGCGGGGTCAACTGGCCGGCGCGCTCGAAGAGAATCAGCGCCGCTTGGCTGTGCTCGCGCACATCGATCAGCAGTGCGCGTTGGCCGGCGATGTCGAGGTTCGGGTCGCGCTCGGCTTGGGCCAGTAGCAAGCGCGCGCTGAGGGCCTGGGCGTTGGCGGCGGGTACGTAGTCGGTTTCCTGCTCCACCGCAGCGGCGAAGTCGCGCAGCTTGGTTAGTAGTCGCGCGCGTTCAGCCGGCCAAGCGTGGAGTTGTTCAGCGGACCAGTTGGAAGTTGCGGCCGCTTGTTGGCGCAGCTCTTCAAACTCTGTGTCCCGCGTTAGACCCTGCAGGCGCGCGGAGCTGTCCAGGCCGAGGTAGTACTGCGCTACTAAGGCGGCGTCCGGGCGCGTTCTGGCTAGCTCTTCGCTCAGGCTCTCGAGGCGCGCACCCGCCGCTTGATCACCCGCGCGCCAAGCGTTGATGGCGGCGAGGAACTGTGCGCCCGGGGGAACCTCTTGCTGCGCCGGAGCACCCGCTCCTAGTAACAAGCACAAGAATCCCACGCAGGCGTGAGTGCGGCGTGTCAGCAGTTCGATCCCCCTGCTCGGCCCCATTCGTGCGCTGGCTACATTGCGGCTCCTCGAAGTAGCTACGGTTACGCCCACGTCGCCGCGCCTTGCCAGCACTCGAATGGGACTCGAGCAGAGGAATCAAACTGCAGACACACCACACTTGTGCGCACTGCGGGAAAGCTCACCGCTCGATGCGGGCGAGGTAGGCGTCCCGCTCCGCGCTGGCGGGCAGGGCCTCAGCGGCCAGGCGCGCGTCCACGAAGAGACCGGCTTCTTCCAAGATGCGTACGCGTGCGCCACCTTCGGCGGCTTGGGCTGCCTCGGCGATGGCCTTGGCTTCCGCGTCCGCGCGCATGCGGAAGTCGCAGGTGCCGAGCAGGATCTCGCGGCCGTCCACGGTGGCCCAGGCTTCCCAGGTGTAGTGGCCCGGCTCGAAGCTGGCTTCGGAGGGTATGCGGGGTTCGGCGGACTGCAAGTCGAGCATGGGCTGACCCAGGTCGAAGGCGCCGCCGGTGGTCTTGAGCACGCTGACGCGATAGGCGCTGGCCCCCTGCACCTTGCGCAGGTGGAAGATCGGTAGCTTGGACCAGCTAGCGCTGAGTTCGGTGGCCAGTAGGCTGCCGCCGGGTGCGAGTAGGGGTCCTTGCTCGGGGCCGCGCAACACTTGGGCCGTGGGCCAGGCGTTGTTGCTGCCGCCGAGGCCGTTCATGAGCGAAGGGCCGATGGTCATGACCAGCGCCGCCGCTGCCGCGACCAGGGCGCCGCCTTGCAACAGACGCAGCTGCGGCGTGGGGGGGCGGCCTTCCAGCAGTGCCGCGCTGGGCACGTCCGCGAGGGAGTGCACCAGACCGGCGCAGGCTGCGCACTGGGCCAGGTGGGCTGCCACCTGGCTGTGGGCTTCGTCCGCGAGGCTGGCCGCGCCGGGGGCGCCTGCGAACTCGAACAGGGCCTCGGGGTTGGGGCATGGCTCGGCAGATTGACCGCCGCTTAGCAGCCAGTCATCCGCGCGTTGCAATAGGCCAAGCTGGCCGCCCAGGTGGGGGTCTCGATGGAGTTGGATCAATTCGTCCGGAGGTAGCTCGTCCCAACGCGCGAGGCGTTCGGCAACAGGTGCCTGGGAGAGCGGGCCGGGGGGCAGCGCGCTGCGCGAGGCAGGCGGCGTGGCGGCGAGCTCCCAAAGGGCAGCAAGGTCGAGGGCGGTGTCGTCTGTATGTACTTCCGAAGCCAGCGGCTCGAGGGGGGCTGATTTGGGGGCCTTGTTTTCGAATTCGTCCGACATCTAGGCCTCCTCGAGGGCGTAGTGGGTTTGCAGTACGCGGCGCAGGCTTACGGTGGCGCGGCGTAGGCGGTACTTGGTCTGCTCGACCGAGATCGAGAGCTTGGAAGCGATCTGGCCCAGGGTCTGGCCACGCAGGAAGCGCAGGTCCAGGAGGGCGCGCTCTTCCGGCTCAAGCTCGGTCATGGCGCGGCGCACGAAGACGCCGATCTCGTCGATGCCGGCGGCCTCGTCGGGGCTGGGGTGCTCGTCGGCGCGCTCGGGGAGTTCCTCGCCGGCGCCGGCTAGGCGCGGCTCGTGGCGCGCGCTCGCCTTGCGCTTGAGGTCCACGCAGCGGCACCAGGCCACGCGATAGAGCCAGGTGCCCAGGGTGCCCTTGTCGGGGTCGTAGCTACCAGCGTCCAGACGCTGGAAGACATACATGACCAGGTCCTGATAGAGGTCCTCACGGGCCCCTGAATCGGACTCGAAATTGCTGATGCAATGGTGAATGAGGGCCCTGTAGCGCTGGAGGAAGGCCCTTACGACGGCCTCATCCCTGCGCTGGAGCCCCTCTGTAATGGTGCGATCGTCCACGGGAGGGGGGGGCGAGAGCGTGCATAGGGCCCCCCTTGACCCCCGGAATAGGCAATCCATGGGGGGGGATCCACTGCTCCGGGGGCTCTCCATGCAGCTGGGGCGCTGCTTCCCGCTGGGGGGAAGAGCACGGGGCCAGGGCCGCGGCTCCAAAGTGCCCGGGGCGATACGTACTCAGGGGCATATGGGGGGATGTTATAGCTAACTTGGCCCCATTTCAGCCCGCCAAATGGCCCTCTGGGATGGCTCTGGAGGGGGGAGATCACTATATTGTTTGCCTCGAGTGCCCTCGCGAAGTTGCCAGGGTCCTCTCTACCTCTCTCTCGAGCCCGCGCGCACATCTGTGAAGGACGTCGTTATCGCCAGTGCCTGCCGAACCCCAATCGGCAAGTTCCAAGGCTCCCTCTCACCCTTCCGTGCCCCAGAACTGGGTGCTTTCGCTGCCAAGGCAGCCCTCGAGCAGGCCGGCATCCAGCCGGACGCGATCGAGGAGCTGATCTTCGGCAACGTGCTGCCCGCCGGCCTGGGTCAGAACCCGGCCCGCCAGGTCGCGCGCGCTGCGGGCATCCCTGACGCTGCCGGAAGCTTGACCATCAATAAGGTCTGCGGCTCCGGTCTGAAGGCCGTGATGCTCGCCGCTCAAGCGATCCGCGCCGGGGATGCTGACTGCATCCTGGCCGGCGGCATGGAGAGCATGACCAACGCGCCCTACCTGGTGCCCCAGGCGCGCGAAGGCATGCGCCTCGGCAACAGCCAGCTGGTGGACTCCATGGTCAACGATGGCCTGTGGGACATCTACAACGACTTCCACATGGGCATGACCGCCGAGCTGGTGGCCAAGAAGTTCGAGATCAGCCGCGAGGCCCAGGACGAGTTCGCGCTCGAGAGTCATCGCAAGGCGGAGGCCGCAAACGCCGCCGGCCGTTTCGCGGCGGAGCGTGTTTCGATCGAGATTCCCCAGCGCAAGAAGGACCCGATCCAGTTCGATACGGACGAGACCGTGCGCGTCGGGGCGACCATCGAAGGCATGGCCAAGATGCGTCCGGCTTTCGATCGCAAGGAAGGCTCGGTGACTGCGGCGAACGCAAGTTCGATCAACGACGGTGCTGCAGCACTGGTCGTCATGAGCGCCGAGCGCGCCCAAGAGTTGGGCGTCAAGCCCTTGGCCAAGATCACGCACTACGCTACCGGCGGCTGCGCACCCGAGTGGGTCATGATGGCTCCTGAGCTGTCGATCCAGAAGTGCGCGGAGAAGCACGGCCGCAAGCCGGTCGACTTCGAGCTGCACGAGATCAACGAAGCCTTCAGTGTGGCAGCCATCGCCCTGCAACGTCAGCTCGGACTCGATCCCGAGCGCATCAACGTCAACGGCGGCGCAGTCGCTCTGGGTCACCCCATCGGCGCTTCCGGCGCGCGCATCCTGGTGACCCTGCTGCACGCCATGCAGCAGAAAGATGTGGAGACCGGCATGGCCTCCCTTTGTCTCGGTGGCGGTAACGCTGTTTCCCTCGGCGTGGAGCGTCTCTAGTGGCTACCCCTCACTTCGCCAAGGTCGCTGTCATCGGCGCCGGCACCATGGGCAACGGCATCGCCCAGGTCTTCGCCATGGGCGGGTCCGAAGTACTGATGGTCGATGCGGCGGAGGCTGCGCTCGAACGCGGCCGCGCCACGATCGAGAAGAACCTGGCGCGCATGGTCAAGAAGGAGCGCATCAGCGCTGAGGACGCGGCCGCCGCTCTGGCGCGCCTGTCCACTGCTTCGAAGATCTCAGGCATCACCGACCAGGGCCTAGTGGTCGAGGCCGTGGTCGAGCGCGAGGACGTTAAGGCAGCCATCTTCTCCGAGCTCGATAGCATCTGCGGCCCGGACACGATCCTGGCCACGAACACCTCGTCCATCTCGATCACCACCATCGCCGCCAATACGAAGCGCGCCGACAAGGTCATCGGCATGCACTTCATGAACCCGGTGCCGATCATGAAGCTGGTGGAGGTCATCCGCGGTCACGAGACCAGCGACGAGACCACCGCCGCCGTGCTGGCTGCCTCTGAAGCACTCGGCAAGGTGCCGGTGGAAGCCAACGACTACCCCGGCTTCGTGTCGAACCGCGTGTTGATGCCCATGATCAACGAGGCGATCTTCTGCTTGATGGAAGGCGTCGCCACGAAGGAAGGCATCGACACCGTGATGAAGCTGGGCATGGCCCACCCCATGGGTCCCTTGGCCTTAGCCGACCTGATTGGGTTGGACGTCTGCCTCGACATTCTCGAGGTCTTGCACAAGGGCCTTGGGGACGACAAATATCGCCCCTGCCCGCTACTCCGCCGCATGGTTGCGGCGGGTTGTTTGGGACGCAAGTCCGGTAAGGGCTTCTATCAATACGACTGAGCACCCTATGAACTTCGAACTGACCGAAGAGCTCGCCATGGTGCGGGATATGGCCCGCGACTTTGCTCAATCCGAGCTCATGCCGCGCGCTACCAAGCACGACCGCAACGGGGCAATCGATCCCGAGGTGTTCACCATGCTCGGCGAGCTGGGCCTGTTTGGCTTGACCATGCCTGAGGAATACGGCGGCAGTGGCCTCGGCAACATGGCTCTGACCCTGGTGCTTGAGGAACTGAACTACGCCTGCGCTTCCACCGGCGTCACGGTCTCCGTGCACGCCAGCTTGGTGTCGGCGGCCCTGCTCAAGTGGGGCACGGACACCCAGAAGCAAGAGTGGATCCCGAAGCTCGCTAGCGGCGAAGTGATCGGTGCCTACAGCCTGTCCGAAGCCGCTTCCGGTTCCGACGCTGCGGCTCTTGAGTGCGCTGCCACGCCCGATGGGGACGACTGGATTCTGAACGGCACCAAGCTCTGGGTGACCACCGGCGAGCAAGCTGGCCTCTTTGTTGTCTACGTGCGTACGGATCCCAGTGTTTCCAAGGCCAAGGGCATCACCGCCTTCCTGGTGCCGCGCGACACGCCAGGCTTCAAGATCGGCAAGTCCGAGAAGAAGACCGGCCTGCGCGGTAGCTCCACAACGGAGCTGATCCTCGAAGACGTGCGCCTCAGCAAGGACGCGATCCTGGGCGAGCCCGGTCGCGGCTTCCACCTGGCTATGGACACCCTGGACGGCGGTCGCATCGGTATCGCAGCCCAGGGCGTCGGCATCGGCCGCGCCTGCCTCGATGCAGCGATCAAGTACTCGAAGGAGCGCGAGCAGTTCGGCAAGGCCATCGGCAACTTCCAGGCGATCCAGTGGAAGCTGGCCGATATGTCCACCCAGCTGGACGCTTCGCGCCTCCTGGTGCAGCGTGCCGCGTACATGCGCGACAACGGCCAGGACAGCGGCCGCGCCGCGAGCCAGGCCAAGCTGATGGCTTCGCGCATGGCCAACTTCTGCGCTGACGAGTGTTTGCAGATCCATGGCGGCGCCGGCTACACCGACGACTTCCATGTGGAGCGCCTCTTCCGCGATGCACGCATCACCGAGATCTACGAGGGCGCGACCGACATCCAGCGCATCGTGATCGCTCGTTCCCTGCTCAAGTAGCACTGCAAGCCGTGACCACTTCCGTACCCAAGTCCCGCATGGCCAGCCGCTTTTTGGCTGGTGAACGCGGCGCCCTCGCCAGGATGATCTCCTGGGGAGAGGATGCAGATGAGCGCTTTCCCAACGCCTTCGCGGCCGTCTACGGACGGGTGGGGCAGGGTCATCGCTTAGGTGTTACGGGTCCTCCCGGCGCGGGCAAGAGCACGCTAGTCAACGAGCTAGCGCGCACCCAGCGCGAGCGCGAACGGAGCGTCGGTGTGCTCGCAGTGGATCCCTCGAGTCCCTACTCGGGCGGCGCTCTGCTCGGCGATCGCATCCGCATGGAGGAGCGCACACTCGACCCGGGCGTGTATATCCGCTCCATGGCGAGCCGCGGTAGCCACGGCGGAATTGCGCGCGCCACCGTCGACGCCTTCGACTTGATGGACGCTTTCGGCATCGAAGAGCTGATCGTCGAAACGGTGGGCGTCGGGCAAGCTGAGTACGACGTGGTGGCTGCGGCCGACACGGTGCTGGTGGTGCTCTGCCCCGGCGCCGGCGACGGCATTCAAGCCATGAAGTCCGGGCTCTTGGAAGTGGCCGACGTGCTCTGCGTGAACAAGTCGGATCAACCCGGCGCCGACCGCTTGGCGCGCGACCTAGACGAGTCCGTGCACCTGCGCATGACCGGCGGTGGGCTGGCGAAAGACGCCTGGCAAACGCCCGTGGTCATGGCTAGCGCCGGCAAGCGCGAAGGCATCGACGAGGTCTGGGAAGCGGTCGCAAAACATCGCGCGCATCTGGCGGTCGCAGGCCGCCTCGAAGCGCGCCGCCGCAAGCAACGCTTGGCCCAGGTCAAGCGCGTGGTGATCGAGAACTTGGACGAAGCCCTTTGGCAGGAGCGCGGTTACGCCGAGCTTGTGGGCTCGCTCCTGGACCAAGACGTGACGCCCTACGCGGCTGCTGCGCGGGTTCTGAAAGACCTGCTGAGCGCCTTGCCCAGTCAAGCACAGAGCACATCCCAGCCTGAGGAGAATGCATGAGCACTATGGATAGCAGCCCCGGAACGGGTGAGAGCAAAGTGACCCGCAGCGCCGCGCAACTCGCCTGGGAGCAGGCCATGGACGGCGCTAAGACCCGCGACGTGGAGTTCACCACGCTCTCGGGTACGGAGCTGAAAACCGTCTACGGTCCAAAGGACGCGAACATCGATCACGAGCGCGACCTCGGCTGGCCCGGCCAGTACCCGTACACGCGCGGCGTGCACCCGAGCATGTACCGCGGCCGGCTCTGGACCATGCGCCAGTTCGCAGGCTTCGGCACGGCCACGGAGACGAACGAGCGCTTTAAGTTTCTGCTGGATCACGGCCAGACCGGCCTTTCGGTGGCATTCGACTTCCCGACCTTGATGGGTCACGACTGCGACGCGGAGATCTCCCGCGGCGAGGTCGGGCAAGTCGGCGTGTCGATCAGTTCCATGGCGGATATGCAGCGTCTCTTCGACGGCATCCCCATGGACAAGGTCTCGACCTCCATGACGATCAACGGTCCGGCGCCGATTCTGCTGGCCTTCTACATCGCCTGCGCCGAGACGCAGGGTGTGTCCCGCGCGCAGATCATGGGCACGGTGCAGAACGACATCCTGAAGGAGTACCAAGCACAGCACGCTTGGCTCGTCCCGCCGGAACCTGCCCTGCGCATGATCACCGACGTGATGGAGTACTGCTCCCAGGAAGTTCCGCGCTGGAACACGATCTCCATCTCCGGCTATCACATCCGCGAGGCTGGCTCGACGGCAGCTCAAGAGCTGGCTTTTACCCTGGCCAACGGCATGGAGTACGTGCGTCGCGGCATCGAGCGCGGCATGGACGTGGACTCCTTCGCCCCGCGCCTGTCCTTCTTCTTTGACAGTCACCTGGACTTCTTCGAGGAGATCGCCAAGTTCCGCGCAGCGCGCCGCATCTGGGCGCGCAAGATGAAGGAAGAGTTTGGCGCCAAGGACCCACGCTCCTGGATGCTGCGCTTCCACACGCAGACCGCCGGCGTCTCACTCACCGCTCAGCAGCCCGAGAACAACATCGTGCGCACGGCCTTCGAGGCCCTGGCGGCGGTGCTCGGCGGCACGCAATCCCTGCACACGAACTCCATGGATGAGACCCTGTCTCTGCCCACGGAGAAGGCGGTCAAGATCGCCCTGCGCACGCAGCAGATCGTGGCCGAAGAGATCGAGGTCGCCCATGTGGTGGACCCGCTCGCAGGCAGCTACTTCGTCGAAGCCCAGACCAACCGTCTCGAAGAGGAAGCGATGAGCTACTTCAAAGAGATCGAGGCCCGCGGCGGCGTGGTGCCGGCTATCCAGGATGGGTTCTTCCAGAAGGAGATCCATTACTCGGCGGTCAAGTACCAACGCGCCATCGAGACCGGCAGCAAGCGCGTTGTCGGCGTGAACTGCTTCGTCGAGGAAGACGATAAGGCCGGCCCCGAGATCGACATCCACCGCATCCGCCCCGAGGCGGAGCTGGAAGCGCGCGCCAACATGGCCGAGCTACGCGCCAGCCGCGACGACGCCGGCGTACAGGCCGCCCTCGATTCCATCCGCAGCGGCTGCCACGACGGTGCCAACCTGCTCGAGCGCTTTGTCGCTGCGGCTCATGCCAACGTCACCCTCGGCGAAATGGCCCAGGTTCTGCGCGACGAATTTGGCGAATACCACGAACCCAAGATCCTCTAATAAAATCATGGCAACCAAAGGACGACGGATTCGAGTGTTGATCGGCAAGCCCGGTCTCGATGGACATGACCGCGGCGCAAAAGTCGTGGCCAGTGTTCTCCGGGACCAAGGCATGGAAGTGATCTACACCGGTCTGCACAAGACTCCCGACATGATCGCGGAGACCGCCCTCCAGGAAGACGTGGACGTGGTCGGGCTTTCGATTCTGTCCGGCGCTCACATGGAGCTCTTTCCGCGCGTGCGCAAGGCGCTGCAGGAGCGCGGCTTGGACAAGGTGCTCATGGTCGGCGGCGGGATCATCCCGGCCGACGACATGCAGAGCCTGCAAGCGGACGGCTACTCCAAGCTCTTCGGCCCCGGCTCGAACACCATCGACATCGCGGACTACATCAAGGAAGAGATGGAGCGCCGCTGGGCCGATGAGGGGGACGACGCATGAGCGCTAGCCCCGACCGAGAGATTCTCAACGTGGAGGAGGCCGCGAGCCTGCTCGGGGTCAGCGTGAAGACCTTCAATAAGGTGCTGCACTCTGAAAACCTGCCCGCCCGCAAGATCGGGCGCGAGTGGAAATTCTCGCGCCGAGCCCTCATCGATTGGATCGGCAGTGGCCGCTCCATGGACTTCTACCGCGAAGTAGCTGAGGGCGGCATGGGTGCCGCCCCACGCGACGGAACGGATGAAGAGGGCGCCCGTCGTACGGACGGCTGGAACATCAAACTCGACTGATCGCAAGGCAATCTAGATATCCCATGTACGAGCTTCCCCCCATCCAAGACGGCCTCGACCTCACCGAGGACCAGCGGATGATCCAGGAAATGGTGGCCGAGTTCGCCAAGAACGAGATCGCACCCCAGGCCGCGGAAATCGATGAGAACCATCGCTTCCCCAAGGACACCTGGGACAAGATCGTCGAGCTAGGCCTGCCGGGCATTCCCTTCCCCGAGGAGCTTGGCGGCTCCGACGGCGGCACCTTGGCCTACGCCATCGCCGTGGAAGAGATCTCCAAGGTCTGCGGCTCCACGGGCCTGACCCTGGCGGCGCACACCAGCCTCGGTACCTACCCCATCTTCAAGTGGGGCGCCCCGGCCCTGGTGCAGGAGTACGTGCCCAAGCTGATCGCTGGCGAGTACATGGGCGCCTACGGTTTGACCGAGCCCAACGCTGGTTCGGACTCCGGCGGCACCGAGACCACCGCGGTCTTGGACGGCGATGAGTACGTGCTCAACGGGCGCAAGTGCTTCATCACCAACGCCAACCACGCCGGTGTCTTCATCGCCACCGCGGTCACGGACAAGTCGCTGGGTGCCAAGGGCATCAGCGCCTTCGTGATCCCGCGCGGCATCGATGGCTTCAGCCTGGAGAAGGGCGAGGTCAAGCTCGGCATGCGCGGCTCCGACTGGGCCAGCATGGTCTTCGAGGACGCGCGCATTCCGAAGGATCACATCCTTGGCCCGGAGGGCGAGGGCTTCAAGACCTTCATGAAGACCCTCGACGGCGGCCGCATCTCGATCGCAGCCCTGTCGCTCGGCATCGCTGACGGCGCCTACCACTGCGCGCTCAAGTACGCCATGGAGCGTGAGGCCTTCGGCGGTGTGCTCTCCGATCAGCAGGCCGTGCAGTTCAAGTTGGCCAACATGGCCACCGAGATCGAAGCTGCGCGCCACTTGGTCTACCACTCGGCACGTCTCAAGGACGCTGGCCGGCCCTTCGGTAAGGAAGGCGCCATGGCCAAGCTCTACGCTTCGGAAGTTGCCATGCGCGCGACCTACGATGCGATCCAGATCTACGGCGGCTACGGCTACAGCCGCGAGTACCCGGTGGAGCGCATGTGGCGTGACGCCAAGTTGTGCGTCATCGGCGAAGGTACCTCCGAGATCCAGCGCATCGTGATCGCTCGCAGCATCCTGCGTGCCGCCAAGGAAAGCTCCTGATGAGCCTCCGCGCCGCTAGCCTCAATCCCCCCGCAGGCGCTGCACGCAGCGTGCGCGTGGGGGAGTGGACCATCACCGAGCTCTCGGACGGTCACCTGCGGCTGGACGGCGGCGCCATGTGGGGCGTGGTTCCGCGCGCCATGTGGGGCAAGTGGACGCCTCCGGATGAGGAGCACCGCATTCTGCTTGCCGCGCGCTGTTTCCTGGCTGAGCGTGGAGATGATGTGGTGGTGATCGAGGGCGGGATCGGCGAGCGTTGGGAGCCGCGCCTGGCGAAGCGCTATGGCATTCAGTCCGGCGGCGCGCTCACCGAGAGTCTGCGTGCTGCGGGCCGCGAGCCGGAAGAGGTGACCCACGCGATCGCCTCGCACTGTCACTGGGATCACATCGGCGCCTGGCTCGTGGAGCAGGACGGCGAGCTTGTTCCGCGCTTCCCGAACGCACGCTACCTAGCGCCGGCGGATGAGATCGAGGCTGCCCTGCAGCCCGACTCCTTGCGTCGCGCGTCCTACCGCGCCGAGGACCTGGCCAAGTTGCATGAGAGCGGCCGCTTGCAGGCCTACTCCGGCACTTGCGAGCTGCTGCCCGGCTTCGAGGCCGAGGTCGTTGCAGGCCACTCCGGTGGCATCGCGTTGCTATCGCTCGTGAGCGGTAGCGAGCGCGCGGTCTTCTGGGCCGACATCGTGCCCACCGCGCACCACGCCGTGCACCCGGCCTACATCATGGCCTACGACATCAACGCCGAGCTCTCCTACAACGTGCGCGCGCGCCTCTTGGGCGCCGCTGCCGACGAGAACTGGTTGGGTCTCTGCTACCACGATCCGGATGTTGCCTTCTTCCGCCTCGAACGTGACGGCGGCCGCTTCTCAGTGCTCCCCGTGGAGGGGGAAACCCGCACATGCGCATCGTCTCCCTCTGCCCCAGTCTGAGCGAGCTGGTCTTCGACCTGGGCCTCGTACCCACGGCGATTACCACTTGGTGTTGCCACCCGGCTGACCGGGTGGGAGCCATTGAGAAGGTTGGCGGAACCAAGGATCCTGACGTGGCGCGCATCATCGAGTTGGCGCCGGATTTGGTGTTGGTCAACGAGGAGGAGAACCGCCTCGAGGATGCGGAGGCCTTGCGTGCGGCAGGCATTGCGATCCACAACTCCTATCCGAAGACCGTTGCCGATACCGCTGAGATGGTGCGCTCCATCGCCGCTGCAGCCCAGCGCCCGGAGGAGGGCGAGGCCATTGCGAGCCTGATCGAGGAGCGCGCCTTAGCCGCCAGTCAAGCCGCCGAGGGCCATTCGCCCGTGCGCTATGCCTACCTCATCTGGCGCAAGCCGTGGATGGTGGCGGGCGCCGATACCTTCGTGGCAGGCCAGCTAGCCATCGCCGGCGGCCAAAACGTATTCCAGGGCGGAACTAGCCCCAGTGAACGTTATCCGGCCATTATGGCCGATGAGCTCGGGAGCGCGCGGCCAGACTTGGTGCTGCTGCCCGATGAGCCATTTCACTTTCAGCCCAAGCACATAGCCGAGCTCTCAGAGCTCAGCGGATTACCTCGGGACTGTTTCTTGCTCGCTGACGGCGAGCGTCTATCGTGGCATGGATCCAGGACACCCAGCGGCATCGATTATGCCGCTGAGCTCATGGAATCCGCGCACCGCCGAGCCAGTCTCTAGACTCGGCAAGTCTCTTACCCCAAACGTCTCATACATCATGTTGTTCCTCCCCTTCGTGCTCAGCGTCATCGCCGCGTTGGACACCGTTCCCCAAGTCGCCCCTCAGCCCGCATCCGTGCTCGCCACCAGCTTGTCGATCTTTGACGACGCTGAGGAGACGTCCGCCGGTTGGACTGGCGCTGTGACCATCGGTTCCAGCATCGCTACCGGGAACACCGACCGCACCACCGCCTCCGCCACCGTGGACGCCGTGCGTGAGCTCGACAACAAAGACCGCGTCACTCTCGGCTTCAATTGGAACTACGCCGAAGAGAATAACGTCCGCTCCCAGCGCCGCACCGGCGCGCGCGCCCAGTACGACTCCTTCCTAACCGAGAAGACCTACTGGCTCGGCCAGGTCAGCGCCGAGAGCGATGAGCAAGCCGGCGTCGATCTGCGCTGGACCGCGGGTGTCGGCCTTGGTCGCCAGGTGCGCGACAACGAAGAGTGGAAGTGGTCCGTGGAAGGCGGCCTCGCCTACTTCAACGAGGAGTTCGACAACGATACCGACGACAGCTACCTCGCCGCACGCCTCGCTTCTCGCGCCGACTGGGTCTACTCCGAGAAGACATCTTTCGGTAACGTGCTCGAGCTCTTCCCGAGCCTTGAGGGTGGCGACGATGTCTACGGTCGCTCCGATACCCGCATGACGGTCAACCTGACCGAGAGCATGCTGGGCCAGGTCCAGTGGATCTGGGATTGGGACAACACTCCGGCCGATGGCCGTAAGCGCTCCGACCACCTCGTGCTGCTGACCGTCGGCTGGGCCTTCTAGGCCAGCCCCAATTCAACCGAAAGCGGCCCCGCGATCAGTTCTGATCGTGGGGCTGTTTGCGTCCTAGGGTCTCGAGCTCGGGCGGCATTTGGAAGACCACGGTCTCGTCCTCGCCGTCCATCTCGATGAAGTCCTTCACGCCCAGCTCTTCGATGCGGCCCAGAATCTGGCGTACCAGACCTTCCGGCGCGGAGGCGCCAGCGGTGACGCCCACGCGCGGGCTGCTGGCGAACCAGTCCACTCCAATCTGGTTGGGATGATCCACCAGGTAGGAGGGCACTCCGTGGCGCTCGCCTAGCTCTCGCAGGCGGCTGGAGTTGGAGGAGTTGGCCGAACCCACGACGATCAAGAGATCCACTAGGGGCAGCATCTCCTTCACTGCGTTCTGACGGTTCTGCGTGGCGTAGCAGATGTCCTTGAGATCGGGCCCCTCAGCGTGCGGGAAACGCTTGCGCAGGGCCTTGATCACTTCCGTGGTGTCGTCCACGGAGAGCGTCGTTTGAGTGACGTAGGCCAGGTGCTCCGGGTTCGCGACCTCGAGGGCGTTGACCTCCTCCGGGGTAGAGAGCACGTGCACGCGGCCTTGGATGCGGCCGGAGGTGCCTTCCACTTCGGGGTGCCCGGCGTGGCCGATCAGGATCACGTCGCGGTCCTCCGCGGCGTAGCGCACCGCCTGCTGGTGCACCTTGGTCACCAGCGGGCAGGTGGCGTCGACCACCTGCAGCTTGCGGGTCTTGGCCGACTCGACCACGGCATCCGAGACGCCATGGGCCGAGAAAATAGTGACCGAGCCCACGGGGACCTCGTCCAAGCTCTTCACAAAGACCGTGCCTCGGGCGCGTAGGTCCTCGAGCACATACTTGTTGTGGACGATCTCGTGTAGCACGTAGACCGGCGAGCCGTGTAGCTCGAGAGCGCGCTTGACGATTTCGATCGCACGGTCCACCCC
The DNA here is from genome assembly GCA_047639615.1 of Planctomycetota bacterium. Taxonomy (GTDB): domain Bacteria; phylum Planctomycetota; class UBA1135; order UBA1135; genus CAYWNK01. Next base: position 676 of record JBLIOL010000027.1, on the reverse strand, counting down.
GGCGCAGAAGCCGCGCGGGTTGGCAAGGCGAGCGCTGGGATGGGGCGTGCTCATTAGTGCGGCGCTTCCTTAGCGTGGTTGCGATTCCAACCGGGGATCTCGACGGTCACATCGCAGCTGCCGTTCGGAACGGCTTGGCAGGCGAGCCTGGAGGTCAGTTCCAGGCCGGGTGCGCTGTCGAGCATGTCCTCTTCCGCTTCGGAAGCCTCCGGGCAGGAGTCCTCTCCGCCACGCATGATCACATGGCAGGTGCTGCAAGCGACGACGCCGCCGCAGGCGTGATCGATGTCGATGCCAGCACCTTGGGCGATGTCGAGGATCGAGCCGGGCAGGCCTTCCTTGTCATAAGGAAGGGCCGCCGGATCCACGCTCACCTGCTTGCCCTCAGGCAGGAAGGTGACCGTGTAGGCCTTGGTGGGCAGCGCGCTCTCGGCTGTCTCGTGATAGGGGTTTACGCCGCCCATAGGGGATTGCTTTAGACGCCCTGGCCGAAGCCAGAGCCTCCGCTAGGAGCCTGGTCCTCGCGGGTCTTCCGCGGGGAACGTTGCTTGTCTTTAGGGGCAGAGGCCTCGCGGCGGGGACGTTCCTCGTTACGGGGACGCTCGCTACGGCTGGGGCGTTCCTCGTTACGGGGACGCTCGCTACGGCTGGGGCGTTCCTCGTTACGGGGACGCTC
>JBLIOL010000026.1:0-27136 GCA_047639615.1 Planctomycetota bacterium | reverse complement strand
GGCCTGGGTCTGGCCAACGCGTTGGCCGCCATCGAAGCTGGCGCCACGCGCATTCACGCCTCCGCCATGGGCGTCGGCGAACGCACAGGCAACGTCGAAATGGACCTGCTGCTCGCCAACCTGAAGCTGCTCGGATGGTTCAAAGGCGACCTGACCCTGCTCGGCGAGTACGTCGAGAAGTCTGCCCAGTACGTGGGCCTACCGAAGATGCCGAACTACCCCATCTTCGGTAAGGATGCCTTCGAGACCTCCACCGGCGTGCACGCGGCGGCCGTCATCAAAGCCTTCAAGCTCGGTGACCAGTGGCTCGCAAACCGCGTCTACTCCGGCGTTCCCGCCGACCTCTTCGGCCTCGAGCAGTCCATCGCTGTCGGTCCCATGTCCGGCAAGTCGAACGTGATCTGGGTCTTGGAAGCTCACGGCGTGGAAGCGACCGAAGATCGCATCGAGCGCGTCATCACCGCTGCCAAGAGCTCCTCCCGTCAACTGACCGACGAAGAGGTCGTACGGGCCGCGCGCTGATCAGCAGGTAACCAGCGAGGCCAACGAGCAGCAGGATCCCTCCCTGCCGGGGATCGCCACAAGGCCACCGCTGCGCGCTTCAAGCGGGGGAGCAATGAGTTTTGGCGCCCATCGCCTTGAGTTATATCCCGGCGTGGCCATCCCCGCGTGGCCATTTCGGAACGTATTTGATCAGTTAGCTGAGAAATACCGCAATTACGCTACTGTCTATACCCATGCTTCAGCGCAAGAGTGTAGCCCTCCTGATCGAGACCTCCCACGAGTACGCTCGTGACCTTTTGCGTGGGGTCTCGAACTACGCCAAGCAAGCCCATGCTTGGTCGATCTACATGGGCGAGGGGCAGCGCGGCGGGCCGCCGCCCAGTTGGCTAGAGGGCTGGGACGGGCACGGGATCATCGCCAGGGTGGAGAGTCAGGCCATGGCCGACGCCATCGCCGCCACGGGCCTGCCCGTGGTGGATGTGAGCGCGGCGCGCCTGCTACCTGAAATCCCCTGGGTCGAAACCGACGACGAAGAGATCGCGATCCTCGCCGCTGAGCACCTACTGGAGCGCGGCTTCCGCCACTTTGGGTTCTGCGGGGACACTCACTACAAGTGGGGTCGGTGGCGCTGCGAAGCGTTCATACGCCACCTCAGCCAACGCGGTTTCAAAGTCAGCATTTTCGATCCCCCGATCAACAGCCCCTTCCCCTCCGAACCCGCGGTCGAAGCGCTCGAGGGCTGGATCCGATCACTGCCCAAACCCATTGGCGTGATGACCTCCCACGATCTGATGGGACGCCAGGTTTTGGATAGCTGCCGGCGCATCGACATAGCCGTACCCGAATCCGTAGCCGTGGTCAGCGTCGACAATGACTCCGTGCTCTGCGCCCTTTCGGATCCGCCCATGACGAGCATCGTGCCCGATGGCATGCGCGCAGGCTTCCGTGCAGCCGAAATCCTTGACGCCATGATGGGCGGCGAGCACCAAAGCCGTGAGGCCAACCTGATCAAGCCCATCGGCCTGGTCACGCGCCAATCCACCGACGTCTCCGCCATCGAAGACGCCGAGGTCGCCAAGGCGCTCAACTGCATTCGTCGGCGCGCCTGCGAGGGCATCAAGGTGCAGGACGTACTCGACGTGGTCTCGATTTCCCGGCGCTCCTTGGAAGCCCGCTTCCGCAACGCCCTAGGCCGCACTCCGCACCAGGAGATCCAACGCGTACGTATGCGCCGCGTGCGCGAACTCCTCAAGGGTACGGACCTGACCATCGCCGCGATCGCCCAACGGGCCGGCTACCACCACGTCGAATACCTGACCGTCGCCTTCCGCCGGGAGGTTGGAATGCCCCCCAGCGTCTGGCGCAAGCAAGCCCAGGCTTAACAGGCCGCTTAAAAAACAGCTACTTGTCGCTCGGCTCCCACGAACCGCCTAGGAGCGTGTCGCGCATAGCCGAGTTTGCGAGGCATGTGCCATTCTTCGCGAGGCAAGGCGCGCCAAGACCCTCGTAACCGTAGCTACCCTGGGTTTGGTGCAACGCAGCATCGCGGATTAGGGCGCGTGGCCCGCGAAGTTGGCGCGGCTCGCGAAGTTGGCGCGGCTCGCGAAGTTGGCTATGTGCGACACGCTCCTAGGAGGACAGCCAGGAGCCGTCCTCATAGACGGCTTCCCCGTCGAGCCTCATGGCAACCGTCACCGCAAAGACATCCACGTGGAACCTAGCGCTGCGCTTGCGAATGTTTGGCTTGTTGAAGGAGGGGTGCTTGGCACCGAGCGAGAGGTGCACGCCACACATGCGCTCGAAGGTGCCGATGTCCGTCACCGTGCGCTCTTGGGTGAAGGCGCGGTTGAGGCCAAAGCCAAGTTCGCGTAGCCAGACTTCGCCTTCGTGCTCGCGGATGGCATCTAGCACCGCATCGAATTCGGGCGTGCTATCTACGGTGTCTGTGACACGTCCAGACTCGACCACGAGGGTGATCGGTACCGGAGGCTTGTTGACCGTAAAGGCGCGGTCACCGAAGAAGGAGATGCGTACGCGGCCATGCACGGCCTCAAGGTCCTTGGATTCGGTAAAGACCTCGCCGATGGGAAATTGGCCGCCGATGTTCTTGAACCCCGTGTAGTCGCCGATATTGACCTTCGCCGTTTCGAAGGCAGCGGGGTAGTGCAGCTCTACGCCGCCGCTGTCAAGGACACCGCTCTGGGCCGCATCGATGCGCGCCTTGAGTGCATGGCCGACGCCGCGGTAGTAGCTCGGGTCGTAGGCCAAGGAGTCGATGTAGACCTCGCGTTCGACGCCCTGCATGCGCGACAGGTGTGGGTGCTCGATAACCTTGAGATCGCGCTTGAAGAGCTCGAGGCGAATACGAAAGTCATCCAGCCGGAAGCTCGTGGACTGCACCAACACCACCAGATCGCCTGGCTGAAGCAAATCGAAGCCAGCCATGATCGAGGTGTGAGCCACCTGCTCAAAGTCCAGAAACGTGGCCTCCGGAAGGCAGCGCCGGTAGGCCGTGGTCAACGCCAGGGCGAGCTCGGAGTTTCCGTCCGAGATGACCATCGCTGCCTGCTCCGACCTGTACTCGATGGCCAAATCGAGAACGGCGCGTAAGTTCTTTGCCGCCGCATCGATGGCGTAATCAGGGATGCTGGCGCTGGTAGGGTTATCGGTCATGGCGTTCGCTTGCGGGCGTGAGAGATCATGCCAGAACGCCCCCCGCTTTGCGGACACTCAGCTAGCTTCAAGGCCCCCCCATCGCACTTTGGCACCTAGCTTCCCGATCACCTTGCTCTACACCCTCGCCAGCCTGCTGCTCTCGCTCCCCGTCCAGAGCCCCGCCCAGCCCGAAGTCCCCGCCGCACCGGCCGCTACCACCGCCCAGGACTGGGTCCAGTGGGAGCGCATCGGCTCGAACCTGCTCTCGCCGGACGGCCGCTTTCTGGCCTATTCCATCGGCCGCGGGGACGGCAGCGGCGAGCTACGCCTGCGCACCATCGCTAGTGACGCCACCGAGGTCTTCGAGCAAGGCTCACGTCCGTCCTTCTCCCGCAACCTGCGTTGGCTGGCCTACTCGCGCGGCTACTCGGAGACGCAACTCGACAAGCTCAAGGAGAAGAAGAAGCCGGCGGAGAACGCTCTCGGGCTCTACGACCTGACCACCAACGAACGCTCCGAGGTAGAGGGCGTGAGTGGCTTTGCATTCGATCACAGCGGCCGCTACCTGGCCATGCGCCGCTACGGCCGCAAGGGCGAGGAGAACGGTGCCGACCTGGTCGTCCGCGACCTTGACACCGGCATCGATCGTCACATCGGTCGCGTTGGATCCTACGCCTGGTCCGACGAGGGCAGCCTGCTCGCACTCACCATCGATGCACCCGATCAGATCGGTAACAGCATCGCCGTGTACGACCCGGTCATGGGCACGCAGCGTGTGCTCGACTCGGCCCAAGCGGATTACTCACAGCTCAGCTGGCGGCAGGATTCCAACGGGCTGGCCGTCATGCGCGAGCGCGCCTTCGAAGACGAGGAAGACTCCACCCAGGTCGTCCTCGCCTGGCGCGATGTGCGTGCCAGTGACGGACAGACCACTCGCTACGACATCCTCGAGGATGAGACCCAGGACGGCGAGCAGCGCATCACCACCGACGGCGGCCTGCGCTGGTCCGACAACGGCAAGGTTGTGCTCTTTGGCTTGAAGCCCTGGGACAAGAAGCCCGCCGAACTCTGCGAGGAGGTCGAAGAGGAAGCGGCCAAGAGCGACGAAGAGGAGTCCGACGAGGCCAAGACTGACAAGGCCAAGACTGACAAGGACAAGGAGGCGCCCCAGTCCCTCGGCGAACGCAACGAGGACCCCGCTGGCGTGGAAGTCTGGCACGTCAAGGATGTGCAGATCGTGCCCTTGCAGAAGAAGCGCGCCTCGCGCAAGGAAGCCGAGAACAAGCTCTGTGCCCTGTGGCTGAAGGACGCCCGCCTGGTGCAACTCGAGGACGGTGACCTGGAAGTGAGCATGCTCGAAGGCACGCGCTGGGCCCTCGGATCCGACATGAGCCCCTACCTCGAAGAGCAGCGCTTCAGCGCCACCCAGCAAGACCTCTACCGCGTCGATGTAAGCACCGGCGCGCGCGTGAAGGTCCTCGAACGGGTCAAGTACCGCTACACCGGCGACCCCACTGCGCGTCGCGTGCTCTTCGTACGCGACAACCACATCTGGTCCTTGGATCTCGAGACCCAGCTGACCGTAAACCTCACGAGCGCCGTAGATGTGCCCTTCACCAACCGCGAGACAAGCACCTTGACCACCCAGAAGCCGCCCTATGGCGTCGCTTCCTGGAGTCACGACGGCAGTGCGGTCTACCTCTACAGCCGCTACGACATCTGGTCCTTCCAATTGGACGGCAGCGGCGCCCGGCAACTGACCCACGGCACGGCTGGCAACGTCAGGCACCGCCTGGAAACCGTCGCGCCCGACCGCGATGACGAGCGCTACCTCAACCTCGAGCGCGGTAGCTACATCTCGCTCTACGGCGACCTAACCAAGAAGTCGGGCTACGGGCACCTAAGCGCTGCGGGTTGTGATCATCTCATCTGGGGCGACGCAGCTCTCGGCCGCCTCGAACGCGCGGAGAACGCCGACATCTTGGTCCATACTCAGGAGCGCTTCGACGATTCGCCCGACCTCTTCGTCAGCGGTCCCAAACTCGATGACTCCAAGCGCGCCTCCGACACGAACCCCTTCCAGTCCGAGTACACCTGGGGTCGCGCCGAACTAGTGGACTACGTCAACGCCAACGGCAAGGACCTGCAGGGCGCGCTCTACTACCCCGCTGGCTACGAGGCAGGCAAGCAGTACCCCATGGTGGTCTACATCTACGAGGCACGCTCGCAGAACCTGCACCGCTACGTCACGCCCACAGAGACGCACCCCTACAACGCCTCCGTCTTCACGGGCGCCGGCTACTTCGTGTTCGAGCCCGACATCATCTACCGCGATCAGAACCCCGGGCTCTCCGCCGTGGAGTGCGTGGTACCCGCCGTGCGCGAAGTACTCTCGCGCGGCATGGTGGATGAGAAACGCGTAGGCCTCATGGGTCACTCCTGGGGTGCCTACCAAACGGCCTTCATCGTCACGCAAACCGATCTCTTCGCCGCCGGCGTAGCCGGTGCGCCGCTGACCAACATGATGAGCATGTCCATGAGCATCTATTGGAACAGTGGCCAGACCGATGCCTACATCTTCCACGAGAGTCAAGGCCGCATGGACCGCCCCTTTTGGGATGACGTCGACACCTACATCAAGAACTCGCCCATCTTCAGCGTCGACGACCTAAAGACCCCCCTCTTGATGACCTTCGGCGACAAGGACGGCGCCGTGGATTGGCACCAGGGCGTCGAGTTCTACAACGCTGCGCGCCTGGCCCAGAGCCCGCTCGTGATGCTCGTCTACCCGGGCGAGAACCACGGCCTACGCCAGAAGCCCAACCAGATCGACTACCACCACCGCGTCTTCGACTGGTTCGAGCACCACCTGAAGGACGTCCCGGCCGACGACTGGATCACGAAGGGAGTCCCGTGGCTCGACCAGAAAAAGGCCCTCGAGAAGGACGACTGAGCTTCACCCGCCGAGGACGTCGCGCAAGACCGAGAGCACTCGGACATTGGACGCGGCGTCCTTGACGGCAACACGGAAAGTACCCGCGCCAAGGGCTGCGCCCATGGAGGACACGTCGCGCAGGAAGATGTCCTGTTCACGACAACGCGCGATCAACGCGGCGGCGGTCAAAATGCGAACCTCGTAGAGCCCGTCATCACACACGAAGGGCAAATCACTCCGCTCGATGTACTTGTCAACCGAGTAGGAGAGCTGCCCGGGGGGCGTGATACTCACGAATCCAGCAAGCTCCTCACCGACCGTGAAGACCACATACTGGTTGAACTCATCCAGTGTGTCGCTCAGGCGAGCTTCCTGGTTCCCAGGATGCTGGCCCAGCTCGGTCGCGTACACGGCATGGCGAAGCGCGTAGATTGCTGGGCGATCCTGATCCCCTCCAAGCCTGACAGTTCGCTGTAGGGCGATCTTCATACGAAAGGCTCGTAGCGCGAACGAACCGAAAAGTAGCTACAGGCTTCACTGACTCGAGCGAGGGCCTACCCGTAAGCCCTCGCCCCTGTGTGAACAAAGCTGGTCGCATCTTCGATCCAACAAACCGCCTACTGTTACGCAGCGGCGACCTGAGCATGCCCATGGAAGTCGTCGAGGCTTCGCCCCTTCCCGAATCAGTCGATCCCTAGCGCACCGTCTTCCGTCAGCAGGCCGAGGCCTGAGCTTGCGAAGGCGCTGCGCACGGCGCCGACCTCTTCCTGCAAGACTGCGTTGAGCTCGGTAAGGGCCTCGCTGAGGGCCTGCTCGGCCACCGCGACTGCCTTGCGGTTGGCTTCGGTGGGAACGTCCCAGGAGGAACCGGCGTGCCAACTCGGCGTGCCGATTTTACTGCCCACGGTATCGTCGGGTTGGATGCCTTTGGCGTCCGCGGGGTGCTCGAAGCGTGCGGCAACCTCGTCTAGCTGCTTGGTGGCAGCCTCGATTGCGTCCACCAACTCCTTGTGGGGGTGATCGGCATCCTCGTCCGCCTCGGGATCCTTGGCGCGCTCGGCTAGGGTACTGATGGCAGCCAAGTCGCCGCGCACGCGAGCGACACGAGCCATAGCCGCTTCGAAGCTCCCGCGCAGGCCTGCGATCTCGCCCATGAGCGCCGCCTTGGCGAGGCGGTCCTCACGCGAAGGTGCCCCGCGCGGATCTTCGAGCACCTGCACATCGGCGCTAGCCTCGTGCTCGCCCAGAGCGATCTTGATGCGATAGGTACCGGGTAGAACTTCGGGTCCGCCGCGTAGCTCGAGGGTCGGGCCGTGATCGTCGCGGCCGCGTACGCCGTGTTGGTCAAAGCGCCATACCAAACGGTTGAGACCGGTCTCGACCTTGGTGTCCCAGCGCAGAAGGGCCTCGCCTTCGGTGGTCTCCACGGTGATCGTGGCCTCCTCCGGGCGCTCCTCAAAGTCCTCTACGAAGAAGGAGATCAAAGAGCCGCGCGAGCGCGACTCGCCGCGGAATTCGCCGTGTGCCGGGAAGCGGCTACTGCCGGTTTGCTTGACGCGATACTGGTAGGCCGCCGGAACGTTGGAGATGCGCAGCTTGGGCGCATCCTCGCCCTCGACGCTGACCACGCTGCGCAGGGGGCGCACATCGTCCAGGATCCAAGTCGCACGCCCATAGGTGCCGATGACCAGATCGTGATCGCGCGGGTGCACGATCAGGGCGCGCACGGGTACGGTGGGGAATTCATCGAGCTGGAACCAGTTCGCACCTGCGTCGCGGGTGATCCACAGGCCGTGCTCCGTACCCAGGTACAGCAACTCCGGATCCACGGGATCCTCCTCGACCACATGCGCGTGACCGTAGACGCCTTCCGTCGAGATACGTTGGAAGCTCGCGCCGCCGTCCATGGTGCGGAAGAGATAGGTCTCGCGGTTGGCGCGGCGGTGATCGTCGAGCACCACGTAGGCCGTGTTCGCATCGTGCTTGCCGGACTCCACATGGGAGACCCAGGTGTTGCGCGGCACCTCTGAGAGCTGCCCCTCAAGACTGCTCCAGTTCGCGCCACCGTCCGCGGTTGTCCACACGCGGCCGTCGTCGGTACCGACCCAGAGGCGGCCTTCGGCAACGGTGCTGGCTGCGATCGCAATGATCGTGCAGTAGTTCTCAGCGGCGGTTACATCGGGCGTCAGGCCGCCCGACTCGAACTGCTTCTGCCACTCCGGGTTGTCGGAGGTCAGGTCCGGGCTGATCACCTTCCAGGTGTTGCCCAGGTCGCTCGAGTAATGCACCAGCTGGCTGCCGTAGAACACGCCGTTGGCATCGAAGGGGTTGAGGGATAGGCCAGCGTTCCAGCTGAAGCGCAACTCGGTGCCTTCCGGTGCGCCAGGCTTGATCGACTTGCGCTCGCCGGTCTCGTTGTTCCAGCGCATGAGCTCGCCGCCCTGGCTCATTGCGTAGCCGCGCATGCTCGTGCCGGGCAGGGGAATGGTCGCGAATCCGTCACCGAAGCCCACCTCGTCCCAGTGGTGGTTACGGATGCCGCCGTTCTCCCAGACCGTGTTCGGGCCACGCCAGGAACCGTTGTCCTGCATGCCTCCGTACACGTGGAAGGGCACGTCCATGTCTACCGCTGTGTGGTAGTACTGAGCCAAGGGCAGATTGCGCACGAAGCGCCAGGTCTCGCCACGGTTGCGCGAGATAGCGATGCCACCATCGTTGCCGTCGATCACATGGGTGGGATCGTTCGGATTGATCCAGAAAGCGTGATGATCCGGGTGTACGACCCAACCGGCGAGGGTTTGGAAGCTCGCTCCGCCGTCTTCACTAATGCTCAAAACCGTGGCCAGGCTATAGATGCGATCCTCGTCCGCGGGATCCACGTAGATCTCAGCGAAGTAGAACGGCCGGCCGCCAGCGCTGGTTTGCTTCTCGACCACATTGAAGCTCTTGCCGCCGTCGTCGGAGCGCAGCATGGAGTAGTCCTCGGCTTCCACTAGGGCGTAGATCACGTCCGGGTTGCTGGGTGCAATGGCCAGGCCCATGCGACCCAAGTCGCCGGCAGGCATGCCGTCTTCGGAAGTGCGCTCGGTCCAGGTGTTGCCACCGTCGAGGGTCACGTACAGACCCGAACCAGGTCCGCCCGAACGGAAGAACCAAGGCCAGCGCCGATGCTCCCACATGGCGGCCACGATCTTCTTGGGGTTCGACGGGTCCATGACCATGTCGCCGCAACCGGTGCGTTCGTCCACATACAGCACCGACTCCCAAGTCTTGCCGCCATCTTGCGTGCGGAACACACCACGCTCTTCGTTCTCGCCCCAAGTCGTGCCGAGCGCGGCCACATAGGCCACGTCCTGATCGTCCGGGTCGAGCAGTAAGCGATGGATCTTCTCCGTATTGCCTAGGCCCACGTGCTTCCAGGTCTTGCCGCCATCGAAGGAGCGGTAGACGCCGTCACCCACGGAGGAGGAGTTGCGCGGGTTTCCCTCGCCGGTCCCGACCCAGATCAGGTCCGGGTTCGAAGGGTGCACGGCGACCGCGCCGATGCTCGACACCGGCTGCTCATCGAAGAGCGAATCGAACGTCAGCCCCCCATCGCGCGTGCGATACAGGCCGCCGGTGGCGGTGCCGGCGTAGAAGGTCTCGGGGTTGTCCGCCAAGCCATGCAAGGCCGTGATACGACCGCTCATGCCAGCGGGGCCGATCGAGCGCGGAGCCAGTGCGCCGAAGCGCGCGCTATCGCCGCCCTCTTGGGCGCTGGCGGACAAGACGAGGGTAAGGCAAGCGGCCGCGCGAACGGCGCCGGAGAGGATGCGGATCATGGTGCAGGGGCAGGTTCGGAGTGCTCGCGACCTAGTGCGTCACGGGAAAAGAGCACAGGCAGCGTAGCCACAACCGCCGTTCACGGGGTGGACAGCGGGGAGGTGTTACGAACCCCATATCGTCCCCCACCCGGAAAATCTTTCGGGGTCCCTCGGGCCCCCCCCCAAGCACCTTCCAATCGCCGGGAAAAGCACCCTACTGGGGCCTTAGCAGGCCGCTTAAAAAACAGCGGCTTGTCGCTGTTTTTCAAGCGGCCTGTTAGGCGTATTTCGCTTCCCAGCGTTCCAGACCCTGCATGGCCTGGCGCTGAATCTTGCGGCGCATCAGCGGCGACCAGCCCAGCAGGGTCCCGGGTAGTCCAAGAGCCATGCGACTCCAGAGCCAGAGACTGAAGCTATCCACATGCTCGATGATCAAGCCGTCCTCGAACCGGAAGCGCGCGTCGATGCGATTGTGCACAGGCCGGCCGGTGGAAAAAGTGTAGCGCGCTGCCCAGTGGGCTTGCCCACTGGCGGCATCGGCCTGAATCCCTGAAGCCGTGATCACGAGACCCTTGGCGCGGCCCGTGAGCATGCGCCACATGTGGCCTGCGCGTGGACCTAGAAGCTCCTGAAAGACAGGATCCCGAAAGCGCGCATCTGGGTGATAGAGTGCCGCCATCTGCTCTCCACGCCCGGCTGCGAAGTGTTCATACAAGCTCTCGATCAGCTGCGTGTTGTCCGCGTGCGATTGGTCCATCAGTCTTGCGCCCTTTGCAGGGCGTCGAGCCGAGCTTGATTGAGAGCTCGGCGCCAAACAGAGCCACCGTCGGCCAGGGCGCCGGCACGCCAGGCGACCTGAGCCCCAGCGCGATCGCCTGAACTCCACTTGGCATCCCCAAGGAACTGCCAGTTGAGTGGCGTGGGCGCCAAACGCACCGCCTCCGCTAAGTGCACGACTGCTTGGTCGCGGTCGCGAAGCGGCCAAGGCGCGCGATCCAAGAAGCGCCCACGCATACGCAACGGTGAAGCACCCAGAACCTCGGGGTGATCGCGCACAAGTACTCGGGTCAGCTTCTGGATGGCCGGCCCACGGCCATTCAGCACCGCCCGCGTCGGTCCTTCCGACCAAGCTACCATGCAGAGATTGAGCGCCGCCCAACAGGCTGCCTCAGCCTCCCCAGGCGCTAGCTCTAGGGCGGCTTCGCCATGCTCTAGGCCCGCTCGACAAAGGCCCAAGACCACCAGCTTCACCGCACTGTCCGCGGCGTTGTCCAACTCCACCAGCTCATCAACCGACAGGTCCTCGAGCTCGACGCGCCTGAGTTGATAGGCCACAAGTCGTAGGTCGGCAGCCAAGACCAAGGCGCGCGCTGCTGCACGCTGCTGCCCGAGCCCCCCGGGCGCCGACTCGGCCAAAGCCAAACACTGCCGCGCCACCGCATCCTGCTCCGCCAGCGCTTCCGATAGGGGGTCCTGCGTGTCATGCTGCTCAACCAAGAGCTCGCTCGCCGCCGGCACCGAGGCGCATGCACCACATAGGGTGCTGATCAAGAGGATGAGTTCGAAGCAGCGCATGGCTCCCCAAGCATCCACCAATCAGGCCCCCTTGGCCAACACCAACCGGCGCCGCGCTGGCTTGCTGCTGGTCACCTGGCTGGTCTGCTTGGTCGCTGCGGCCATTTACGCCGACGGCTGGCCCACGGACAACCGCATCGAGCGCTGGGGTGCCCAGCTCGAGCACGACGCCGGCTGGGAGCTCCTGCGCGAACACTTCGGCGGCGACGAGGCCGTGCTCGTGCGCTTGGATCGGTTCGACCCCGCACAAGCGGACCTACCCAGCTACGCCAAATCGCTCTCCGAGAGCCTCGCACTTGCCGAGTGCGTCGACGACGTGATCTACGCACCCGACCTGATGGGCGCCTGGCCTTGGGACGACGTCGAAAGCCCTTCTGGCCTGCAGGTCCTAGCCCAAGAACTCGAGCTCTGGGCAGCCGATCCGCCACACCTCGACCTCGTCCTACACGTCATAAGCGACTCCTCGCCCGCCTCGCGGGCTGACTTCGCTAAGCAACTTGATGGCTGCGCAGAGGACGCGCGCGCGCGCGGCCTACGACTGCGCGCCGCCGGCCACCCCCTGGTATCGGCCGCACTAGACTCCGAAGCGCGCCGGGTGGAGCGCACCTTTGTGCCCTTCCTCGTACTGCTCGCCGCCCTCGGCGCCTGGGCCTTCCTGCGTTCGCCCATCTTGGCTGGCATCGCGCTACTGCCCGCCGCCAGCGCCTCCGTCGGCGCACGCGCCGCAGCGCGCGCACTGCTCGGCCCATCGGATCTGATCCTCGTCGCAGCCGGACCGATCTGCTTCGTGTTGTTGCTCGCCGCCAGCCTGCATGTGGTCCTGCGCTTCCAACATCACGTGGGCCTCGGACAGAACTGCCAGGCCGCCGCGCGCCAAGCCCTACGGGATAAGCTCCCCGCCTCGACCCTAGCCGCGATCACCACCGCCGCCGGCTTCATGGTCTTCCGCACCAGCGCCCTGCGCTCGGTGTCGAACCTGGGCACGCTGGTCGGCGCAGCCGTGCTACTGGGAACGCCCCTAGCGCTCTTCGGCACCACCACGCTCTTAGCCGCCCTGCGCAGCGCGCCCGCCAGCAGCGTGAGCCGTGCGCGCACCTGGCGCCGCCTAGCCGCGAGAATGGCACGCCGCCGCCGTTGTGTCGCGCCCATCGGTCTCACACTCCTAGTCGCCGGCGCCTTCGCGCCCGCGCAGCTCGGCAAGGCCACCAACGGCGTGACCTACTTCACCAAGGACCACCCCGTCCGGCAGCAGTTTGAGCAACTGGAGTCGGAGGGCGTCAGCCTCTCCGGCGCCGAAGTGCTCATACGCCGCGCCGACGGTACGCCCTGGTCCCCGGGGGCGCTGCTCGCCCTGGGACTCGCGCAGGAGCTTGAGCGGATACCCGGCGCCACCCACGTGATCGGCCCCGAGGTCATGCTCGCCAGCCTACCGCCGGCGCTCGCACCCTTCGCAGGCCCCGAGCTTCTACGCCAGACGCAACGCATCGACGCAGACGGCCAGCTCGCGCGCTGGACCGTCCGTTTCCTTACGGGAGAGAGCGACGAGACCAGCGCCCTAATCGCTGGCATGCGCGCCGCCGCAGAGACCAAGGCTCCCGGTGCCGAGATCTACATCAGCGGCTCCGTTCCGCGGCTGCACGCCATGCAGGACAGTCTCGTAGGAACCTTGGCCACCTCCCTGGCCCTAACCCTACTGGTGACGACGCTGCTCTTCTTGCTCGTCGTGCGCACGCCGCGTGAGTTACTGGCAGCCATCGCCGTCAACCTCACGCCCGTGTCAGCGATCCTGCTCGCCGCCGTGCTACTCGGCATCCCGCTCGACGGCGCCACCACCATGGTGGGCGCGGTCGTGCTCGGCCTGGCCGTGGACAATACATTCCACCTTCTGCACGCAGCCGGCCCCGCGCCACGCACTGCACGCGCCCGGCTGCAAGCCTTCGGCGCAGTCGGCGGCGCCGCCTCCATCGGTTCGGTAAGCCTAGCCCTCGGCTTCGGCACACTGCTGCTCTCGGGCTTTGCACCCACCGCGCGCTTTGGCGGACTATGTGCCGTTGGCGCCCTTGCGGCTTGGGCTGCGGACCTCTTGCTCCTGCCAGCCCTCTTGCCGTGGAAGAAGCCCTAGGCGGGCTCCACGATGCGCACATCGTGTTGACCGGCACGCCACAGTAGCTCCGCTGCTGCGTTAGCCAGCAACGGATCGGAGGCATCCACCAACAGCGGCACGGCGCGGTCAGGGATTAGGTGTCCAAGTCGGCGGTCCAAGTCGAAGAGACTCAGGCCCGAGCTCTCTTGGCCCGCGCTGATGCACAAACGCCTGGCGCCCAGCCGTGTGTATAGGCCTGCAAGCTCGCGCGTCATGCGCGGGAAGGTCAGGGGAGCATTCATGTGACCAGCCCCTCTTCAATCGGTCCCGAAGGATCCATGCGCCAGCCGCGCAGCTCCACGAGCCCGCGAGCGCCGATGGAGGCGATCAGCTGCAAGCTATCGGGCCAAGCAGCGGCGCGATCACGCGCGCTCGGAATGGCCGCGGCATCAGGATGGCTATGCCAAAAACCCACTTGCTCCAAACCCGCAGCCTCGGCGCGACCCAGGGCTGCGACCAACTCGCCAGGGTCCATGGCAAAGCTCGACTCGGGATTGTCCGCGACTCGATTGGGCAAGGACCACACATCATGCACGCGTCCATGACACTCCGATTTCCCCACGAGCAAGCCACAAGCTTCGCGCGGATAGGCGGCGAGGGCTTGGGATTCGAGCTTGGTGCGAAGGGAGGGAGTCAGGACGAGAGTCATGGGATTGGTTTGAGGGTATTGGAGGTCGAAACGAAAAAGGACCCGCTGGAGCTTGCTCCGGCGGGTCCTCGTGGAAGTTGGCGTCTAAGCGCTAGCTCTTCCCGGACCCGCCCTGCCAATAAAGTAGGCAGGAGCTGAGCTTGGCAGCGAAATGGATGAGCACGGGAGTGGGCATGGCCGAATGTTTGACGTAGTAGCGCGCAAGCAGGTGATAGTTCCAAGCCCTTCTGAGGGGCTAAGCTTGCGCTGCTGACTAAGTATACACCTATGAGCCAATCCTCGCTGCTCGGCCTCGCTACGGCCGAAGCCCCATTCCCCATCTCTCAGTCCGAGGTGCGCGACGCCACCATCGGGCTTTTTCGTGGGGCAAACATGGATTTGAACGCCCTCTCCAGTGTTTTCGATAACGCCGGCGTCGGGCGGCGGACCTTCGCTTGGCCCCTAGGCTCCTATATGGAGTCACCCAGCGTGACCCAACGCGCGGCACGCTTTCGCGAACTGGCGCCGGAGTTGTTGGCCGAAGCCAGCGCCAATGCTGCGCCACCCGAGCTACGCGAGCGCATCACTCACATCGTCACCGTCACCTCAAGCGGCATTGCCACGCCGAGCCTCGAGTGCTCCATGGCCGCGGACATCGGTCTGCCCAGCAGCGCGCGACGGGTACCGCTCTTCGGCCTCGGTTGCGGTGGCGGCGCGGCCGGTCTCGCCATCGCGAGCGACCTGGCGAACAGCTCGCCGAATGCCTGCGTGTTGCTCCAGGTGGTCGAGCTAACGAGCCTGACACTCATGTCCACGGACGCCACACCGCGCAACTTCGTGGCCTGCGCGCTCTTCGGTGATGGCGCCGCCGCGGCTGTGATCGGTTCACCGAGCACCGAGTTCCCCGCCCTCGCCAGCATCGAGAAGAGCACCACGCACCTGATGCCCGACAGCCTCGACTTGATGGGCTGGGAGGTGGTGGAAGCCGGCTGGCGCCTGATCCTCTCGCCCAGAATCCCCGCCATCGTCAAGCGCGAAGTGCGCGGCTTGATGGAGGCCGCTATGGATGGCGAACGTCCCGATCACTGGATCCTGCACCCGGGCGGCGGCAAGGTGCTCGACGCCTACGCAGCGGCGCTCGAACTCGACCAAGGCGAGCTAGCCGACTCCGCCGCCGTGTTGCGCGAGCACGGCAATATGTCGGCCGCCACCGTGCTCTTCGTGCTCGAGCGCGTGCTGCGCGCGCCTCGGCGCACCGCAAGCAGCGGACTCCTAACCGCCTTCGGGCCCGGCTTCAGCGCTGAAGCCCTGCGCATCGCCTTGCCCGCCAACTGATCCATGCGCAGCCTCTTCTGGATCCCACTTATCTACTGCCTGCTCATGCGCGTGTTCGAGCTCGTTGTCTCGCGCCGCAATGAACGTACAGCCACCCTCGAGGGCGGCCGACGTGTCAGGCCCGACGCCACCGCCGGATTGGTGATCGTGCACACCCTATGGTTCGCCGGCTTGATCCTAGAGGAGCTGCTACTCGGCCCGCGCGCCTGGCCAAGCTGGGTGCTCCCCGTGGCAGGCAGTATCGCCGTCGCCGCGGAAGCCCTGCGCCTCGCGTGCATGCTCACCCTGGGCAAGTTCTGGAACGTGGCCGTGGTTATTCGGCCCGACGCGCAGCTCGTGCGCCGCGGACCCTATCGCTATTTGGAACACCCCAACTACCTAGCCGTTGTGGTTCTGCTCGTAAGCATGCCCCTAGCTCTCGGCCTGCCCATGGTGGCCCTATTTGTCCTCCCCATGAAGCTCTGGGCACTCAGGGCGCGCCTACGCATTGAAGATGCCGCTTTGGGGCAGGTCTCGGGTTCAGCGGCGAACTCCTAGAAGCCGATCCATAGGGGGTCATGCGCCTCCTTGCACTCATCCCGCTCGTACTCGTTCAGCCCGCCCCCAACTCGGACTTGGAGGCCGTCACTGAGAGCACTGCCGCCTTCTTCGAAGCCGCACGAACCCAGGACGCAGAGGCCTTCGATGGCCAACGCACCCAAGACGCCCGGCGCAGCGACCGCGTCCTACTGGATACCTTCTACGACGTGCTTGGTTCCGGCTCCTTCGAGGTGAGCTACCCGGAGTCGCCCCTAGTGAATGGCGCGCGCGCCATCGCTGCCTTTAAGGTGAGCTCTAGCCTGGACTCCGGCGCCGCCGCGCCCACCAGCTGGCTCTGGCTCGAGCAGCAAGCGCCCAACGGCTGGGCCGTTCAGCGCCTGGACAGCGACCAACGCTACAGCCGTGAGTGGCTGTATGAGACGGGCAAGGACGGTCTCGCCGCGGACCCCGCAGCCGCCAGCGTGGCGCTCTTCGAAGCCATGCACGCCGGCGACGCGCTCGCCGCCGAGCGCGCCTGCTCGGACCTGGCCTGGGCCGGCACGGATGATGGATTGGAGACTCTCTACCAGGCGGCCCAAGACATGGGCCTACGCTTCGGGGTACAGCCGGCCGAAGTCCAGGATGCCCGCGCCCTCATACCCTTCGGCCTCGACGTTGGCCTCGACGTTGCCCTCGACGTTGCCCTCGACGTTGGCGGTGAGCTCAAAGCGGATAGCGTGCTACTCCTTGAGCAGCACGGTAGCGGCTGGATCGCCACCGGCTTCGGGCGAGACACGGAACACGCGCAGGACTTCCTGCAGGGACACGTGGCGGCCATCGAGGACCCCGCCAGCCCCTTCCTCTGCGCAGAACGACTGGTGGCTGCGATCAACGCAGCCCGCTCCGTACGCATGCGCCACCTATGTGGCACCGCCTTCCGCGAAGGTGGGCTAGGCCTGGCACGCTACGAGCGCCTGGTCGAGAGCGGTGGCAGCATAGAGCTACCGCGCACGGGCATGGAGGTCAGCGGCGAACGCTGCAGCGTGCGCGTGCAGCTGCGCGCGGCGGGTAACGCCAATGCCGAGAACGTGGTCTGGCTGCTGGAGCGCACCCCCGCAGGCTGGCGCCTCGTAGAGGAGACCGAGATCCCGGATCGGGCTGAGGCCTTCCTCGTTTCGCCGGCCGTACCGCGCTAGCGGGCGGCTAGGCGCTTGGCGAGTTTCGGGCGATCGGCGACTACCGAGCGCGGTTTGCTCGGGCTCTGCATGGCAAGCGCGTTGTTGTGCTCGCAGGTGTAGCACTTGTGGTACTGACCACGCTGGCGATCCTGGCACTTGGCCTGGGTCACCTTGTGCGCGAATAGGATCTCAGTCCCGTCAGAGCGGGTGGGGCAGACTCTGTCGTGCCCGTGCTGTGTTTTCATACGGCCTCCTGGGATCGTGCGGTGGGTTCCACTGGAGAAACGATCGGAAACAATCGCCCGTGCATTGTGTGGCGACTGCGATTTTGTTGCGAGTGATTCTCGCTTGTCTCAGGTAAGGGAACTTCGAATCGCGGCAAGGGCCTCTTCCGCCGCCACGGCTCCACGGTGCGCATCACGTGAAAGCTCCACGGCTGCGATGCCTTCAAAGCCCACCTCGACCAGGCCGCCTAAGGCGCTGCCAAGGTCCAGATCGCCCTTACCGAAGGGCAAATGCTCGTGCACGCCCCCCAAGCAATCGTCCAGGTGCACATGCACCAAGCGATGCGCCCAATCGCGGATGGTCTGGGCCACGGGCAGGTCTCCTGTGACCAGGCAGTGGCCCACATCCAACGTCAAACCGAGCGCATCTCCGGCGCTTCCCAGGTGTTCGCAAAGATGCGCGTAGCCCAAGGGCCGCTCGATGAACATGCCCGGCTCGGGTTCGAAGGCGAGTTGCACGCCCTGGGCTTGCGCGTGTTTGAGCACAGGCTCTAGCCCCTTGGCCAAGTGATCGAGCAGGGCATGCTGCGGATCCGCCCCGGCCATTTCATAGCGCTCCCCATCGGGAGCCGCCCCGGACCACAGCGACACGAGCGGCGCCCCCAGCTCCACGGCCAGGTCGATCGAGCGCCGGTAGAAGTCGATGCGCCGCTCCTGACCCTCGCTGTCCATCAGGTTGGGCCGGTGCTTGCGACGGGCATCGAGCAGATAGCGCGCGCCGGTCTCCACGGACAGGGCCAAACCCAGGTCCTCAGCCCAGCAACGCACATCGCCCGCTTCCGTGGGGCCCAAGCTGTAAGGGTCCAGGTGCCCCACATCCAAGGTGATAGAGACCGCCTCGTAGCCGAGCTCAGCCAAGAGCCGCAGGGCGTCCGGCAGGCGATGATGGGCCAGGCCGTTGGTGATGTAGCCGAGGCGAAACACGGCGGCCTAGGCGCTCTCGCCCTTGGGCGTCTCGTCCTCTTCCACGACCTCGTACTCAGGCGCATCCAACGCCTCCGGCTCGGGCTCAGCCGCGCGCTGCTCTTCCTCGCTGGGGCCGTAGTGACTCTCGTTCTCCCAATCCGCGCGCTCGTCCGGATCCTCGTCCGGATCCTCGTCGGGTTCCAGGTAGCTCACATCGCCGGCCGGCTTCAGGCTCGAGGCCAAGTCATCGGCTTGCTCCTCAGACGAACTGGGCGTATCGAAGAAGGACTGATCCGGCGGAAGCTTGGGCACCGACGCATCCAGGTCCCGGCGCACCTTACGCATCTCCTCCTCGAGTCCAGCCTCGCGCCACATCTGGCCCAACTGACGGCGCAAGCGCATGACCTGCGCCGCACCCTTCATGGCCACCTGGGGCAGGTCCTTGCCGAACAGGATGATCGCCCCGATGACGATGATCACGATTTCGGACAGGGTGAGATTGGTGATGAAAGCCACGGCGTCGGCATGGTAGCAGGGGCGCCGGTTCAGCGCTGCTCAGCTAAGCTAGACCCATGCAGATCGCACGCATTTTGGTCATGGGGCTATTGGTCGCACCCGCCCTCGCCCAATCCACAGCCCCTCGGGCCTCCACCGAGCTCTGGTACGAAGAGCCAGCCGCGGCCTGGATGGAGGCATTACCCATCGGCAACGGACGCCTGGGAGCCATGGTCTTCGGCGGCGTGCGCGAAGAGCACCTGCAGCTGAACGAGGACAGTCTCTGGCCCGGCCGGCCGGAACCGCGCTTTGAAAAAGGCACACCCGAGGACATCGCGCGCATGCGCGAGCTGCTCTTCGCCGGCCGCTACAAGGAGGCCCATGACATGGCCATGCCCACCTTCGCCGCGGGCATCGTCAAGCGCAGCCACCAAACCCTCGGCGACCTGCGCATTAGCTTCGACCTACCGAAGGGCGAAGTCAGCGACTACCGCCGCAGCCTCGACCTAGCCAGCGGCCTGGTCTACACCACCTTCCGCGCCGGCGCTGTGCGTCACCTGCGCGAGGTGCTCTGCAGTGAGCCGAACCAAGCGCTCGCCATGCACCTGCACGCCAGCGAGCCTGGACAGGTTTCCCTACGCGCACATCTCGAACGCCGCCAGCATCCCCGCACGGAGGCCGGCACGAAGGCCGGCACCCTCGATTACACCATCGAGCCCACAGAGAGTGGCGTAGTACTGCTGGGCGGCCTAACCCAACCGGAAACCGACTACGAGAACGGCCTCGTGCCGATCCCCTTCAACGCGCGCCTGGCTATCGATCACGAAGGCGGCAGCCTACGCATCGAAGACGGCGTGCTGGTCCTAGAAGGTGCCGACCGCGCGACCCTCTGGCTCACAGCTGCCAGCGCAAACGAGCACGGCGCTGAGCACCTAGCCCATTCCAAGGCCGCCCAGGCAACCGCCCGCGAACTCGGCTTCCCCGCCGTGCGCGCCGCGCACGAGGCCGACCATCGCGAGCTCTTCGAGCGCGTCAGCCTCGATCTCGGCGGGCCGGTCGTTAGCTCCAGCCTGCCCACCGACGAACGCCTAGCCGCGATCAAGGCCGGCGCCACGGACCCGACCCTGGACGTACTGCTCTTCCAGTTCGGCCGCTACCTGCTGATGGCTAGCTCACGCCCCGGCAGCAACCCCGCCAACCTGCAAGGCCTCTGGAACCAGCACCTGCTCGCGCCCTGGAATGCCGACTACCACCTCAACGTCAACCTCCAGATGAACTACTGGCCGGCGGAGGTCACCGGCCTGGGGGAACTCGTCGAACCGCTCACTGTGTTCACCGAGAAGCTCGCCGTAAACGGCGCGCGCCGCGCCAAAGAGACCTTCGGCTGTGACGGCTGGATGGCGCCACACGCTACCGACTACTGGGCCAGCGCCTGGACCCGCTCGAGCCAACCCTACTGGGGCTTCTGGCACCACGGCGGCGCCTGGTTGCTCACGCACCTGGTCGACCACTGGCGCTTCGGCGGCGACGAGACCTACCTGCGCGAACGCGTCTGGCCACTGCTCTCCGGACACGCGCGCTTCTACCTCGATTGGCTCGTGGAG
This sequence comes from Planctomycetota bacterium, assembly GCA_047639615.1. GTDB lineage: Bacteria > Planctomycetota > UBA1135 > UBA1135 > CAYWNK01. The sequence goes on along the minus strand of JBLIOL010000026.1, from coordinate 6,572 downwards.
CACCCCGATACAGGCGAGCTCGTCTCCGGCCCCTCCACAAGTCCCGAGAACTCCTTCCGCACAGCCGACGGCCAAGTCGCCGCCGTGGTCATGGGCCCGACCATGGACCACCAGATCATCGCCCAGACCTTCGACAACCTAGCCGAAGTCGCCGCCGCACTCGGCATCAACGACAAGCTCGTCGCCGAAGTGAAAGCCGCGCGCGCCAAGCTAGCGAACCCGGCCCCCATCGGCCCCGACGGCCGCCTGCTCGAATGGCACGCACCCGTCGAAGAGGTCGAGCCCGGCCACCGCCACGTCTCGCACCTCTGGGGCCTGCACCCCGGCCACCTAATCGACCCCGTGCAAACCCCAGGCTCCGCCGCCGCCGCGCGCAAGACCCTCGAGTACCGCCTCGAGCACGGCGGCGCCGGCACCGGCTGGAGTCGCGCTTGGACCATCTCCATCTTCGCGCGCCTGCACGACGGCAACACCGCCCACCACCACCTGCACGAACTAGAGCGTCGCAGCATCGCGAAGAACCTCTTCGACATGCACCCGCCCTTCCAAATCGACGGCAACTTCGGCGCCACCGCCGGCATCGCCGAGATGCTGCTCCAGTCGCGCCCCGACGGCCACATCGACATCCTCCCCGCCCTCCCAGACGCCTGGCCCAAGGGCTCCTTCCGCGGCCTGCGCACCCGCGGCGGCCTGAGCGTCGACGCCAATTGGTCGGATGGGCAGCTCATCTACGTCACCCTGCATGCCTCGCGCGCAGGCCGCTTCGTCGTGCACACAAACACCGCCGTCCTACACGCCCCCGAAGGCCGCGGCACCGAACACGAGCTCTACCTGAAGGCCGGCGAAGCCGTCACCCTGCGCGTTCCGTAGCCGCCAACGCACGCCTGCGCAGCAGCACTTGGTCGATTGCTCAGGTGCCCGAGTTTCTTGCCACCTGGTTGATCCAATCTCCGCTAGCCAACATCCATGATTTGCGGCCTAGCCAATACAGAATCTGCCGACCGTAGCTACCGCCAGGGCGCTCACGGGGGCGTCTCGCTAGGGCAGCAGCGCCAAGGCGGCTGCGATGGTGGCCTTGATGGTGGCGTCGGGGATGCCGCAGCGGCTCATGGTGCAGAGGCCGCCGCGGATGGAGAACAGGGTCAGCGCTAGGCGGGCGGGGTCGTTGTCTGCGGGGAGCTCGCCGGCGTCTTGGGCGCGCTGCAGGGCGGCGGCTAGGGTGTCCATGGCGCGGGCCATTTGCTTGGCCACGAAGCCGCTGAGCTCTTCGTCGTTGCCGCCAAATTCGGTGGCGGTGTTGGCCAGTAGGCAACCTTCGCTGATGCCGTTCTCCCAGGAGTTGATCACGGCGCGTACGTCGGCGAGGGGCGAGTCGCTGGCGCGTAGGGAGTCTTCGAGGCCTTTTAGGGCGCCGTCGGCGTAATGGTGCAGGGCCTCGATGTAGAGGCTGCGCTTGTCGCCGAAGGCGTTGTAGAGGCTCTGGCTGCCGACGCCGGTGGCCTCCATCAGGTCGCGCTTGCTGGTGGCCTCGAAACCCTTCTTCCAGAAGAGGTCCATGGCCGTGGTAAGGGCTTGTTCGCGATCAAAGCCACGGGGTCGTCCGGTCTTCATTAGAAATCCAAGCGCAGGCCCAGGGCGATCGAGGTGTTGTCTGGGAAGAAGTCGAAGAGACCTTCGCCGCCGGTGTCGAAGCCCTGCAGTTGCGCGATGAACTTGATGTTCTCGCTGAGGGAGCGCAGCTGACGGGTATAGAGCAGCTCGTAGATGACCTCGTCCGTCTCCAGGTCGTAGATGCCGCGCGCCTCGTAGGTGGTGCGCGCAAAATCGTGGGGCTGGTAGAAGGCGCGCACGATCAGATCGTCACGGAAAGGGCGCAGGTCACCGATAGGGTCGCCGTCGGCGCCTTCCTCACCGGCGTATTCGAGCATCAGGGTGAGCTGGTCTTGCTCACCCGCGAGGCCGTAGAAGTCGCGGTCGAGGCCCAGCACGTAGGCCACGTAGTCGTCCGGCGACTCGATTGGCGAATCGTCGAAGGCGCTGGGATTCTTGTAGGCGACCTCGGCCTTGAAGGTCAGGGTCGAGAGCAGGTCGCCGGCCACGTCCTGGTTGGGCACGGCGCGGAAGCCTAGGCCTACGGTGGTGGCGCCGAAGTAGGCGGGGACGAGTTCACTGCCGACCATGGCCACGCCGGGCATGCGCTCGGGTCCGTGGGAGAGCAGGAACTGCACATCGGCGTTGAGCGGTGCGCTGCTGACGGTGCTCGCGAAGCGCATGGCGTAGAAGGCACGCTCGGAACCGTGGGGTTCGAAGCCGCGCGACTCGTTGAAAGGCGATGCAGAGGAGCCGAATCCAAAGCGCTGATCGTCGGGCGGGAACTCGGTGGCCTGCCAGACAGGGAGCACGTAGAGCGAGACGGTGGGCTCGCCGATGACCTCGCCGCCGTCAAGGAAACGGCGGTAGCGCAGACCGATTTCACCCAGACGCTCGGCGTTCAGGAAGTCTGTTGCTAGGTCACGGCGACTGACCACGTCAATAGGGTTGTAGGTATCGACGATACCCCAGTTCTCTACGAACTGGCCCGCGCGCAGGTCCCAATCATCGCCCACCTTGGTGACGTAGGCCTCGTAGGGGGCAAAGCGCGACAGCTCGCCATCGAAGAGGTCCAGGTAGACACGCGGGCGGAAGTAGCCGGAGAGGCTCTCACCTAAGCGGAAGTCCAGCTCGAGCTCCGCCTCCAGGATCCACTGTTCATCGTGCTTGGGACCACCTCGATCCTCTAGATAACGACGCGGACGCATCTCCACGAAACCCTTCCACTCGCGCAGGGCATCGGGGACGCCGGAAGCCTCCCCGCTCTCCAGATCGCCGCCGCCAAGGAGCTCATCCAGACCGAAGTCGTCCAGCCCATCCTCCTCGTCCTGGCCATCCTTGCTGAGAAGCACAGGCTCATCCCCGAGGATGTCATCCAAGAGGTCGTCCACTTGAGCGGAGGATTGGCCCACTAGCAGGCCGGCGAGAATGGGAGCGAAGAGCAGGCGTTGCATGACTAGCCCTGGATCGAACGCGTGGTGAACAAATCGGCGCTCAGATTCGGGCGCGCCTTGCCGGTCTTCTTGCTCTTGTAGAGCGACATGTTGAGGAAGTCCTTCTTCACCTCGAGGCGCGTGCGCTTGCCGGTCTGGTGATTGGTCATCTCGATCGTCTGCGCGCGCCAAAAACGGCCGTGGTGCAAGCTCCACTGCCCCGCCTCGCGGGTCTTCAGCAACTGGCCAGCCTTGTCGTAGTACTCGATGCGCTCCTGACGCCAGTTGTCTCGGTGCAGGTAGACGATGATGTGGCTATAGCCCGTGTCCTTGTAGGTGGGCTTGGCGTGCAGCTTGTAGACCGGTAGTTGCTTGCCGTCGCGCTCCAGATCTTGCTCCTGGCGAAAGCGCCACTCGTACTCCTGGGGATCGAGGCTTGAGAGGTCTTCGTAGGTGAACTCAGTGCCTTGGAAGCTAGCGGTGTTATTGGCGCCGCTAATGCGCCGCACGCGCTTGTTAGACGGTAAATAGAGCCAGTTGTCGTCGGAACTGCCAGGGTTCTCGTGAGTCAATACCGCCACGCCCTTGATCTCCGCCGGGGAGAGGAACTTGGTGATGAGTTTGTCGCCCGTCTCGGCTTGCTCCATCACCATGCGCGTGAAGGACCGCCGCACGGAGTCACCCTCAGCATTGAAGAGTGTCATCAGGCCCTGGTTGACACCGTCCTTCCAACCCTGGTCATAGATGTCCGAGTACTCGGCCAGCTGCTGGCCGTGCCGCGCGGGGTCGCTCTTGTCAAAGGTGGGCTGCTCGGGGATCGGCGCGCCGCTCGTATTTTGAGCGCTGGCGCTGCCGTTGGCGGCGAAGAGCAAGAGCGCGATGGCGCCGGCGAGGATGCGGTTGTGTTGCATGGAATTCTTAGGCCACGGCCAGGGTGGAGGGTTCGGTGCTGGGCGCCTCGCTGGGCACCCGGATGTAACTGAGCACAGCGGTGGTCACGACGAAGTCAGCGATCCAGGCCAGGCCGATCATGACGGAGGCGAGCGCCCCCATCTGGAAGTTGGGAGAGAAGTCCGAGAGCAGCAAGGTCGAGAAACCAATGATCAAGACCACCGTGGTCACGGTCATGGCCGCACCCGCTTCTTGAAGCACGTGAACCAAGGCGTCGCGCGCCGAGAGGCCCGCCTTCTCGCCGCGCGAGAACTTGGTCAAGAAGTGGATCGTGTCGTCAACGCACACGCCGAGTGCCACGGAGGAAACCAGGATGGCCGGTCCGTCCAAGGGAATGCCCAGCAGGCCGAAGACCGACAAAGGCAAGATGATGGGCAGCACGTTCGGGATCAGGCTCACTAGGGCGAAGCGCAAGGAGCGGAACTGCAAGCCGATCAGCAGGGTGATCGCTAGTAGCGCCAAGCTCATCGACTCGACGAAGCCACGGGCAAAGAGGTTTGAGGTGCGCGCGAAGAGCAGGGTTTTGCCCGAGAGCGTCAGGTCCGCCAGGGCTGATTCCTTGGTGGCCTGTCCAGACACCTGCAGTTCAGGGAACTCGGCCGTGATGGCCTCGATGCGCTCGAAGGCGCGCAGGTGAGCCATGGAGGAAGCCTGCACCACGCGCGCTTGCATGCGGAACTGGGTGCGGTCGGCACTCAGTTGCGTCCACAGGCTCTCGCCCGGTCGCGCGCCGCTCTCGTACTGCAGGTAGTACTGGGCCACCAAGGTGGAGGCGTCTTGGCCGGGGACGTAGCTCCACTCCTCGGTCCACTCATCGTATTCGAGGTCAGGCGTAGCCAACTCAGCCGGCACATCCTGGCCGCCGGGAAGGCGGTAGTACTCGGCCGCGTTCTCGTGCTGTACCTGGTGGATCTTACGCAGGGTGTCGAGCGGGCTGATCAGGTCGGTAACGACCGCCATATCCGAGCCCGGTTCCGCCATCTCACTGCGCAGGCGTTCCTCAAAGCGCCCGAGAGCGTCCAAGAATTCCGGCGAGAGGCCGATCTGGGCCAGCACCCAAGCATCGCGCTGAACGCCAAGCATCGCGAACTCCTGGGACTCCTCGGCGCTGAGAGCAGCGAATTCATCGGGCGCCGTTTCGGAACCGAGCTTGCGCACGTTTAACTCCGCTAGGCGCCCCTCCTGCTCGGCATCCAGCGGCTTCACCTTCTCCAGTTTCGCCGCACGCAGGACGATCTCTAGATCGCCGACGCCGCCCATGCGATCCTCGGTCCACTGGTAGTCCATCATGGCCGGGTTGTCGTCAGGGAACATGCCGCGGAAGTCGGAGTCGACCTCCACGCGCAGCAAGCCGACGATAGCCGTGATTAAGAGCGCACCCGATACGGTCAGGATCGCGACGCGGCGCTTGATGATGGTGTCCACGATGTTCGTGGAGCGCTGCTCGCTAAATAGGCGCTGAAGGCGTGTTGCACGGGGCGCCACCACACGCGCCTTGTGCGGGACCAGGGAGAGCAAGGCCGGAACGACGGTCATGGACAGGGCCCAGGCCATGAAGGTGCCCATGGCAGCCATGCTGCCGAGCATGCGCACAGGGCCGAGGCCGCTGACCGTGAGCGAGTAGAAGCCCATTGCCGTAGTAACCGTGGTCAGGAAGACCGGCAGGGCGTTGCGCGTGAGCACATCCTGGATCAGGTCGCGCTTGTTGTCGTGCTTGCTACGTAGCAAGAGCCAGGCTGCCACCAGGTGAATGGCGTCCGCCACGCCCACCGCTGTGAGCATGTTGGGCGACATCATGGTCAGGTTGTTGAGCAGATCGCCGCGCGCAAAGGCGGTGCCGATCATGCTCATGATGCTGCCGAAGACGACCACCAGGGGGATCACAACGCCGATCCAGTGGCGCAGGGCGAAGAACAGGATCAGGCCGATGACCAGGAACATGAGCGGCACGTACTTGCTGTCGCCGAGGCCGACGATCTCGAAGTTGCGCTCGAAGACGGGCACGCCGGCCACGTGGTATTCGTAAGGCGAGAGCGGCGTGGGCGCGAATCCGGCGGGCGCTTCGAGCACGTCGCTGGATTCGGAGATGTCCAGGTAGCCGCTGCCGGCGCGGTCGTACTCGAAGTACTTACGCCGCAGGGTGCCGCCCTGGTCCGCCATGAAGTTGCGCGAGGGATTGTGCAGCTCTAGAGCCAGTGCATCGCGCTCTTCGCCCTGCGGAAGGCTCTCAATCCAACCTTCGAGCACGTCGAAGCCAGGAGCTTTGATGGCCAGGCCTTGCTCCACACGCACGAAGTGCTCGACCCCACGCAGGGCCATGCGCTGCTGTTGCAAGGACGAGAGCTTCGGACCGACCGTGGCGGACTGTGGATCGCTGAAGAGGTCAGCCACCTGACCCGCGTCCACGCGCGGGCGCAGGATCTGCACCTGAATTGCGGTGACGGTGCCTGTCTCGTCCAGAATCGTGCCGAGCAGTAGCGGCTCGCCTATGTACTCAGCGAAGTTCGCGTCCGCTCCGAGGAGTTCGCGTACGCGAGCCTCGCCCACGCGACCAGCGGTGCGCTCGGCGCCGAGGGTGGCGATCATGCGCTCGAGCAC
>JBLIOL010000025.1:0-27701 GCA_047639615.1 Planctomycetota bacterium | reverse complement strand
GAGCAGCCCCCATGCGGTGGATGACGTGCTCGTGCTCGAGGGCATCCGTGGCCAACAACTCCAGCACTCGCGGCAATAGGGACTCGCTCTTGCGAAAAGCCGTGAAGGAGTTGTAGGCCCAGGTCACATGACCGTTGTTGCTCACGCCGAGAGCGACCTGATGCAAACCCTCCAAGGCCTGCTCGCTCTTGGCACTAGCCAAGCGCTGAAACATGCGCGCGTCGGCCCCATCGCCCAGCTCCAATAGTTCCACGATCAGCTGCGCCGTCTCCTCCGGAGTCGGCGGCTTCTTCGCCTGCGGTCGGGCCAGCGCCGGAACGGCGAGCACCACCGCCAACATCACACGGAGCAACCAGTCCATGCCCCCATCCTACCGCAAGCCTCAGCGGCGTAGGCGACGCCCGACGAACACCGCCCCAATCATGGCCACCCCATAAATCCCCACGCCCGCCCAGCGCAAGGCGCGCGGATCCTCGGCAAAGGCATTCAGGGCCAGGCTCCACGCTAGGGCCAAGGGAACGGCGAAGAGCAACGTCGTACCCACCGCGCGCAGCAGCAGTACCTGACGCGGCTTCATAGGCCTCGCTCCGGGCCTAGGGCACGCATGCGAATAGACCCGATGCGTGCCGTAGTGGCAAAGCTCGCGATGCCCAACGGACGTGAGAGCAGCACCTCAGGGCGCACGGCGAAACTGTGCCCGACGCGCGCCTGATCGAAGAGCAGCTCCCCATCGACCCAAGCCGCAATACGCTCGGCGTCCACGCGCACGCGCAGAAGATAGTCCACACCGTTCTCAAAAGCGCGAATGCTGCGCGTGCTGTTCTCCGAAGCGTCGGCACCATCCACGCACGACAAGCCCACCAGAGCACCGCCCCAACCACCAAGCACCAGCGTGGCGAACTCCTCACCGATGGGCAGGGTCAACGCGCAAAAGAAATCCGTACCCGAAAGGCGCGCCGCGACCACTTCCAATTCGTAGCTCGCCGGCAAGTCCGCACCGGTCCAGTGCACACCCGTGAGCATGGATCCGAAGGGCAGCCGCAAGCCATCATCGCGCAGCTCCACCTCGCCCTCACCACCGAAGGGCGTGCTAACCCAAGACTCAAGCTGTGTGCCATCGAAGAGCACACTCCAAGCATCCGCGGGCACAGGCTCCAACGGCGCCGCGGCGCAGGCCGCCAGCGAAAGGCAGAGTAGCCCGCTAGTCCAATACATCGAGCACATCCAAGGAACTGACTACGGCCACAACGTCACTCGCCCTTCCCCTGGTCAGGAGTATCAGCAGGCCGAAGATCAAGATCCCCATGGAGCTGATAGCGCCCAGCGGCGTGTTGAAGAACCAGCCAAAGGCGACCATGAAGTCGCGCCGTGCGGTGAGCACGTATTGATAGCTCTGCCCGTCGAATTCCGTCCCGTTCACCGGGCGGCTCTCGAGCACATCATCATTGGCCAGATCCACCTCCACCAGGCGCAGCTCCTTCAGGCTCTGCATGGCCAAGGCACCGGGCACGCGCCATTCCAAGCCCTGGCCCATAGGCGTGTTCTCGAATACCCCTAGCTCGACCCACTCGCCCTCGCCCTTCACATCCAAGCGATAGTCCGGCACGCCGAGCAGGCCATCGCCCACCTCGCTCTGACCCTCGAGCAGACTCACCCGCACCGAGTCCAGGGCCAGCCCATGGCTCCAGGCCCCGTACAGGGAGAGGATCACGAGCAGCGCGGCGAGCTGGCGGATCAGGTTGCGGAATTTGCCCATGGGACCAGGGTAGCGCAGCCCGCCGCCAGGCCAGCGCAATCCGGCCAGGATCGCTGCAACTGCGGCCCCCCTGGACTGGTCTTACCAGCGGCCCCACGGGCCATCCCTCCCCCTGCCCCCGCCCGGCGCCCGAGAAGCGCGCCCAGGCCCTTGCGCCCTGCCCCGATTGAGGCCAGCCTCAAGCACCTATGACCACCGTTGTCCTCGTCACCAAGAATGGGCGCGCCTGCCTGGCCGCCGACACCCTGGCCCGCTACGGCGAGTCCAAGGAACCCGCCAAGCTGATCGCCAACCACGACAAGATCGTCTCCGTGGGCGATCACACCACCGGCGATGTGTTCATGGCCCCCACCGGGCCCGCCTCCGGCCAGCTGGTCCTGCGCAGCTATTTCTCGGACCAAGAGGTACTTCGCAAGTTCGGCAGCGACTTAGAGATCTTCGAAACCGTGCTCGAACTCCACAAGGGTCTCAAGGCCGACTACGGCCTGAACCCCAAAGAGGACGAGACCGATCCCTTCGAGTCGATCCAGATGGAACTCGCCGTCTGCTGCCCCGCGGGCATCTTCGGCGTCTACCCCCTGCGCTCCGTGCAGCACTACACGCGCTACTACGCATTTGGCAGCGGCTCGACCTACGCACTTGGGGCCTTGCACGCCCTCTGGGAGCGCTACAGCGAACCCGAAGACCTTGCCCGAGCTGCCATCGAGGCAGCAGCCGCTTACGACGATGGTACGGCACTGCCAATCACCATCAAAAGCGTTCACTTGCGCACACACAATGGTGCGCTAAAGCACCGAATTCCTGCCCATTGAGCCAGGCGTGCGGCCGCCCCAGAGACGGCCGCGCGTTCCCCCGTCTACGGTGGACCATCGGACCTAGCCAGCGGCTAGAATCCTGCAGCCAATCACATTGCTCTCCCATGCGATTCCTGCTCACCCTCACCCTCGCGGCCGGCTTGCTCCTGCCGGATGATGCCCTCGACCTGCCCTACGCCGACGCGCAGGACAAGGCCGCGGTCAGTTCACCGCTAACGCTTGTGGCCCTGCACGACGCGGGCTCCGAGCGTTACCGCGCGCAAGCCGACAAGGCCGCCGCCAACATTCGCGCGGACGCGGAATTGGTCAAGGCCCTACGCGCGGAAGCCAAGGCCGCCGGCACAGCGCTGACCGGCATGGACCTGATGCGCTTGGCCGCCTACGAGTCCGGCGCATCCAAGGCCTGCGTGCCGGATGACAAGCGCCGCATCGGTCTCTTCCAACTGAGCCCCGTAACCTGCCGCGACGTGCGCATCCCGTACACGCAAGTGGACGAAGCCAGCGAATGGCGCAAGCACGCCGAAGCCGGCCGCAAGCTCTACGTGCGCCTCTACAAATCCCTGCGCCACCACCTGGAGAGCGACCACGGCCTAGTCCCCGCCGAGGTCAAGCTCTCCGCCTTCCACCTCTACCTGGCCCACCGCACCAGCGCCCAAGAGACGGCCCTGCTGATCGCCCAAGTCCTCGACGGCAGCTCGCGCACCCAGCTCGCCTCGCCGGCCTTCCTGGCCTACCTACACAGCGACCCGCGCCTAGAAACGCTCATCGCCAGCAAGCACGACATCCGCGCCATCGAAGCCTACGCCTACCTCCTAGGCGGCTGGTCGCGCATGCTCGACGCCATAACCCTGCCGCCCACCCGCTAATCGAACGAGCGCCACCCCAGAGGGGTTATGCGCTTCTGTGCCTGACCCCCTAGGGCTCGACCCGGCGCACGCGTTGGCGGCGTGGGTTGACTTTGCGGCGGCGGAGGTCGGAGGCGCTCTCGACGATTAGGGTCAGGCGATCGCCCTCGCCGGCCACCTGGACCACCTGCCCCACGTGACGGCCCACTTGGACCCAGTCGCCGCGCTGGTACTCCGCCGTCCCGCGTTCCGCGGCGCGCTCGCCGCCGGCCGAGAGCGGGCGGCCTTGGAAGTGCCCCGAGCGCCAAGCATCGGCGTCGGTGCAGTTATCGCAAGCGCCGCAGGGCTCCTCGGGCTCATCCAGCTCAAAGTGCCGCGCGAGCAGCACACGCCGGCACTCGTCCGCATTGGCGAACTGCGCCATGCCCAAGAGCCCGGTCAAGTCCCCGCGCAGTTTGTCCGCGGAGCCCACGAACTCCGGCAGCTCAGCCGGGTCGAGCTCGCGCACGATGCGCAGGTTGTGCGTCTCGAAGGAACCGCTCGTGATGCCGAGCACCTCGAGCCAGCGCAAACTAATGTTCACGCGTCCGTCGTGGCGTTCCTTGACCAAGAGCTCCGCGCGCAGGTCGTCCAGCTCCTTGGTCTGAATGCGCTCGCCCCAGGCGCGCAGGGTTTCGTACACACCGACCAAGTACTCGAGGGTCGGGTTCGCCCAACGGATGAAGCGCTCCTGAATGGCCAGGTCATCCTCCAGGTAGATCAGCTCGCACCAGGAGGCCTCCCCATCGCGCCCGGCGCGGCCCACTTCTTGGGTCCAGGACTCGAGCGTACGCGGCACCTGCGCGTGCAGCACGAAGCGGATGTTGGCCTTGTCCACGCCCATGCCGAAGGCGTTGGTAGCCAGCACCACATCCCCATCGGAATCCATGAAGCGCGCCTGCATCTCGCGCCGCTCGTTTGCGGAGAGGCCCCCGTGATAGACGAAGCAGCGACGACCGCGGCGGGCTAGCTCGTCGCTGAGTCGCTCCAAATCACGGATAAGTGCCGAGTACACGATGCCGGCGCCTTCGAGTGCTTCGAGCCGCGAGGCCAGGACCTCGAGCTTCTCCTCATCATCGAAGACGCGCGTGGCGCCGAGGAAGAGATTGGGTCGCTCGATGCCAGCGCGCAGAATGGCCGGATCGCGCAGCTCCAAGTGCCGCGTAATGTCGCGCGCCACCTTGGGCGTGGCCGTAGCCGTGAGCGCAATGGTCGGCGGCGAACCGAGCTGCTTGCGATACTCACCGAGCCGCGAATAGTCCGGCCGAAAATCATGCCCCCACTCCGAGATGCAGTGCGCTTCATCCACCGCCAGAAAACTCACCGGCAACTGCGGCAGGTACTCCTGGAAGACCTTGCTGCGAAAACGCTCGGGCGTGATGTAGAGCAGATCCAATTCGCCGGCCGCAGCCGCCTTCAGACGCTTCGTGCGCTCCTTGCCCGAGAGCGTCGAGTTCACGAAGCTGCCGGCGATGCCCTTAGCCACCAGCGCATCCACCTGATCCTGCATGAGCGCGATCAAGGGACTGATCACCAGGCATAGGCCCGGGTTCAAGAGCGCCGGCAGTTGATACGCCAGAGACTTGCCCGCGCCCGTGGGCAAGGTCAAGAGCACATCGCGGCCCTGCAAGACCGCGTCGACGGCGTCCTCTTGCATTCCGCGATAGTCCGCGTGACCGAAGACCTCACGCAGGGCCCGCAAAGCTTGCGGGTCCCTTGCGGAACTCACCCGTGCGGAGCTCACCGCAGACCAAGCTCGTCCTCAGTGGACGGCTCGGTTATCTCAAGTGTTTCGCCCACGGTCGTCGGAACCGCACTTACGGGTCGTGCGAGAACGGGCGCCGAGAGCACGATCGGCGTGCGCGCCGGCCGATTCGAAGCCGCGCCGCCCGCACCTTGGGCCAGCCCCGCGGCCTGCACGGTCTGCGGCTGCACACTCAGCGCTACCGCCAATCCAAGCACACCGGCACCACCCAGGGTGTACCAGGGGATGACTTGCATGCGGGGCTTGGGGGCGCTTTGGAGCGGGGTCTCCATAGGCGCTTTTTAGCAACGTAGGGCCTGCCGGTCTAGTGCTGGTCTAGAGCGAGCAGCAAGGACTTGATCTCAGCGTCTCAGGCGGCATGGTGGCCAGGGCCCCAGTCCCAAAGCCGGACCCGCCTGTGACCTCCCAAACCCTACTCCTCATCCCGACCCCCCTAGAGGCCCAGCGCCTGGCCCAGGCCGGCCCCTGGCCCCCTGGGGTGCGCGTGGAGTGCTGCGGATTCGGCCCCGTGGCCGCTGCAGCCCGCACAGCCCAGCTGCTAGCCGCCCACAGCCCCGCCAGGGTGCTTCTGGTAGGCATAGCCGGTAGCTACGACCCGCAGGCCCTACCCGTCGGCCAGGCCCAGGCCTTCGCCCAGGTGGCCTTGGACGGGGTAGGAGCGGGCGAGGGTGCGGAGTTCCTGGGCCCGGCCCAAATGTTCCCCCAGTGGAGCCCCGAGGACGGCTCCGAACCCGTGGTGGACCGGCTCGAGCTGCTGCTGCCCGCGGAGTTCGCTGGCCCGACCACAGCCTTGCTAGTCAGTGCCTGCGCTGCCGCCGGCAGCCAAGCCCAGGCCGAGACGCGCCGCGCCCGCCACCCCGGCGCCCTAGCCGAGGACATGGAAGCCTTCAGCGTGGCCTTCGCCTGCCGCCTGGCCGGCGTACCCTGCGGCGTGGTGCGCGGTGTCAGCAATGCCGTAGGCCAGCGCGACCCGGTCAGCTGGTCGATCGATCCCGCCCTCGACGCCGCCTACCGCTTAGCTCTCGATTGGATCGAAGCGGCCACCCGATGAGCACGCTCCAGCTCGGGCTCTCCACCTGCCCCAACGACACCTACCTCTTCCACGGCCTACTAACCGGACGCTCCGATCCGCACGGCCTCGATTTCGAGTTCTTCCTCGGCGATGTGGAGGAGCTCAACCAGCGTCTAGCCGCCGGCGACTTCCACCTGGCCAAGGGCAGCTTCGCCGCAGCCCTCGGCCTCGGCGCCGAACGCGTGGTGATGCCCACGGGCGCCGCCCTCGGCTTCGGCGTAGGCCCCTTGCTACTAGCTAGCGCCAGCGCTGCAGACGCCAGCAAAGAACCGCGCGTGCTCTGCCCCGGCGCCGGCACCACCGCGCACCTGCTCTACCGCCTCTTCCACTCCGGCGAAGGCCACATCAGCCACGCCGTCTTCAGCGAGATCATGCCGGCCCTGATCGCCGGCGACGCCGACCTGGGCGTCTGCATCCACGAGGGCCGCTTCACCTACGCCGAGCATGGCCTGCGCTGTATCGAGGACCTAGGACAACGCTGGGAGCAGGAAACCAGCCTAGCCTTGCCCTTGGGCGGCCTCTTCGCCCGTCGCGATCTCGACCCAAGTCTGCTGCAACGGCTGCAGGCGGCACTCTTTGACTCTCTGGCCTACGCCCACGCCCACCGTGCGGAGACCCTGGAGAGCATGTCGCTACACGCGCAGGAGTTCAGCGTGGATGTGCTCTTTCAGCACGTGGACCTGTACGTGAACGAGTGGACGCGCGACCTAGGCGCGCAGGGCCGCGTGTGTCTGGAAGAACTCGGACGCCGCGCGCGCAGCACCGGCTTGATCGCCAGCGACGCCGCCGCGCTCGAAGTCTGGTCGCCGCCGAGCTAGCCTGCGTGCGCATAACGAGACACGCCCCACGGCCATGGCTGGCCTTGGGGCGTGTCCAACCGCTCCACGTGGGAGCGCTAGGCGAGCAACTCAGTCTTGCTTGCCGCCGGAGTCGCGCAGCTCGAGCATTTCCTTGCGGATGTCCTGAGCGGCGTTCTTGATGTCCTGCATCGCCTTGCGAACGCGGCTGGTAGCAGCCTTGTTGCCTTCTTCGGCCTTCTGCACGTCGCCGCGGGCGGCCTCGAGGATCTCGGAGAGCTTGTCGAAGTTCTGGCTCATGGTGATTGTTCGGTCTGGGGCTTATGGGGGAGCGCCTGGGCAGGCGGGAGTGGGGTCGCCAGGCCCCTGACGGGGGCCTGCCTTGCCCCTAGAAGCCACATCTTGCGCCAGGGATCAACCCCCTAATCCGCCTCTAGGGCCCTCAAACGGGGTTTTAGCCCCCCCCAGGAGGGCTCAAACCACCACCTAAGTCACCACTAGGTAAGCACTTAGGATCATTTCGCGCTCAAGACAGAGGTCTTCACTCCACCGAGCTTCAAGACCACCTTCCAGTGCTCCAGGCTCACAGGCTGGACCGAGAGGCGCTGCCCGCGCTGGACCAGGGCCATCTCTGCCAGGGCCGGATTGGCCTTGAGCTCGGTGATCGAGATCAGCTGCTTAAAGGGTGCCACCGCTTCCACGTCCACACCGAACCAGCGCGGATCTTCGGGCTTAGCTTTCGGGTCGTAGTGACCATCTTGCTCGTCGAACTGGGTCGGATCGAAACGACCTTCGCCGACCACGCGAGCTACTCCGATGACCCCAGGCGGCTTGGCGTTGGAGTGGTAATAGAGCACCCCATCGCCCACTTTCATGTCGTCACGCATGGTGTTGCGCGCCTGATAGTTGCGCACGCCGTCCCAGAAGGTCTGGCGTTTCGGAGCAGCCTCGAGGTCGTCGTAGGAAAACACATCGGGCTCGGATTTGAGCAACCAGTAACGTCGAGGAGATTTGGGCATGTTGAGCTGCGCTTGAAGGCCTGGGAACGCGTCCTATTCTCCCCACGCGCAGCTTCCGGGTCCAAGCCTGGACCCCCGGAACTTGCCCCCCATAGCCATGAGCACCCAAAAGACCGTCCTCAGCGTCCTGCCCCACGCCTCCAACCACTGGGTCGGCGACGGCTTCGAGATCCGCAACCTATTCCCCTCGAACGATCTGGGAGAGCGCATCAGCCCCTTCCTACTGGCGGACTACTTCGGCCCCACCGCCTTCAGCCCCACCCAGCAGAAGCGCGGCGTCGGCGAGCACCCCCACCGCGGCTTCGAGACCGTGACCCTGCTCTTCGAGGGCCAAGTAGCCCACCGCGACTCCGCCGGCCACTCCGGCACCATCGGCCCCGGCGATGTGCAGTGGATGACCGCCGGCTCCGGCATCGTGCACGAGGAATTCCACAGCCCCGAGTTCAGCGCCGCCGGCGGAACCTTCCACGGCGTCCAACTCTGGGTCAACCTGCCCGCTAAGCACAAGCTCGACCCGCCGCGCTACCAGGGCATCCTCGCCGCGGACATCCCGAGCGTGGACCTAGGCAGCGGCAGTCACGCGCGCATCATCGCCGGCACCCTCGCGGGCACCAGCGGCCCCGCCCAAACCGTCACCCCCATGAACCTCTGGGACGTGACCCTCACCGCCGGCAGCGACACAACCCTGGAACTCCCCGACGGCCACAACAGCGCCGCGCTGCTCCTACAAGGCCGCGCCAAGGTCCAAGACTCAGAGCCCCTCACCGACGCCCACATCGCCGTCCTCGACCGCGCCGGCACGAGCCTCACAATCACCGCCGCCGAAAACACCCGCCTGCTGCTTCTCTCGGGCGAACCCATCCACGAACCCGTCGTCTCCCACGGCCCCTTCGTCATGAACACCCCCGCCGAAATCAACCAAGCCATCCGCGACTACCAATCCGGCAAGATGGGCCGCCTCTCCTAACCGACCATACCGAGCCGCACCAATCGCCGCCGTTTTCCCCGGTGGAGCGATACAAAGCAGCAACACTAGTCGCCCGCACCCGGCAATGCACCGGACTGCGACTGTTGGTGGCATGTATGGTGGTTGAAGAGAAAACAGCGGCGATTGGTGCGGCTCGGTATGGTCGGGCTCGGTATGGTCGCGGCCAACCAATCCACGACCAGAAGAACGGCGAGACGACTGAGCTCACCGTCTTCATGGATCAGCAAGAGGCCTACGCCCAGCTGGTCACCATGGTCAAAGATGCCCCAGTAAAGTAGGGGTCTGCCCCATCCGGCCAAGGCCGGATGGCGGGAGCGCATGGGAATCGAACCCACCGGCCACGCTGTTCACGCAGCCCGACGGCTTTGAAGGCCGAGCGGCACACCAGCACCGATCCGCTCCCTGATGTGGCCCGGAGGCTACACGGGGACGGGGGCCCGGGTCGAGGCTCTTCCGAGGGTCTTCCAACCGATTGGTGTAAGCCGTGGATGAGCGGCGGGATTGCCGCTGCCCAATCAGCCGCGACCTAGAGAGATCACGCGGCCGGGCATGCCGTGGCCGATGCCGCCGGGCAGGCCGCCGGCCCAGCGTAGGAGCTGGGGACCATCCTCGCTCTGGCCTTCGATGCCACAGGTGAAGGGCAGGCCGCGGGGGGTCTGGTCGAAGGCCTCCGGCAAGCGCAGACGCAGGCCGGTGCCACCGCGCACGACTTGGCCGTCGAGGGCGGCGATCAGGTGGGCATCGGTCAGGCCGCCGGGGTTCTCGATGGAGAGCAGTAGGTGCGTGCGGTCGCGGCGCAGGGTCAGGCTGGCTTGAGCGGAGTGACGGCCTTCCTTGAGCAGCACCAGGCGCCGGGCCAGGCCATCGGCAACGGTCACACGCTCGCGGCGTAGGGGCGCGTCGAGCAGTAGCTGGCCGGCTCCCTGGAGCTCTGCGCCTCCAGCCGTGCCGGAATCCCAGCGGTAGAGGCACGCGAAGAGCGGGTCGGCGCCGGGCATGCGCGCGCCGCCGGTGAGTTCAAAGTGTACTTGGCGAGTCTCGCCGGGTTCGAGCTCGAAGAACTTGGGTAGGCCCTCCACATCGAAGGCTCCACTGCGCACGAAGGTGGCGCAACGGGTCTCCACCGGGAAGGGGAAGGGGTTGCGTACCTCCGCGCTCAGAGACCAGGAGCCATACCACTCGCCGCGGGCGCGGGTGCCCTCGGCCAGGGCTTCGGGCTCCACTTCAAGTACGGGCACGTCCAAGGGATAGGGCCCGTCGTCATCCGGAGCCAGGTGCACCAGGGCACGCACGGCTAGGGCGCGGTGCGGCTCGTTGGTGTTGAAGCCGGTGAGGCCGGCGCGGCAGGCTTCGAGCAAGTCCCTGGGCTCGTCGACGGACCAGGCCCAGCGTTCGACGCGGCCCCAGTCCTGCTCCAAGGCCTCGCCTTGCCAACCGTCCGGGCCCAGCCCCATGGCGGTGACGCGCTCGTCGCGGGTGAAGCGCCGGTCGTCCTCGCAGGCGCGGCGCGCCAGGAGCATGCTCGGCAGGCCCGCGTCGCGCGCTTCGAGCACCACATCACGCATGAAAGACGCTACGCGCACCTGCAAGCCACCGCGATTTGGTCGCGCGCCCGGACCGAGACCACGTTCCGCCAGCGCAGCGGAGACCGCTTCCATCAGACCGCGCTCCTTGAGCTCGATCATGTGCATCAGCATGCCCCCCGATTCGGATCCGCCGGCTACGTCCAGAGCCTCATCCAAGAGCGGCACGGTCTCGCCCGTGAAGCGCCGCGAGAACCAGGAGCCAGCGTCGACGCCAAAGAGCTCCGGCAGACTGCGATGATGCAAGGGACCGCGCGCGTCGGTGGTGCGCTCGAGGCCTTCGTCGTGCAAGAGCACAGCCTCACCAGTAGCGCAAGCGCGCAGGTCGTACTCGACGCCGTCTAGGCGGAGTTCAAGCGCGCGGCGCAGTCCGGCGAGGGTGTTCTCCGGCGCCTCGCGCGGCGTCCCGCGATGACCGAGAATCCACGGCGGACCCGGCACATGGGCGCCACTGGCGCCCGCGTCGCCTAAGCCTTCGTAGGGATCCACGTGGCTAAGGCCGGATTCCAATCCAAACGAGCCGGCCGCCGTAGCCGCAAAAGGCTAGGCCAACGCTGCCGGCGCAGGTGCCGGTGGCGAGGTTGTGAAGCTTGGCGTCTTCGTGCGCGACGGAATGCGGCTTCCCGTGAGCATGGTCAATGGCATGGCGGCGCACATGTCCGTCATACCCAGCGCTAGCCACTTCACGGCCAATCGGAATATCCGGTAGAAACACCGCGCCGCGCAGGCGGTCACTGGAGGTGTACACCTTGCGGCTCTCTCCTTTCTCCCAAAGCCTTAGTACGCCATCGTTGCCACAGTAGATGACGGCATCATCGTTGGCCGATAGCCGAGCCAAGGGCGCATCGTGATGTGCAAGGATTTCGCGCTCCCACGCATCGGCGCCACCCGTGAAGCGCACCAGCGAACCGTCGTCGCAAGCCACGACCACGCCGCCTGCACCAATGGCGATGCCCTTCGCGTTGCCGGGCAGCTCGCCGATGGTCTGGCTCTGGGGCGCGCCGTCCACAAGCCTTACTAGGTGCACCTTGCGGGTGAAGCCAGCCAGCACAACCTCGTTGCCAGCGCTGGTCGCATCGAGTTCGCCGATAGCCACCGCGTGCAGCAGAGCGTCATCGCCCAGCAGCTCCGTACGCGTCCACGAATCGCCATCGCGGCGCAGCCACCAGGCAACGCCGGGGCCGCCATCGTCCTCGCCGCCTTCGGCGACGCCGACGGAGACTATCGAGGGAATGCCCTCGGGGCCGATCGCACCGGCTGCTACTTGGATTTGCTCGCCGGGAACCGTGTCGACCACGCTCGACGTCCAACCGTCAACACCATGCACGCCCAGGTGGATGCGGCCGTCGCTGCCGACGGCCACGATTTCCTCGTCCGCGGCGCTCGCATCCAACTCCCCCACCGCGCAGCCGCCCAGCTTGCCGGCGCCCTCGAGCACCACCTGGACGGTTTCGGTAGCCTCAGGCTCGGCAGCTTGGCAGCTGAAGAGTGTGAGCAAGACAAGCGGTGCGAGCGGGAGTCGAAGCATGGAGCGTTGGATTAGCGCAGGGTGATGGAGCGGCCCGTAGCCTCGGTGATCTCGCCTACCGCATGCACGGGCACGCCGCGATCGGCAAGCTCGCGCTCAAGCGCGGAGGCATTGGCTTCCGGCAAGGTGATCAAGAGTCCACCGGAGGTCTCCGCATCGAAGACGATGTCGACCAATGCGCTATCGAGGCCCTCGCCCACGGTCACGTCGTCGCCGATGGCTTCTTTGCCACGCTTGGTGCCGCCGGAGACGATGCCGTCCGCGGCGAGGTCGCGCGCGCCGGGGAAGATCGGTAGCAAGGCCAAGTCGAAGGCCAGGGTGACTTTCGAAGCGCGAGCGATGTTGCGCGCATGTCCAACGAGGCCGAAGCCCGTGATGTCGGTGCAGGCGTGGGAGCCAGCCGCTTGCATGGCTTCCGCGGCGGGGCCGTTAAGCGTGGCCATGATATGGGCCGCTTCCAGCACTCGCGCCTGGTCCACCTTGCCGAACTTACCGGCGGTGGTCATGGAGCCCATGCCCAAGGGCTTGGTCAGGTAGAGACGGTCGCCGACTTTGGCACTAGCGTTGTCAGTAACCTTGTCGCGATCGACGACACCGGTGACCGAGAATCCAAAGTTGGGCTCGGGAGACTCGACCGTGTGACCGCCGGCGAGCACCGCGCCCGACTCGCGCACCTTGTCGAAGCCGCCGCGGAAGATCTGGCCGATCCACTCCTTGTCGAAGCCCTTGGGGAAGCCCGCTATGTTGAGGGCCGAGATCGGCCGCCCGCCCATGGCGTACACATCCGAGAGGGCGTTGGCCGCAGCCACCGCCCCATAGAGATAGGGGTCGTCGAGCACCGGCGGGAAGAAGTCCACGGTCTGGACCAAGGCCACGTTGACGCCCGGAGGCAGACCTTCGGCCTCACCCAGGAGCACGACGCCGGCATCGTCCAAGGACTGGGGACCCACTAGGAGTCGCTCGTCAGCAGCGGGGTTGGCTTCGCGCAGAACCTGCGCGAGCTGCCCTAGGGGCAGCTTGGCGGCTCAGCCTGCGGAGGCTGCGTAATCGGTCAGTCGGCGTGCGGCGGATTCTTGCATGGCGGTCTCCAAGGAAAAGTGCGGGCAGCCAGTATGGCACCCGCGCCCCACGGTTCGACCCCTTGCTCGGACGATCCTTCGTTCACGGCCAGATTCCCGCCGAAGATGGTCCTAGGCCGGCACGTAACGCGGGTCGCCCAAGAGACGCTCGCGTAAAACGCCGCGGGTATCGACCACCAGGCGGGCAGCCTCCGCCACCAGCTCCAGGTCGATGGCGTCGTGAGCCGTCACGAGCAGCACCCCGTCGAAGTCCGCCAGACTGGCGCGGTCGAGCGTCACGCTCTGCGCCCCCAGCAGCTCACGCTCCTCGGCCAGCCCCTCCGGCAGACGCGCCAGCAAGGGATCGTGGTAGCGCACCTCGGCCCCCATGGCGCTCAGCTCGCGCGCCAGGTCCAAGGCCGGCGCGTGATCCAATCCGTCAACGTTGGGCTTGTAGGCAAGCCCCAGCAACAGCAATCGCGCGCCTTGCACCGGTCGCTGGCGCGTCTCGAGCGCGCGCTTCACCACGCGCGCCACCTCGGCCGGCATGCCGCGGTTGATTTCGGTCGCTAGCTCCACCAGCGGCGTCGACACGCCCGCGCGGCGTGCGGCCCAGGCCAGGTAGCTCGGGTCCACCGGAATGCAGTGCCCGCCGACCCCGGGACCGGGATCGAAACGTTGGAAGCCGAAGGGCTTGCTGGCGGCGGCGTCGAGCACCTCCCAGATGTCGATGCCCTGCTGGGCGAAGGCGCCCTTGAGTTCATTGACCAGGCCGATGTTCACAGCGCGGTAGACGTTCTCCAGGAGCTTCGCCGCCTCGGCGACTTCGGCCGACGAGACCAGGCGCACATCGTCGAAGGCACGCCGGTAGAGGATCGCAGCGAGCTCACCCTCGCGCGCGCTCAACCCGCCCACAAGTTTCGGGATCGAGCGCAGTTCCGTGCGCCCGGGATCCACGCGCTCCGGCGAAAAGGCCAGGGCCACGTCCACGCCGGGACGGCGTCCATGAGCCGCCAACTCCGCGGCGATCACCTGGCGGGTGGTTCCAGGCCAAGTGGTTGATTCGAGCACCACGAGCGCTTCCGGCGCCAGGTGCGGCGCGGCTTGAGCGACGGCCTTGCGTACGGGGCCGAGGTCCGGCTCGCCGCTCTCATCCAGGTCTGTTGGCACACAGATCAAGAGCACGTCCAAGGCGCCACTCGCCGCACCCGGTTCCGCCACGGCCTCGAAGCGCTCGCTGCGCACCATGGACTCCAACTCCAGGTGCACCTGATGGGCTAAGGGCGCGCGACCGGCGGCCAGGCAGGCGCGCTTGTGAGCGTCGGGATCGATGCCGCTAAGCTCGAAACCCGCCGTGTGCATGAGCTCTGCCAGGGGCAATCCCACGGCGCCGAGTCCGGCCACGCCTACGCGCGCCTCACCAGCGGCAATACGCGCCTCGAGGGCCGCGAAGGGCGCCTGCGCGAGATCCGTTGCGGGGATGGTGTTGGCCATGGCGGATGGGACGACCGAGGCTGCCCGGAAATTCCCGCGCTAGCCGGCATTCCCGGTGGAGACTTACAGGGCGGCCTTTACGGCGGCCACCAGGGCATCGTGCTGGCCCGGCAGCAGGGTGCGTGGATCGAGCCAGAGGGCGTCCGCTTGGACGCGAGCGAAGACCGGCGGCGTGCCGGCGCGCAGACGTTTGGCTACTTCGCCGGGACGGAATCCGTCCCCGCTGAGCTTCACGCAATAGGTGTCGAGGTAGGTGTCAGGAGCGCTGCCACTTCCAGGCTCGCTGCGGTCAGCCACCAACTCTGCCTGCACCCCGTCAAGTCCCGACAGATCGCGCACCAGCGTCTCGGCCTTGGGCTTGATCTCTTCAGCAGTGGCGCGCAGCAAGGCGCGCGTAGGGAGCTCATCCCCGCGGCCGCGCAGCAGCAGCTCCGCGGTGGCTTCGAGGCCCGCAAGCGAGACCTTGTCCAGGCGCATGGCCCGGTACATGTTGTTCTTGCGCAGGGCCGCGATGGTCTCCTTACGACCGACGAGCAAGCCAGCCTGCGGTCCGCCGAAGAGCTTGTCGCCGGAGAAGGTGACCACATCCATGCCACTGGCCACAGCCTCGCGTACCTCGGTCTCATCCCCCACCAGATCCAAGGATCCGGCGCCGCCATGTTCGATGCGGCCCGAACCTAAGTCCCAGGCTGAGGTGATGCCGTGCTCGCGACCGAGGGCGGACAGCTCCCCCGGAGGCACCTCCTCGGTGAAGCCCACCACACGGAAGTTCGAGGGGTGCACCTTAATCATGAGTCCCGTCTCGGTGGTGATCGCCGAGGCGTAGTCGGCGATGCGCGTGCGGTTGGTGGCGCCGACTTCCACGAGCTTGGCGTTGGCGCTGCGCATCACATCCGGCACGCGGAAGGAGCCGCCGATCTCCACCAACTCGCCGCGCGAAACGATGCCCTCGCGACCGAAGGCGAAGGTGTGCATGACGAGCAGCACCGCGGCCGCGTTGTTGTTGACCGCGATGCCCGCCTCGGCGCCGGTCAGGCGCCCGAGCAATTCCGAGAGGCGCTCGTCGCGCTGGTTGCGCTGGCCGCTGAAGCGGTCCACCTCGAGCACGCAGTAGCCGCCGGCGGCCGCCGCCATGCGCTCGGCCACCTCGGGATGCATGGGCGAGCGACCGAGGCCGGTGTTGAGCACGACCCCCGAGACGTTGATGGCCGGCACCACTCCGCGCCCGCTCTCCTGCTGGACCTTGGCTTTGATGGCGCGCGCCAGGCCGCCCTGCTCCAGGCGCTGACCGAGGCCGGCCGCGTCGAGCTCGCCCGCCTGGATTTCGGCCCGCCAGCCGTCCAGGGTGGCCTGCACGAAGGCCTGCAGGAGCTCGCGGCCGATGTCCGCCTCGAGGGCCGCCACCTCGGGCGTGAGCAGAGAGGCTTCGACCGAGGGCAGCAGGCGATAGGGATTCTGGGTGTCAGAGGCCATGGCCCGCTAGTTTCGCAGGACACACTCCGCTGCCGCAAGGGTCGGCCGGCGCCACCCATAGGAATCCGGTCTAGGGGACCTTCGTCCGGGCCCGTAGGCTAGGTGAATGCCTCCCGCGTCGCCGCTCTCCCCCTCAAGCTCCCGTCCCGCCCGCCCCGCCTGGAAACTGACGAGCCCCGATGGCCCGCGTGTGGCCGAGCTCTGCCGGCGCCACAATCTGCCCGAGCTGCTGGCGGTGCTGCTAGCCAACCGCGAGTTCGAGGCCGGCGATGAGCTCAAGAAGCACATGGCTCCGGAGCTCAACAACCTGCACGACCCCTTCCTGCTGCCCGACATGGAGGCCGCCACCGTACGCCTGCTCAAGGCCATCAACGAGGACGAGACCATCCTCGTGCACGGGGACTACGACGTGGACGGCGTCACCGGCACGGCGCTTCTGGTACGGCTCCTGCGCCTGCTCAAGGCCAAGGTCGAGTGGCACATCCCGAACCGCTTCACGGACGGCTACTCCTTCGGCGACCACAGCATCCGGAAAGCCCAGGAGACCGGCGCCACCCTGGTCATCAGCGTCGACAACGGCACCTCCGCCAAGGAGACCATCGACGCCCTGCTCGAGCTCGGCATCGAGACTATCGTCACCGACCACCACGAGCCGCCGCTTGGCGAGTTACCTAAGGCCGTGGCCATCGTCAATCCCAAGGTCGGCGAGCACGCCTACCCCTTCCGCGAACTCTGCGGCGGCGCTGTGGCCTTCAAGCTGGCCTGGGGCCTGGCCCAGAAAATCAGCGGCACCGAGCGCGTGCGCCCGGACCTGCGCGAGTTCCTGCTGGATGCCATGGGGCTGGTCGCCATCGCCACGGTTTGCGATGTGGTGCCGCTCGTGGACGAGAACCGCATCCTGGCGCGCTGGGGACTCAAGGCCTTAGGCGCGAGTAAGCACCACGGCGTGCGCGCCCTGCTCTCGGTCTGCGACCTGCACCAACCGGGCCGGCGCCTGGGCGCCGAGGACGTGGGCTTCCAAATCGGTCCGCGCATCAATGCCTCTGGACGCCTGGCCACCGCAGCTGCCGCCGTCGACGTGCTGCTGGCTGAGACCCCCGAAGAAGGCAAGCGCCTAGCCGGCGAACTCGATGCTTATAACGTCGAGCGCAAGAGCGTCGAGCGTGGTGTCACCGCCGAAGCCATGGAGGTCGTCAAGGACTTCATGGATCCGGTTGCGAACCCGGTGCTCGTGGTCTCCGGCCAAGGCTGGCACCAGGGCGTGATCGGCATCGTCGCCTCGCGCCTGGTGGACGCCTTCGGCCGCCCTGCCCTAGTCATCGGACTCGACGGCGAAACCGGCAAGGGCTCCGCGCGCTCGATCGAGGGCTTCAACCTGCTTGATTCCATGCACTCGGCAGGGGACCTCTTCATGCGCTACGGCGGGCACGCCATGGCCGCCGGCTGCGAGATCCGCGCCGACGCCGTGGACGAAGTCCGTCGGCTCATCTGCGAGTCCGCCGGCAAAATCCTGCGCGACCGCGAGCGCCCGCCGCTCAAAATCGACACCGAGTTCCCCCTCGCCCAGCTCGACGACGTGCTCATGGGCCAGCTCGACCGCCTAGAGCCCTACGGCGCGCGCAACGAAAAGCCCGTCCTACTCTCCCGCGGCGTACGCCTAGCCGAACCGCCGCGCATCATCGGCGTCGACCGCACGCACCTAATCCTCAACGTGCGCCACGGCGAACGCGTGCACAAGGCCCTCGCCTTCGGCATGGCCCACCGCGTAGCCGAGCTCCAGATGGGCGTCCCCATCGACCTGGTCTACACGCCCCGTTGGAATTGGTTCCGCGGCCGCGTCAACATGGAGCTGATGGTCAAGGACTTCAGCGTACAGGCTTAAGAAATTCGAGCACGCCGGCCCGGACCGCTTGCTGGTTCATCAGGTTGGTGTGCAAGCCCCGCACGAGCAGTCTTTCGGCCCCCGCAAGCGCCGTCTCGTGCACGCCGACAATGCCGTCATCGTCCCCATCGATGAGCGGGTTGTAGCCGGATGCGCCCGGCCCGGTGCCCGCCACCACCAAGGTAGGCACCATAGGGATGGCGCGCTCGCTCGGTTGGCCAGTCCCGATCTGGCCGCCGGCCGGACCACCAATCCAATCGAAGAGCAGGTTCCCCTGGAGCCTGCTCGACAGCTGCGCGCCCTGATTGGGAGGAGCGATCATGACCACCCGTTGAAGCTCTAGATCCGCCCAGAGCTGCTCCCTGTCCAGCAACTCGCGCACGACGATGCCACCCAGGCTGTGCGTCACGAACGAAACCCGACGCACGCCCCGCAGCCCGAGCAGCAGCCGCTCAAGGTCGTCCGCATGCTCCTCAATCGATCCACGCATGCTGGGATAGGAGAGACAGGCCGTAGCCATGCCCGACATCTCCAACTCGTCCGCCAGCCCCGTCAAACTCCAGCGCGTGCGCCCGAGGCCATGTAGCAGCACGACCAGATGCTCCGGCCCAGGCTCCTCAAATCCGCTGCGAACACACGCCAGCCGGCGCTCGCAATCCTCGCGGCTCCCCCAGGCGCGACGTATACCCCTCGGGTCGAGCAAGCGGCAGTGCCCAGTCCATATGTGCCGCTGCACGCGCCAGTCCTGGTCCCAACTCACATCCGACCAAACCTGCCGCCCACCGAGGGTAGCGAGGGGCAAATTGACCCGGCCCTGGCAGCGATCATGATCGCAGTCGGGCAAATGAGACTGATCCTGCGCCAGCCCCGTACAAGCAACGCTGGCCAGGCAGCAGACCCAGGCCGCGAGCCGCGTCTTCGATGCAATGAATCGGAACATGACCTTAGTATTCGTCACACGGCACGAAACCGTGGCGAAACTATGCCATGCCAGACGATTGACCCAGCTTATCGATGACGACGCTGGGATCAGGGCGTGAACACCACGGCCAGGCCGTTGGTCAGGTTCGAGCCCTGGCCGCAGGGGCCGGAGGGATCGCGGTACCAGCCTTGGAAGTACCAGGTGGCACCGCTGGTGATGCAGGCGGCAGTGGGTAAGGAACCACCGCAGGAGTAGTCGATGACGCTGGAGACCGATGCCGATCCGGAGCCGCTTGAAGCGAAGGCCGGGAGGAAACGGTAGAGGCTGAGAGAGCCGGGGCTGACGCAGCGAGAGCCATCCTTGAGCACCACGGGTGTGCCCAGGGACGCCTCGCCCATGAAGACGATGCCGAATTGGCTCGCGGGCAATTGGTCCATGACCAGCATGAGGTCGTCCTCGAAGACACTCGAGCTGCCCATGCCCATGAGGGTGGCACCCGCGCCGGTGGAGTTCTCGCAGCCGGCGCTGGGGTCGGGGTTGCCGCAGGGTGCCATGGGCGCTGTGCACTCGCAGAACATGGTGCCGGGCTCTTCGCACTCGTCCGGGATGTTGTTCAGGTTGTCGTCGTCGGAGGTGCCGAGCGCGATATCGACGGTGTCGTCGACGCCGTTGCCTTGGCAGTCTTCGAAGGGCTCGTCTTCCAAATCGGCGCCGTCCATGTCGTCGGGCTCGCCGCCGCTGCGACTGGTGTTCAGACCTAGGGACTCAGCCGAGATGAAGATGCCGGGAGCCAGGCCAAGGCCCTGCATGGGCGGCGGGATCAAGAGATCGCCGGGCTCGATGGGCAGACCCATGAGCGAGTCGAGCATGCCGACGATCGGGCTGTTGGCGCGCACACTGAAGAGCAGCATGTCCGGGGGGCTGCCCTGCAAGGGCAGGCCCGTCCAGTCATAGGGCATGGACGAGGGCTGGTAGCCCGCGGTGCCGTTCTCAGCGAGAATCAGCGCGTCCAAGTCGTCGCCTATACCGAGACCGAGCTGTGCGGCTTCTGCGTAGAGGCGCACGCCCAGGGTCGGGTGCCGCTCCAGCACATCCCCACCTTGCACGGGTACGGGGAGGTTGAAAGTGGCGGCCGTGTTGCTGCCTTGGGCGCCGCCGCTGGCGAGCGGGCCATCGACAGAGAAGAAGACCGACTGGTTGAGCGGGTTCACGGGCGGTCCCACGTCGAGGGCGTCGAGGTTGTCGCCCTCATCGAAGGGAAAGGCAGGCAGACCAAAGCCAACGCGGTTGGGCTCCTGGAGACCAAGGCCCTTGTAGTTGCCCTGAAATCCCTGAGTACCGGAGAGCCCGTTGCCGTCGAAGAGACCGACATGTTGACCCGGCATCGACGGCGGAAGCGGCGGTAAGGCGAGCGGCAGGCTGATCCACACATCCGAGCTCGAATCGCCGGGGGGCGCCTCCGTCAGAACGGAGGGATTGGTCATCAGCTGACTGCTACCGATGGCGCGTTCCTCGACCGAGAAGAGGATTGAGAACTGCTCCCCCGCCACATCCTGAAGCAAGTGATCCGCGCCAAAGGAGAGCGCGTCGATTTCGATACCGCAGCCATCGCCAGGCCCGTGACCGGTAGCAAAGCACTGGCTGTAGTTCGGGAGACCGAGGGTGCCGCCATCCATAAGCTGCAAGGGCGGCGGAGCGAGGCCTAGTCCATCCAAGTTGGTGGCCTGCAGGATGTCGCCTTCGCTGTAGGGCGTTCCCATGGGCGTGCTCGTGCCGATGATCGGACCGTGGAACTCCACCGAGAAGGTCACGCGTGTGGGTGCAGAGACTCCCTCTTCCTGTGCACTGGCGGCCACCAGCAGGAGGGGCGAGAACAATGCGGTTGTGAAAAGTCGCTGACAGGATTGGGAGAGTCGCATGGGAGGTCCTCGGAGGGGCTACCTCAATAGTAGCCCGAGATGGGCCCGAGCCGTATGAGGCCCGGGCCGGTGCATCAAGCTGGCATCGACCCCCTAGGGGACGAAAGTGGCGGAAACAGCGTTGGTCACCGAGTAGCCGGTGCCACAGGGGCCGAAGGGGTCGCGGTACCAGTGCTGGAAATTCCAAGTGGAGCCCAGGGCGATCTGCCCTGCGGGCGGATTCAGCGCTATCGAGCTGGCCACCAGGCCCGGGCCGATGGCCACGGTTCCGGCCGCATCAGCCATCACGATCGGGAAGCGCCAGAGACCGCCAGCTACACAGCGCAGGCCATCACCGAAGACCACCGCGGGGGTCGTGCTCGGGCCCATGAAGGGAATGCCGAAGGCCAGGGGCGGAAGACTCGTAGCCGTCAAGACCAGGTCATCCGAACCGATGCTGGTGCTGCCACTCGGGGTCAACAGTCCGCCACTTCCAGTGCTGTTGGTGCAGCCAGCTGTGGGGTCCGCGTTACCGCAGGGGGCGCCGGCGGCGCAGAAGCAGAACGTGGAGTAGAAGGATGTTTCGCAGCTGTCCGGGATGCCGTTCATGTTCGCATCGGGAGCGCCGAAAGCGATGTCGACCACGTCCTCGATGCCGTTGCCATTGCAGTCCATGAAGGCGTTCTGCTTACCTGCAAGGGCGTTCAAATCATCGTCGAAGGGGAAGCTCAAGAGACCGGAGCGACCCGTGGCTAGGCCCAGGTTCTCAGCAGCGATAAAAATGCCGGGGAAGGGCGAGACGCCGCCAGCTGCAGTGGCCAAGGGAGTCGTCAGGATGTCTCCCTCCGAGATCGGAATGCCGAAGATGCTGTCGGGGAAACCGATCACGGGCGAACCGCGACGCACGCTGAAGAGCAGCAGATCCGTGCCGCCGGCAAGCCAGTCGTAGGGCGCAAGGCTGGGCTCGAAAGCGCCGCTACCGTTCTCCCACAGGTAGAGCGCATCCAAGTCGTCCTGCGGCCCGACCATGTCGAGGCCGAGCAGCGGACCGGGAGCAAAGACCACCGGTCCGGCGGTCGTGCTCATGAGTACATCCGAACCCGAGAAGCCGTGAGCTCCAGCCGAGCCCGTGTTGAACACGCCGGTGACCGGATCCAGAAAGCCACTATCCAAGGAGAAGTACGCGCGCGCACCGGGCTGGTGGTTGAAGGTCAAGGCGTCCAAGTCGTCGCCGGCGCTGGCCGGACCAGCGGCGGGCGGGTTGGGCTCGATCAGCCCGAGCCCCGGGTAGGTGAAGCCGGTGAAGCTCGCAACGCCATTGCCATCCAAGAAGCCGCGATGATCGGGCGGCGAGGCAAAGGGCGGTAGAGGCGCACCAAACATGGGGATGTTGTTGGTCCAAACGTCGGCGCTGGTGTCGGCCGCCGGGAACTCGCTGAACAGGTTCGGCATCAGTGGCGAGGGAAAGCCCGTCGCGAACTCATCCGTCGACCAGCACAAGCCGCCCTGGCCCACGCCATTGGGCGTCAACACGGGATCGGTCCCCATGGACAAGGCATCCACCTCCACGAAGCACGGCGTACCGCCCGGGTGCCCCACACACCCAGCCATCAAGCCCAGGCCCCCAGCCCCATGGGTGCGCGCGATGAACGGAGCCGGCAAGGGCCCTAAAGCCGGCACGCCAAAGGGCGCAGCAGCCAGGATGTCTCCCTCGGTAATCGGCACGGCCGTAGCCGTGTCGGGGACGCCCACCGTGGGTCCGTTCCAGGAGATCGAAAAGACCACGCCCTGCCCCTGGGCTGAGGTGGTCAGAAAGGCCACAGCAATGGCGGCCACGAAGGGAGTACGGCAAGTAAGCATGGGAGTAGCGGGCAATCCCGCGGGTAGGGCCTCGATGGCGGACGCTTACGCGCCCGTCCCCCAAGCAACCTCGCCTGGGCCTCCTTCATGACCCCACGCAGGGCCAGCGGACAACGAATCTCGAAGAATTTCCCGGCTCGCCCCCGGCGCTTACTCCGGCGCTTACTCCGGCAGCCAGCGTTCGCGTTCCCAGCGATCCAGATCGCGGGGCTTTTGCATGCGGGCTTCGCTACCGGGGCGTACAGGCCAGATGCGGGCCTGGCCGGCGGTGTCGAGGGATAGGATGCGCTTCTCGCCGGTCCCCGGTGAGAAGTGCACGCTGCGCAGGGGCGCTGCATGCAGGTCGTTGGAGCTCACGATGCCGCCGTCTTGAACATCCCAGACCCAGACGGTGCTCTCGGCCGTGCCCATGACCAGCAGCTCGCCGGCGGGGTCGGCGCCGAGGCAGGTGACGGTGGCGCTCAGGCTGCGTTCGGTGCCGGAGGTGCGCTCCACCGGCATCACACCGAGCTCCTTGGACTCACCCATGCTGAGATTGCGCAGGGGCAGAGCTCGCACGCGGTCCGGCCCGCCGGCATTGGCGGAGACCAGACGGTCAGCCACGAAGGTGGCCAGCTCTGGTGAGAGGATCGGATTGAGCGCGAGCGGCTCCGGCGTGCCGCTTGCGAGGTGCGCGCCTACGTCGAAGATGCGCAGCTGCATGTCGGCGCAACGCACCGCGACTCGTCCGTTGGAGGAGCCCTCGGCGAAGCCCAGGGCCTGTGCACCGGGCTTGTCCCAGGTGAGCGTGGCTAGTACGTCGCCGTCGTGCAAATCCAACACGCACAGGGCATCCGAGCGTAGGGCAAGGACCCAGGGTTGGCTCGGCAAGCAGGCCAAGTCCAGGAAGGCCTCCGACTCAGCGCCGCCGAAGTGGTCGAGTTGCAGACCAGCGGCGGCCGGGGTGGCGCGCATGAGCTTGCCCTGCGCGTCCAACAGGAAG
Source organism: Planctomycetota bacterium (assembly GCA_047639615.1). GTDB lineage: Bacteria > Planctomycetota > UBA1135 > UBA1135 > CAYWNK01. Next base: position 3,925 of record JBLIOL010000025.1, on the reverse strand, counting down.
GGCGTGCCGTCCCGAGCAAAGGCAGCCGCCTTGAGCGGACCCAGTAGCGCGCCCATGCGGGCCGGCTCCAGAGGTCGCGCACGATTCCAAAGAGCCAACTCACCGGCCGCCGTATAGGTCAGCACGGAACCACCCGGACCGAGCTCCCCACCGACCAGCCCCTGCCCGTGATCTTGACGCTGGAAGAGCACAGCGCCCGCGCTCGGCGCACCTGCGCCCGCGGCCTGCGAAGGCGTTGCATGGATGCTCAAGCCTCCGCCCGTGTCCCCCAGTAGTGCACGTTCACCGCTGTCGTCAAAGGCGGTCCAGGAAATCGCGCGACCGGGCACGCCCAAGCCATAGGCGTAGGGCGCGGGCGTCATGCGGAAGGCGTGTAAGTACTCGCCGATGTCGCCCACATACAAACGCTGCCCGTCGGCCGAGAGCTCCAAGCGAGTCGGACGCATGTAGGCGCGGCACAGGAAATCAAACTCGCCGCTCGCCACCGACCAACAACGCACGGTGGTGTCGAAGGCGCCGGTTAGGAGGCGCTGTCCGTCCGGCGTGAAGGCCAGGGTCTGCACGCGGCTAGCATGCCCATCGAGAAAGCGTGGCTCAATCGTTCCATCCAGGGCGATCAGCCAAGTGCCCTGCTCAGCGCCCACCGCCAACCAGTCACCCTGCGGGCCGAAGCGCGCCGGACCCAATGACCCACCCAAGTCCGTAGGCACGCCTTCCGGTGCGCCGCTAATTCCATGCCAGAGGCGCAGCCGTCCGTGTGCATCCGTCGTGGCTATGCGCATCCCGTCGGAATCAAACTCCGCCCAGCGGATCGCGCCCTGATGGCCAACGAGTTCGGCGACGAGTTCGCCGCTAGTCCCGTTCCATAGGTGCGCGGATTGCCCGCCGCCTTCGATGCCGTTGGAGCGCCGTGCGCCACTGGTGAGCAACAGATCCTCGCTCGGGTGAAAGCGCACGAGAGCGGCGCGGCGTTGCTCGCCGGGGATCACCAATAACACTTCGCCACCCTGCGCCGCGTACACGTGCGTTGCGCCCTCCGTAGCCTGAACAGCCAAGCGCGCACCGCTGGGATCGATGGCTACCCAACCGTACTGAGTGCCGTCGCCGGGCAAGCTCCAGAGCAAGCGACCCGCTTCCAGATCGATCACGCCCACGCCGCCCTGGGACAGGGCATAAGCCACCCGGACTCCGTCGGGGAAGGGCACCAGCATGCCGCGATCGGAGTCGATGCCGGGCAAGCTGAGCAAGCGCTCGCCCCGCTCGGAACCGGGATTGTCTAAGTCCCAGCGGGAGACCCCGCCGTGCTTGTCGAGCATCAGCATCTCGCGCGCGCCCTCGCGCACGAGGAAGTCCAAGGGACGCGAACCGCGTGTGGATGCATAGCGCGCCAAGAGGCGGCACTGCTCCATGGGCCCGTACAGCGCGCGCCTAGCGCGGTTGTTCTGCGTACGATTGAGCGCCTCGATCCCGAGCGCCAAGGCCGCCGCAGGACAACGCGCCAAGAGGTCCGGAATACTGTCGGCGAGGGTCGTGCCTAGCTCGTGATCCTTCGACTTGACCGTCTCCAGGGAGGACTCGGCCTGGGAGCGCCAGGAGTCCTTGAGTAATCCGAAGGACAAGCCGACGATGACGATAATCGCGAGCAAGGAGCGCGCCAGCACGCGCTCGCGCCGAGCCCAGCGAGAGATGCGCTGCACAGGTCCGATGTGGCGCGCATGCACGGGCTCCCAGGCCTGCACGCGGCGCAGATCTTCCGCGAAGGCGAGGGCCGTCGGATAGCGCGCGGAGGTTTCCTTCTCGCAGGCGTGTTGCAAGACGGCTTGCACATCCAGCGGCAGGGTCCAGCTCCCGGACTTGGCCTTAGGCAGAGGACGCTCGATGATGGCGCGCGCTAGCCCGTGCATGGACTTGCTTTGAAAGGGCAGGGATCCAGTCAAGGCTTGGAAGAGCATGATGCCAGCCGCAAAGACGTCCGTCGTGCCGTCCATGCTGTCGCCCGGCTCGCCGCGCACCTGCTCCGGCGCCATGTAGGCCGGCGTCCCGAAGACGTCGCCCTCGCGGGTGAGCTGCAGATCCTGGTCATCGCCCGTGGCCAAGCCAAAGTCCAAGAGCACCGGCGTACCATCCTTGGCCATGAGCACATTGCCGGGCTTCACATCGCGGTGCACGAGCCCCGCCATATGCGCCACGTGCAAAGCGCGCAGCAGGCTCTCGAAGATGTTCAAGAGCTCTGAAAGTTCGCTCTGATCGCGAGGGATCCACGGCCCGCTCTCGTCGCCAGCCTGGCCCGTACCGGCGCTGCGTGCCAGGCGCGCGCGCGCCAATTTGGCGGCCATGTCCTCACCCTCGATGTACTCCATCACGAGGTAGGGTTCTTCGCAGGTAAGATCCGCGTCCAGGAGCCCGCAGATGCCCGGGTGCGCCAAGCGCGCCGCCGCTCGCGCCTCGCGCTCGAGCCGCAGGCGGCGATCTTCGGTGACCAACCCCATCAGTCGCTTGATCGCTACCTCGCGCCGCAAGCGCGGATCCTCGGCCAACCAGACCTCGCCTTGACCGCCCTTTCCGAGCAAGCGCAGCAAGCGATAGTGGCCGATACTGGGTCCATCCTCAGCACCCGCCGGTTGCTCGGCTGCGGACGCCGCGGCACGTTCCTCCTCCAAGTAGCGCGCGTACTCCACGGCCACCGCATCCTCGTGCCCGGGATAGTGGGCCAGGTACTCCGCCAGAGGCCGCTGCACTCCGCTATCCCGATCCTCGAGCAGTTCGGAAAGGAAATCGAAGGCCGCGGCCCGCTCCTCATCGTCCTGGGGCTCGGTCGGGGATGTCATGAGCCCCTATCCTACGCCCCCACAGCGGCCTTCTGGCTACAATTGAGCCATGGTGGATGAGCCCGACCCCAACGCACCGGCCACGGATGCCGAATCCGTACAGACCGCCCTGGCGCGCGCCGCCCAGGATGGCGACGAGCAGGCCTTTGCCAAGTTGTACGAGAGCCTCAGCCCGGCCCTGCTTACGTGGGCCGACTACCGCCTCCGCACCAGCGCCAACCTCGACCCCGCCGACGTGATCCAAGAGGTCTGGTGCCGCGCTTGGCGACGCATCGACACCTTCCAAGCCGACAAGGTGCCCTTCCGCGCTTGGATCTTTCGTATCGCCAAGAACGTCGCCATGGAAGGCATGCGCCGCGCGCGGCAAGGAGCCAGCGAGCCGGCCGGCCCGACCACGCGGCTCTTCGCACTCGGCAACCTGCCGGACACGGTCACCGCAGTGAGCCAGCGCATGATGAAGATGGAGGCGCTCAAGAGCTTCCGCAGTTCCATCGAGGAACAACCCGAGGAGGAGCGCCGCTTGCTGGTGCACTGCGGGTTGGAGGGACTGCCCCACAAGGAGGTGGCCGAACGCCTGGGTCTCCCCATCGCGACCGTGACCAAGCGCTGGCAGCGCCTGCGCCAACGGCTGCTGGAAGAGGGCATCCCTGAGACGCTTCTGATCCTCTCTTGAATCTGGGTTCGGGACCGAGAGGCCCATGCGGATGCTCCGTCGTACTCGAAGCAGCGAGCGAGCGGGGTTAGAGCGCAGGGCACTAGGAGGTCGTTGATCTATTCGCCTCTCCAGAACACCGCCCCTCGAACGCCTCGCTGCGTTGCCCGGACCCTCCGAATAGCTCGCCATTCATCGATCTGTGGGCCTTGCGAGGCGCCCGATGGACAGCATTCTGAACAGCCGGCTAAATCAACAGCCTCCTAGGAGCCGACGGCGCTCGGCCAGAGGCCGGCGGCTGGAGTCTGGAGGCCGGAGGGTGGAGGCCGGCGGCTGGCGGCTGGCGGCTGGCGGCTGGCGATGGGAGGGTGCCATCGGCTCACAGCGCACTGCCCCTCCTCCGCGCCTTTGCTCCGCGCTGGATCGCAGGACGGATCACTAGAGC
>JBLIOL010000024.1:0-28290 GCA_047639615.1 Planctomycetota bacterium | reverse complement strand
AACTGAGCTACAGGCCCTCGTGTCCGGCCCCCTACTTGCCTTGCGGCTGTGCAGAGAGCATGCGCGAGAGACGCATCAGGGCATGTGCACCAGCAACGCATCTTCCGATGCGAAACTCAACAGTATCAATACTGCTGAGTCGCTGCTACCCATGCCCGACGCGACGCTTTTCAGCGCCTCGATTCCCGGGAAGGGATTGTTAAAAAGAGTGACCTTTGTCCGCTTGAGCGAGTCCTATGCTCGTCGCCTAAGCCGAAGCTTAAGCGTCTAACTATTCCGTTAGAAAGGAGGTGATCCAGCCGCAGGTTCCCCTACGGCTACCTTGTTACGACTTAGTCCCAGTCACGGATCTCGCTTTCGGCGCCGTCCTCCCGAGGGTTAGACAAAACGACTTCGAGCGCTACCCGCTTCCGTGGCTTGACGGGCGGTGTGTACAAGGATCAGGAACATATTCACCGCGTCATGGCTGATACGCGATTACTAGCGATTCCGGCTTCATGCAGGCGAATTTCAGCCTGCAATCCGAACTGGGGCCCACTTTATGGGATTGCCTTGGCCTCGCGGCTTCGGAACCCTTTGTATGGACCATTGTAGCACGTGTGTCGCCCTGGTCATAAGGGCCATGATGACTTGACGTCGTCCCCACCTTCCTCCGTTTTGACAACGGCAGTCTCGCTAGAGTCCCCGGCATTACCCGCTGGCAACTAACAATAAGGGTTTCGCTCGTTACGGGACTTAACCCAACATCTCACGACACGAGCTGACGACAGCCATGCAACACCTGTGTACGTTCCACCTCCGAAGAGGCGTCACTCTGCTTTCACAGAGCTAATCCGCACATGTCAAGACCAGGTAAGGTTCTTCGCGTTGCTTCGAATTAAACCACATGCTCCACCGCTTGTGTGATCCCCCGTCAATTCCTTTGAGTTTTACCCTTGCGAGCGTACTCCCCAGGCGGGGCACTTAACACATTAGCTACGGCATTGAACCTCATAGGAGGGCCCAATGCCTAGTGCCCATCGTTTACGGCTAGGACTACCGGGGTATCTAATCCCGTTCGCTACCCTAGCTTTCGTACCTCAGCGTCAGAGACAGCCCAGTGAGCCGCTTTCGCCACCGGTGTTCCTTCAGATATCTACACATTTCACCGTTCCACCTGAAGTTCCACTCACCCCTGCTGTCCTCAAGTCTGCCAGTATCAAATGCAGTTCCCGGGTTAAGCCCAGGGCTTTCACATCTGACTTAGCAGACCGCCTACGTACTCTTTATGCCCAGTGATTCCGAACAACGCTTGCGCCCTCCGTCTTACCGCGGCTGCTGGCACGGAGTTAGCCGGCACTTCCTCTCGCTTTGGTCAGCGTAGCCGCTATTAACGACTACGGGTTCCTATGGCGTGACAGTAGTTTACAACCCTAAGGCCTTCATCCTACACGCAGCGTCGCTCCATCAGACTTTCGTCCATTGTGGAAGATTCTCGACTGCAGCCTCCCGTAGGAGTCTGGGCAGTGTCTCAGTCCCAGTGTGACGGATCATCCTCTCAGACCCGCTACCCGTCATTGCCTTGGTGAGCCATTACCTCACCAACAAGCTGATAGGCCGCAACCCGCTCCCTCAACAGCAGCCGAAGCCACCGTTTACCATAGGCTCGATGTCGAGCCTTAGGACCATCCGGTATTACCCACCGTTTCCAGTGGTTATCCCGATCTGAGGGGTACGTTGGTTACGTGTTACTCACCCTTTCGCCGCTTTACTCACCCGAAGGCTTTCGCGCACGACTTGCATGCCTAATCCACGCTGCTAGCGTTCGTTCTGAGCCAGGATCAAACCCTTCAGTTGAAGTTTCTGATCTTACTTTATTTATTTGTTGGAGCTGGCCTCGACCGACCGAAGTCGGCCTTAGCCACTCGCTCGAGCATTCAAAGGTCACTCTTGTTTTCAAAGAACACGGCCAAACCAGGTTGGCCGGTTGATCGCTGCCTGACGCCCCGTGAGGGCCGTCCGGCGCTCCCGACTAGCGCTTGGCGCCCTGTCGAGGGGGGGGATACTAGGGCTTTCCCGTGGCCGGTCAACGATCACCTGGGTTTTTCTAGCAACTTTCTTGGGAGCCCCCAATGGACGGGCTCAGACCCCTGTTTTCAGCCCTGACAGCCCTCCCACCCATGCATGCGCGCAGATCGGGCACTTTTGGTGATAGCGTGTGGTCGTACAGCTTCCGTTTGAGCTGCCGATCTAGGGCTCCCGAGCTAGTCCGACGGGCGCTCGCGCCGCAGCCACCCTGAGGCAGCCCCGAACAGGGCGCGCCAACCGGGCCTCCCTCGCTCAGCCCCACCCCACTCGGGGTCACGTACCGCGGCCAAGGCTTGTAACCAAGCCTGGATGCGCAGGCGCGTGTCCTGCTGGGATAGCAAGATCTCGCCCAAATGCCGGTTTGCGTGCGTTTCTCGCAAGATACGCCTTGCCCGCTCAAGCTCGCCAACCTCGATCAAGCCCCCATCAAGCAACGCGTCTGCCGCGCGCTCGAAGTCCTTCAAATCGGCACTGCGGCCCGCATCGTCCACTTGCGCGTAAAAAAGGCCGCGGACGGGCCCCACCTCGATAACTGCATCCTGCCCCAAGGGCGTGGGGAAGTCCCCCACCACGCTCAGGCCCTCCACACGGGTCCCATTGCTACTCCCCAGGTCACGCACGTGAAAGCGCCCAGACATGTACTCAATGCGCAGATGCCGGGTGGAGACCTGCTCGTGGTCCAACACGTAGTCGATGCCTGCGGCCGCCTTGCGCCCAACGACGAAGGGCACGCGGGGAATATCGACCACCGCGTGAATCCCGCGCCCACACAGGGTTAACCGCGCCCTCCGGCCCAGCACCTGCGCCTGGATCAAATCCGTCGGATCCTCCCCAAGTGCCTCAGACGGGCGGTATTGGGCCGTTGCCTGCATTGGCGAACCAACGTCAAGAAGCTCCCAGGGCCCGGCCTCCCTACCCATGAGCTGAAAGGTCGAGCCAGGCCCATGGGACGCGTCTGCTGCACCAACGCCCAGAGCACGCACCTCGAGCCGAGTCTCCCCTAGCAGCAGCACGTCCCCTGCCCCCAAGCCGGCTGACATGCCCGAACGGAGCTTTGCCCCGCCCTCCACCTGAGTTGCGTTGCGACTCCCTAGGTCCTTGACACGCAGGACTCCCCCATCGAGCCAAAGCCGCGCATGCTGGCCAGAGACCGAGGGATCCTGCAGACACAGGTCGCTCCCAGGATGCCGCCCCACGGACAATTCGAGCTGATCCACGTCCACCTTGCGCTCGGAAGCGTTGGGTTCGCGGACGATCAGTCTCCAGGTGGGCTTGGGCATAGCTCGGTCTGCAACCGAGGGGTAGCCCCCCTCAGCCCCCACGCACCAGTCGGGGGAGTACCAATCCTAGAAACAGCGGGGACCCGCACAAACCATCCTCATCACCGATTGGCCGCCGAGACGCCTACCGTTGGACGTCTTCCCGCTACCGGGCTAGGCGTAATCCCCGAGCCGCGTGCTCAGGGCGCGCGCCAGCTTGATGCGAGCACGCCGATGCAGCTCCTGAGCCGAATGCACGTTGTCGCGCCCTAGCTCGGAGGCGATCGTCTCCCAATCGGTGCCGGAGTAGTCGCGCAGCAGAATCACCTCGCGGTGCTCGTCCCCTAACTCCTCCATGGCCTCGTCGATGGCGCTCTGGAGCTCGGTACGCACCGCGCCAGCCTCCGGCAACGTGTTGTGAGCCTCGGGCTGAAAGCCCACATTCGAGTCGTTATTGCCAGGCGCCTGCCCCTGCAGAGGCGACGTACGGCGCCAATCGCGCTTCTCCGCGGACATGTAGTCGTTGGCGTCGTGAATCTGGCGTTCAGCGATGCGCGCCAGCCAATTCAGCACACTGCGCGAGCTGCGCAGCTCCATGGTCGAGAGCTTGGCGTGCGCCTTGGCAAAGGTGCGCTGGACCATGTCCATGGATTCCAACCCGCCCTGGCGCCGCAGATGGCTCCCCATGCGAATGCGCACGATACGCCGTAAGGGCTCCTGATAACGGCGAAAGAGCTCGTTGAGCGCGTCCTCGTCTCCGCCCTGCGCACGCCGCGCCACATCCAGGGAATCCGTGTCCTGGGCCGGATCCGGAGCGCCATCCATGCTGGCGTTTAGGGGATCGGAGTTACCGGCGGGACTCGGAGTGGAAGGGCACATGGGCAGGCGCTTGGGCTACTGGAGCGAGAACTCGAAGACGTCCTCAACCTTAACCGCAGCCCGCCAATCTGCGCTGGGCAGGATGAACGAGAGCGTTAGAGAGCCCGCGTTGAAGGCGATTCGCTCGGAATCCCAGGTGTGCTGATCCACGTAGAGCGGCAGGTCGAGGACTGGCCTCCCGAAGGGCGGCACGCTGCCCGGAACCAGCCCCGTACGCTCGAGCAGCTCCTCCTGCGTGGCAAAACGCGAGCGGCGCTCGCCCAGGTGCTGCCGCAGGGCACGGGCCGAAAGCCGCCGATCCGCGGGCAATACGAACAGCCCGAGGGTCTTACCCACCTTGATCACCAGGGCCTTGCCACCGATCGACATGGATTCACCCCGTGCGCGAGCCGAATCAGCAGAGGTGGGCGTCTCTTCGTGCTCGATTTCGCGCCAAGTCGCCCCCGCCTGCCCCAGGCAGTCGCGGATGCGCGCGGTCACGAGCTCAGCAGCCGAACTCAGCGCGGCTCCCCGCGCAACAGCTCGATGCGGGCCGCCTGCAGCCCTTCGCCTGGCACGGTCCACTGCGCCAGAGCGCCGCTTCCATGGGCGCACAGGCTCAACCAGCCATCCCCACGCTCGCCGCTCACATCTCCGAGCACAAGCGCTTCCCCACAAGCCTCGCCGGCCGCGTCAAACGCCTGCACACGCCACTCCGAGAGAGCCCCGGCGCCGCGCTCGAGCCAACTCACGAGCAAAGTCCCATCGGCCAGATACGTGGCATCCACACGCCCCTGGGGATCTTCAGCAGAGAGCACCACTCGCTCGCCGAAGCTCTGGCCCCCGTCCTTCGAGAGCCCCAGGCAAACCCGCGGCCCAGCGTCTGCGCCGGAGCCAAGCGTGAACCAAACCAACGCAAGCTGCTGGCCCTGCGCCGTCAGCACCGGCCCGTTCACCGGGCAGCCCTCAATCATCCAGTTGTCCTCATAGAAGACCACCGGCTGCGTCCATTCCGTGGTTCCCGCCACGCGCCGCGCCAGGGCGATGTCGCGCACCTCGTCGGCGCTGCGATCGCGCCAAGCCGCCACCAGGCTGCCATCGTCCATGCGCGCCAAGCTCGTGCTGCAGCAATCGCAAACGCGCGCATCGACCAATTCCTCGGGCCCCTTGGAACCATCCGCAGCCAAAGGCCGCGCGTAGAGCCCCATGGCCCCGCCGGGTTGCATGGCGTTGCGCCCATCGAGCCAAAGCGCCATGGCGCCCGCAGCTTCATTCGGAACCACCGAAACGAAGCCATGCTCGGCCGGCTTGCGATCCTCGTGCAGAGCGCCATCCAGCAACTCGATAGCGCCCGCGCTGCGGCTCGCCAAGCGCACCTCGTAGTCGTAGCTACCACTCGCCGTGCGCTCCAACCAAGTGAACCAAGCACTGCCGTCCGCGCCCCAAGCGTGATTGGGCCGGTCGGCCCAATTGATGAACCAGTTGTCGCCGCTAGCCACGGTCTCCGCGTCGCTCCAGAGCTTGCCGTCGAAGTGCGCCAAGCGCAGTTCAGCCGGCTGCCCCTGCTCCACCCGCGTCCAGAGCGAGTGAGCCACACCCGCCGGATCCACGGCCAAGCGCGGAAAGCGTGCCAGTTCGCCACCTGGCGCCAGCGACTCCTGTGCTTCGAGTCCGGTCACCGGATCCTGCGCCTCGCCGAAGCCCAGCGAAGCGACCACCGCAAACATGCCCGCGTAGCCGACCAAGGTCCCGACCACAGCGCGCCATCCGAATCGATCTCCCATAGCGAGCCCCAAGGGCAAGGTGAATAGAGGTGTAGTAGCAAAGAGCACCGCCGCAACGCCGCTCGGTAGGTGCGCCAAGGCCAAATGATAGGGCAGCAGGCCGATCACGGCGCTTACCAGGGCGGCGAGCGAGAGTGCTTTCCAGAGGGCCGGCGTGTGCAGCGGCCGCACCAGGGCGCGCACCTCGCGTAGCACTGAACCACCCGCAAGACCCGCAACCGGCGCCAATAGGAACGCTCCCAGGATACCGCCAGCCATGCGGCAGAGCACCGCCGGCACCAGCTTGATCTCGCCCATATGGTTGTGCCCGAGCACCACAGCCAGAGCGATAGCCCCCACGTTCCCCAGGGAGAAGAGCACCCCTGCCCGGCGCTTGGCTGGGTCGCTGGAACCACCCCCATCCGAGCGGTCGAGCACCACCAGGCAGACCCCGAGCAGCACCACCGCCATGGCGCCCACCGTGGCCAAATCCAACTCCTCAGCGAAGAAGGCCCAGCCCAAGAGGGCCGCCACCGGCACGTTCAACATGCCGATCATGGCCGCCCGCTGCACGCCAGCCCGGGGCAGGGCGGCGAAGTAGAAGGTGTCGCCCATGGCGAAGCCGAGTATGCCGGATAGGGCCAGGAACAGCGCCACGGGCCAGCCCGGAAGCGCGCCACCGAGCACCGGCCAAAGCGCCAGGAAGACGCAGCTGGCCAGGATGTTCTTGAACAGGTTCGCGCCCGCCGCCGAAGGCGGCGCGAGGCCCTTAGGCGCTCCCTTCAAGGCTCGCGAGAAGAGCAGGGAGCCCACTCCCCAGCTAAAGGCTGAGAATAGGCCAAGCCCCACAGCGACGAGATCCGTCATCTGTAGGGCTCCGGGGGGGCCGTATGTCGGCCCGGCTTAGTTGTGTCTGGCCCAGTCGTGGGCAGCCCAGTCGTGGGCGGCCCAGTCGTGGGCGGCCCAGTCGTGGGCGGTAAGGTGCGCAGGCGCCTCACAGACAAGAACTAGCTCTTCTTTGCGGCGTGCTTGGCCTTGTGGAACTTGCCTGAGCCCATGCCCATCTTCTTGACGCGCTTGCGACCGCGGGTCGGACCGCCGGCTTTGACTTGGGATTTTGCCATGATTCTTATTGGTTGCTGGGCGCCCAAGAGGGGCGCGTGAGGCGAGGGAGAGTATGGCCCCACCCCCTCGTCCGCCACCGGATTCCTACTTCTTCTGTGAGCTAGCCGGGTCTGCGGGCATTTTCTGAGCCCGAACCCAGCTCTGGAGTGCCTTTTCGAGCTCCCCGAGGTCGACCCCCTCCAGGGCCTTGTCCATCGCGACCTTGAGCGCCCGAGTCCGCGGAGGGCCAGCTTCCCGGCGGTCCAGGCGCGCCCCAGCCTGCTCCACCTCCACGCTCCACGCCTTGGCCAGAGCACGGTAGTAGCGCGCGGTTAGCTGCCCCCATAGGGGCCGGGAGCGGGCCAGCTCCGAGTTGCGCAGGAAGTACACCAGCCCCCAGCCCTGGGCGTAGTGCTGCGCCGGGTGCCGGTAGTAGGCGGCCTGATCCATGAGCAGCAGCTCCTTCATGGGCGTCCAGGACTCCGCCGCAAGCACAGCCTTCAGATCACGCAAGCGGTGAGCATTCGCCCGCACCCCGGTGATTACGCCGCGCTCGAAGTGCGTGCCGGAGTAGTAGTCCCCGGTGCCTTCATCGAACCAAGACTGGGGCGCGACCCCGCCGGTGGACTGGTTCACGTACTGATGAAAAGCCTCGTGATAGAGCGTGCCGAAGGTCCTCTCCAGGGGCTCGGCCATGAAGAGCACCAACTCTCCGTCGCTCACGCTGAAGTAGCCCGAGGTGCTCGGCGGCCCGCCGTAGGACAGGTACTCATTCCGATCCACACACACTCGCACCACACTCGCGCGGTCCTTGTCATAGGCCACCGCGGGCGGCAGATCGCGCACGAAGCGCGCCCGCAGCACCTCCAACTCGCGCGTCAGCTGCAGCACGAGCGCCTCGGGCGTTCCATGGGTCAGCACCAAGTAGTGCTGCGTATCGCGCGCCTCCCAATTGCTCGGCAGACGCAAGCGCTCCTCGATGCGGCGCGCCTCGCCCGCGTAACGACCCTTGGCATAGTGACGCTCCCAATGCCCACGATCGCGCTCGTTGCGCTCGGGCGCAGTCATGCGCAAGGTGTCCGCCATCAGCCGCCAACGGCGTGATTCGGCCTCAAAACGCTTCGGTGAAGACTCGCCCATAACGAACACCGTGCGCCCTTCGCCCTCCCAACCAAGCAGCAGCCCACGCACGGCAAAACCGTTGTCGTCCACGCGCTCGAATTCGAAGCGCACGGGCTGCATGCCAAAGCGCGAAGCACCCCCACGCAACGACTTGGACGTCTTGGGCCGTACACGCATGGACAGAAACTGCGCGGTATCTCCCGGCGTGCCGTCTTCCCCTAAGAGTCCCACAAAGAGCGCCGCCGGCAATCCGCCCGCCTCGGCCGGCAGCAGCCACGCGAGGCGGAAGTGCGCTTCACTCGGCGGCAGGGGCAAGTGCTGATAAGCCGACGGGCGGCTGAGCTTGATCCCCAGCTCAGGGTGATTCTCCTCCACCAGCTGAGCACTGGCCACGCTACACAGCAGCACGGCCACGAGCATTCGCACGAACCTACTCAGGCTCATGGATCATCAACTCCCAGTGACGCACAAAGCCCCAGCGCTCCCCCATGGAGATCAGCGCGTCGTCGTTATGCCCGGCGCGCGCGGCCAGGGCATGTCCGCCGTCCGCGTGCAGGTCCGCGATCACGCGCTTGATCAGGCTGCCGCCCAATCCACGGTGGCGATAGTCAGGATGCACCCAAAGGGCTAGCACCATGGGCCAGCGATCCCCCACCACCGGATCGATCAGAGGCCCCACCACGCAATAGCCCAGCCGCTCGCCCGAATCGGTCTCCGCCAAGAGCACGACGCCCTCCGGAGCGTCGAACACACGCTCCAACATCTTCAGGCCCGTGCCCGCCGGCGGCGCGTTGTCGCGAAAATCCGAAGTGGCCTGGGCGATGTACACATCGAGCTCAGGCCCCAGCTCCACAGCTTCCTCAAACTCCCGCAGTCGCCGCAACTGAATATCCATGCAAGCAGCGTAGACCCATCACCAAGTCTCTCCAGGATAATTCAGGGCTAGGACTTCTTTCCGCCCCGCAAACGCCGCGGCAGGGAAAGCATGTCGTCGAGAATGTGATAGGCACAGGGCACCACCACCAAAACCAGCGCCGTGGCCACCGCCAACCCGAAGAAGACCGCGATGGCCATGGGCTGCAGGAAGCGCGCCTGCCCCTGTACGAAGAACACGAGCGGCGACAACCCGAGCATGGTGGTCACGGTGGTCAGGATGATCGGCCGGAAGCGCAGGCGCGAAGCTCGCACCAGTGCTTCGAAGAGCGGGCGTCCTGCGCGGCGCTCCGCGTTGACGAACTCCACAAGGATCAGGGAGTCATTGACCACCACCCCGAAGAGCGCCAGGAGCCCGATCAATGACATCATCGTGATCGGGCGCCCCATAACCCAATGCCCCAGCACCATGCCGATGGTCGAGAGCGGGATCACAAGCATGATCACAAGCGGCTGGGTATAGCTGCGGAAGAGGGTGCCAAGGATCGCGAAGATCACGGCCAGGGATACCAGCCCCGCCACGCGCAAGCCTGCCAGGGAATCCGCCGTGTCTTGGGCATCGCCTTCGGTGAGCAAGGTGTAGCCGGGATAACGACTGGCCAGATCCGCGAAGGCCGCCTCCGTAGCGGCTGCGATGGCTTCGGCATTGCCCTCGGCCTTGTCTACATCGGCGGTCACAATCACCGTACGACGCCGATTCGCGTGGGAGATCACCGCCGGCCCGCTACCCTCGACCAAGCGCGCCACGCGACTCAAAGGAACGCGCCCGCCGCCTGGCAAGGCAACGCGCAAGTCATCTAAAGCCGCGCGTGATTCCCGCGCGTATTCCGGCAACTTAACCACCAACTCCACGTCGTCCAGACCGCGGCGCAGATGCCCCACAGTGGTGCCTTCAAAAGCTGTCGGCAACTCCGCAGCCAAGCTTGCTTCCGAGAGCCCGAGGATGCGCCCGGCGTCGGTCAACTCCACGCGCACTTCACGCTTGCCAAGGCCCAGGTTGTCGCGAACTTCGCGCGTGCCCGCGAAACTCTCCAGGCTCGCACGTAGCTCGGCGGAGATCGCGCGCAGGGTTTCGAACTCCGGCCCGCGTACGGAAAATTCGATGGCGCGACCGTGGGGGCCCGACTGCGGCTGCGCTATGGAGAGGCTCTCCAAGCGGCCACCCACCGCGGGCAGCTGCTCGCGCAATTGAGCGATCACCTCCGCCGTGCTGAAGCGCCGCCCCGTGCCCTCGCGCAACTCCACCCAGACCTGACCCAAGTTCTGGCCCAGTTGATAGCTAGAGACGTCCGTGGCGGAGACACCGATCAAGGTATTGACGCTCTCCAATTCGGTGTCCGCTAAGCCCAGAGCAGCCGCTTCCACACGTCGCGCCATGGCCTCGGTCTCGTCCAAGGAGGCATCCGGCGGCAAGCGCAAGGCCACGTAGAAGAGCTTCGACTCAAAGTCGTCGAAGTAGACGAATGGAATGCGATAGGCCGCGATCCCACCAGCGAAGGCGGCCGTGGCCAGGGCCGCCGCAACCGTGGCATAACGCCATCGCAGGCAGATGTGCACCACCCTCAAGAAGGCGCGACTGATGGCGTTCTCCTTCAACTGCGTGGATGGCTCGCCGGAAGCCGGCTTGCAGGCAGGCACCCAATGGGCCATGTGTGCAGGCAGCACGAAGAGCGCCTCGAGCAGGGAGACCAAGAGGCAAGCGCTCACCACCAGGGGCAAGGGCCTCAGAAAGCGTCCCATGGTGCCTTCGAGCACCAACAGCGGCAGAAAGGCCGCGGCCGAGGTCAAGATCGTAGCCAGTACGGGCACGCCCACTTGGGCGGTACCCTCGATCGCCGCCGTTTTCGGATCCTCGCCCGCTTCGATGCGACGGTAGATGTTCTCGCCCACCACGATGGCATCGTCCACCAGCATGCCCAGAACCACGATCAGCGCGAACATGGTGATCATGTTCATGGTGACCCCGGCCAGGCCGCTGATCAGCAGGCCGCCCAGGAAGGACACGGGAATGCCCAGTGCCACCACCAAGGAAACGCGCGTACCGAGGAAAAGAAAAAGCGAGGCGAGCACCAGCATGGCACCGATCCAACCCGACTCGACCATCACCGAGAGCCGCGTGCGCACGTAGACGGAGAGGTCCGAGTTGGTGCCAAGAGCGGTGCCGGGCGCCATGCGGCCGGCTTCGAGATCCACGTACTCGCGCACCTTGGCGGCCAGGTCGATCATGTCGCCCTCAGCACTCTTTTCGACCTGCATGTGGATGCACGGCTGACCGTTGAAGCGCGCGCGGGTCAGCTCGCGCGCGTAGGTATCGGAGACCTGCGCCACCTGATCGAGGCGCACCACGGTGCCATCCGGGCGCGCTAGGACTTGCAGGTCGGCTAGGTCCCGAGCCCACTGCAGATCGGCATCCACGCGCAGTAGCCAATCACCGTCCGGAGTCGAGAGTCGGCCCAGGGGCACGTCCACGGAACGTGCGCGCACGGCGCGACCCACATCGTCCAGGGTCAGGCCATGGCGTTCGAGCGCCTCGGGTAGGACCTCGATCCAAAGCCGCGGCTCGCGGTTGCCCGTCACCGCCACATTGCGGATGCCGGGGATCGATTGAATGCCGGAGCGGATACGCTCGGCTTCCTGGCGCCTGACGCCTTCCGTGGCCGAGCCATAGATAAAGACAGCGATGACTGGAAAGACCGACTCGAGCTCGTAGGCACGGGGTTCGTCGACCCCCTCAGGCAGGTCGCCGCGCACACGCGCGATGGCGTCGCGGACTTCCGGAAGCAGGTCGCCCGCGTCTTCGCCCGCCTCGAGGGTGATCTGGATGCGAGCGAGCCCCTCACTGGTGGTTGAGGCCAGCTCCGCGAGCCCGCGCAGGGAATCGAGTTCGTCTTCCAGAGGCGCCGTCACCAGGCGCTCCACGTCCTCGGGCGCGGCACCAGCATAGGTGACGAAGACCTCGAGCTTGGCCAGAGAGGAGTCCGGGAAGACCTCTCGCGGCATGCGCGCGTAGACCATCAGCCCCGCCAACACCAAGGCCAGGGTGGCCAGATTGGCGGCCACCGGGTTGTGCACCACATAGCGCACACCGGCGCGAATCATTGGGGCTCCGACCGGTTAGCGGCCACCACCGACGAACCATGGCTGAGGTTGGGCAAGGGACCCAGAATCAACTGCTCGCCAGGCGCCAAACCCGAGCGCACCACGTGGGTACTGCCCAGGCGCCGGCCCAATTGCAACTCGCGCCGCTCTGCCTTGCCGTCGACCAGCACGAAAGCTACCGGCGCGCCCCGGCGGCGCACGACGGCGGCTTCTGGAATGGCCAGCACATCCATGAGAGTGCCGGCTTGAATCTGCACAGAGCCAAACATGCCCGGCACCAATCGCGGGGCATCCGGAATAGCATCCAGGTCGAGCTCAACCCGCACCGTGCGCGTGCGCGCGTCGGCGCTCAGGCCGATGGCCCCCACGGCGCCCGTGAGGGCCTGATCCGGCAGGGCCTGCAGGTGTACGCGGGCGGTCTGGCCGAGACGCAGGCTGAGCACATCCTGCTCGTCCAAGGCGAGTACCAAGCGCATGGGCTCGAGCTGGTGCAGCTGGGTCAGCGGCTGGCCAGGCATCAGTAGGGTCCCCACGGCCGGTGCTTCGCGATCCAAGTAGCCGGCGAAGGGAGCCAGCACCTGGGACTTGCTCAGGCGCAGTTGGGCGGATTCGAGCGCGAGCTGAGCCTTGGTCTGTTGGACCCGGGCAGCGCCTAGATCGTGCTCGGCGGCGGTCGCGGCGGCTAGAGCAGTACTGAGGATGACTTCCCCCGCCAGGCGCTCACCCAGGGCGCGGTCCAGACGCGAGTCGAGTCCCTGGCCGGACTCTTCCAGTTGACGCCAGCGGTCCTCTTCACGCTGCAGTACTAGCAACTGCTGCCGGCCAATTCGTGCGCGCTCCTGCGCAGCAGAACCACGATCGCGGGCGGCGGCTGAGGCGATCTTGGCCGCCTCTATGGCCGCCTCCTGATGCCGCAGCTCCAGCTCAACTTCATCCGTATTCAAGGCCCAGAGCAATTGACCTTGCTTCACAAGAGACCCTGCGCGCCAGTCCGCCGAGACCGATTCCAATAGGCCGGCCACTTCCGACGCGAGCTGCGCGCTGCGCGCCGCTTCAAGGCTCCCAAAGCCAGAGAGCTGCAGCTGCGGCGAGTGCAGGGCCAAGCTCAGAGTCTGCACCTGGACTCGATCCAGAACGCGCAGCGGTGCCGGAGGCGCAGGCGGCTGATGGGCACGCAGCCAATGCACGCCGCCCCACCCGATTCCAAGGAGCAGGGCGCAGAGCGTGAGTTGAACGAGGGCGCGGGGCATGCGGACGCGGGCAAGGATGCCCTAACGTGCCGCCAATGTACTCGGCCAGCCTCGAATCTCTAGTGGCTGACTAGGCCGCTTCGCAGTCTTTGCGAAAGCGGAAGCCCATACGGAAGGTCCCATCGGGATCCGTCCTAGCCCAGACCAGGTCGCAGTCTTTCTCGCGCTGGTGGCCGCCCTCGTCGAATTGGAACAGGAAGCGCAGGGGCATGTCCGTGGCGCAACCAAAGCCAGACTCCGAGAGATCTACGCCGCGGGCGTGGATCACATCAAAAATCTGCATGGCGGCGATGTCTGTGGAGAACGCAGCACGCTCCTTACCCCGACGGGTAGTGTCCGGGCTGCGGACTTCAGCCTCTTCGCGGTCCGCTCTTGCGATCAACTCGGTCAGGTTGGCCTGAAGTCGGCTGATGGAGTCCTTCAACTCACCAATCTCCACTTAAGGAGCGGCGCCATGGTTTGATTCTGTAGTCATGCTGAGTCTCCCTTGGGCTCAGAGATTGAGACGGGCTCAGAGATTGAGACCCGCGATTCCGAGCTCTGAAGCCCTTGCAGGCCGCTTAAAAAACAGCGGCCCAGCGATTGGTTTCCACGGATCGTCTGGCAAGGCGACAGGTCCCCCCCATAGTGGTGGCTATTTGGGGGTTCTGGCAACGCAGCCAGGCGCTTCGTGGGAGCCGAGCGACAAGTCGCTGTCTTTTAAGCGGGCTGCTAAGGCGCAGGGCCATCGTGGCCGAGTTCCGAGCCACATCCCCCCCGACAGCTGCGCTTGCGTCGAGGTAGCGAGTTACGTCACCAGCGCTGCTTACGCTGTTGTATCCATCGGACTTGAAGCTGAGCTTGCAGATCTCAGGCGTCTTGTCCTTGTAGAGGCGCACGGCGCGTTCCGCGTGCTTCTTGATTATGTCTGACTAGGGATTCATCGGGTTGGCTGCGTGCGTAGGCGAATGCTTCGGTCAGAACCAAGACCTAGGCCTCAGCCCCCATAGCAGTCCAAGACCGCTTCGAAACGGTCCGCCACGCGCTCGCAAAGCTCATCGAGCGACTCTTGGGTCACACCCAGGCGCTCGGCTACACCGGCATCGAGGTCCGCGGTCTCTTCCGCGTCGTGTTCGCCAATCCTGCTGGCGACCACGTCTCCAAGGTGCACGAGATCAGCGACCTGGCGGCCCTTGCTCGAGGCTGCTTCCATTGGATGGTGATGATGAGCGATACCCTCGACGATCACCCGGGGTAGGCCCCAGGATTCAGCCACGAGTCCGCCGACTTCACCGTGGTGCACACCAAGGATTTCGGTCTCGGCATCGGTGACGCGCCAGCCCTCCGTGTCCTGCTCCTGACTACGGTGGACGTAGTCCACATCCTCCTTGGCCACGTAGCGGCCAACGACCAGGACTCCGATGTCATGCAGCAGCGCGGCAGCAAAGGCCTCCGGGGGTGCTGCGCACCGCAGGACGACCCGAGCTTGATCAACGGCTAGGGCCACGGCGACGGAGTGTCGCCACAGCTGGCCTTCACAGAGGTCGTAAATCGACAGAGGCACAGCCATCTGGCTCTTGGCGCCGGCACCCAGTGCTAGGGCCAGAACGGTCCCCGGGCCCAGACGCACGAGGCCTTGCTCCACATCAACTATGGCACTCTGAGAGCCCACAGCTGCGGAATTGGCCAGGCCCAAGACCCGGCCGGTTAGCGGCGGATCCAAGCGTACGACGCCCGCGATGTCTTCCACATCCCACTCCACATCGGAGAAGAGAGAAGTCAGGCGCGTTGCACTCTCAGGCAAGGGGGCAAGCCCTTGCGCACTCTTGATGACACTGTCTAGATCGATCACGTTGTTTTCCTCACAGGCGCTGTGACGGAACCTAAGGAATCAAGAAGCCTCATCAGCACAAGCTGATGCGGCGAACACGCGGAAGGGACTGCCATCACTGATGAACCAGACCTCCCCACTTTTATTGCCCTGCCAATCCGGAACCGCGTCGGAGCGATCCACATCAGGCAGGGAGAATCCGGGGTCGTTCTCGAAGAGGCCACGGGCATTGCCAGCGATCACATTGATCAGCTCGCCGATTGTGTCCTGGAGATCTTCCTCTGTGGCAGCATCCGCTTCGAGCGAGAACAACGCTGCGGCAGCCTCACGCAGCAGGGCATCGGGGCACTCGATAGCAAGGGCACCGCCGACACCCTTCCACTGCACGCGCGCGATCAGGCGAGATCCACTGGCTGATCCAACCGGGGGGCCGGTGCGCTCGGACTGCAATCCGAGCATCTTCTCCCAAACCACTTCGATAACTTCGGCGAGTCCTTCTTCGAGATCATGCATATCTAGGTTCCTTAGGCGGCCACGCGGTAGTAGCTGCTCTTCTCGTGCTTGACCCGTTCAAAGGGGGCAGAGCGTGCGGTTTCAGCGGTTCCGAGCATCAGGTATCCATCGGGGCGAAGTACTCCCTGAATGCGTTGCAAGATGCCAATTTTGGTTTCCTCATCGAAGTAGATCAGCACGTTGCGGATCATCACCAGGTCAACCGCAGGCATGCTCGGGATGGGCTCCATCAGGTTGAGGTAGCGATACTCGATCAGCTTGCGCACGGCGGGAGCGACCTTCCACTTGACCCCCTCCTTCTCGAAGTAGCGCACAAGCATGCTGGAGGGCAGTCCACGTGACACTTCGAGCTGGCTGTAGATGCCTGAACGGCAACGCTCCAACATGTCCTCGGAGATGTCCGTGGCCAGGATGCGAACATCCCAGCTGGCGATCTCCGGAAAGTTATCGCGCATGAGCAAGGCCAGGCTGGTGGGCTCCTGCCCACTCGAGCTAGCTGCGCACCAGATCTTGATCGCTCGCCGCTCGCGGCAACGCTCGATCAGTTCCGGCAGAATGCACTCGCGCAGCAAATCCCAGGGCTTGCCATCACGGAAGAAGGAAGTCTCGTTGGTGGTCAACGCATCGACCACGAGCTCCTCGGTCTGCTTGGACTTCTTGCCCAAGTCAGTCATCAGTTCAGCCATGGAGGCGATCGAGCTGCTGCGTAGGAGGGCCGCCATGCGACTCTCCACCAGGTACTCTTTCCCCTCTTCGAGCACGATGCCCGCGCGTTCACGGACCAGGCCGCGAATCACGTCAAATTCGTTCTTTGTGAGCTCCATCGTGATTACCAATCAGCCTTCCAAGACGCCAATTTGAATCAAACGGGCCACAAGATCTTCTTTGGAGAAGGGCTTCATGACGTATTCGTCCGCGCCGGCTTTGAGGGCCTTCTGAATGAAGTCCATGCCCGTCTCACTGGTGACCATCACAATCTTTAGGTCCTTGGTCTCCGGGAGTTCCCGGAGGTTCTCCAGCAGCTCAAGACCATCCATCTCAGGCATATTCCAGTCGAGGAGCGCGAGCTCGGGGTTGAGCCCGTCCGCAATGTGCTTGAGTGCCTGAACGCCGCCGTCGGCTTCAATCGGATCGAAGCCAAGCTCGCGCATGGTTCGACAAAGCAGGGCTCGAATAGCCCGCGAGTCATCGACCACCAAGACCTTGCGGCCTTCGGCCTCCTGCGAAGGGGTATCCGGCGGGTCAGCTTCGGCCTGGGTGGGAGTTGGGGCTTCCAACGCCGCTGCCGGAGCAGCGTTCTCCAGGTGCCGCGGCATGCGGCGACACCAGCGTGCGATGGAGGGCCCCACCTGGGCTAGGGGGAGCTCACCGCTGGCAATGCCAGCCTGACTCACATAGCCGGGCATGCCCCAGACCACGCTGGTCTCTTCATCTTGAACCAAGATCCGGCCGCCGGTCTTGTAGATATCTTGGCAGCCCTTAAGCCCATCCGAACCCATGCCCGTCAGGATCACAGCTAAAGTGCTGGCACCGTAGATTTCGGCCACGCTGCGCATCATGGGATCGACCGCTGGACGGCAGGAGCTCTCCTGCGGTCCTTTGTTGGTCCGCAGGGTGACCTGCTTGCCATTCTTTTCGAGCACCATGTGGTAGTCGCCCGGCGCGATCCAAACATCGCCGACCTCGAGCACGGCGCCGTCATAGCCCTCGCGCACGTGCAGGGCGCAGCTCTTGTCGAGTCGATCGGCCAAGTGCTTGGTGAAGACCGGGGGCATGTGCTGCACGACAACCACGGGGACCGGGAGGTCTGCGGGCAAGGCTTCCAGCACTTCGGCCAGGGCGTTCGGCCCGCCTGTGGATGATCCGATGGCCACGATCTCGATCGCTTCGGATTTGGGCCGCGGACCGCTGGGCGGAGCGCTTGCCGGCGCGCGCTTAGCAACGCTCGGCCGTGCTCTGGTGTCAGTCTTCTTGGAGTCTGCAGAGGTGAAGGACGCCCCGAGGCAGACTGCTTTGATAGTTGGGATCAAGCGATCACGAACCAAGTCCTCCTCCCCCGCCTTGGCGAAGTTACTGGGCTTGGGGATCGCGGCAGCGGCGCCGAGCGCAAGGCCCTCGACGGCGGCGATGGTCTCGAACTCCGAGGCGCCACTGAAGAGCACCACCGGCAGCTTGGGCCAAGTCTTGCGGATCTCCTTGAGCGTACCGATGCCGTCCAATTCTGGCATTTCCATATCCAGGACCACCAGGTCGGGCATCTTCGCCTCGATCTTGCGCAGTGCAATGACACCGTTCGCAGCGACGTCGTACACCTCGATGGCAGCATCTTCCGAGAGGCGGCTCTTGAGCACGCTCCGAATCACCACGGCGTCGTCGACTACGAGTACTTGAATAGCAGGAGTCACAAAGTTCCTTGGATGGGACGAAATTCAGCGGGGGGCTATTGGGAGACGACCAAGGGAGAGGGGGCCGCCCCCCTCCCTCGGCTTAGTGCAACTCGGTCCGACTAGAAGCGGAAGTTCGAGACCGTGCGCTGCAGCTCGGTCGCCATCTTGCTGAGCTCGGAGGCCGAATCTTCGACGCCCGATGCTCCTTCAGAGGTTTCCTGAGCAGCGGAGGAGACGCCTTTGATGGTCTCCACGATCTCGGTCGTACCGCGGTTCGCGTCGGTCACGTTGCGCGCCATTTCGTTGGTGGTCGCAGTCTGCTCTTCAACCGCGCTGGCGATGGTGCCAGAGATGTCGTTGATGTTGGCGATGATGCTGCTGATGCGCTCGATGGCCTCGACCGACTCCTTGGTGTCACCTTGGATGGCCTCAATCTTGCGACTGATATCCTCGGTGGCGGAGGCGGTTTCCTTCGCGAGCTCCTTGACTTCGTTCGCCACAACAGCGAACCCCTTGCCAGCGTCGCCCGCGCGAGCGGCCTCGATGGTGGCGTTGAGTGCCAGCAGGTTGGTCTGCTGGGCGATGGAGGTAATCACCTTGATCACCTGGCCAATCTCTAGGCTGCTCTCGCCTAGCTTGCTGATGGTCACGTTCGTGTCCTCAGCAACCTGCACAGCCTCGGAGGAGATGCCCGCTGCGCGGTCGGCGTTCTTGGCGATCTCCTTGATGCTGGCGGCCATTTCCTCGGTGCCGGAAGCAACGGTTTGCACGTTCTCGTTGACGCTATTCGATGCAGTCGCCACCACGGTGGCTTGCTCGTTCGTGGTCTCCGAGGACTTGCTCATCTGCTGGCTGACCGAGGTCAGCTCCTCAGCGGCAGTGGCCAGGGTCTCAGCGTTGATGGCCATGCCACCGATGCTGGCACGCAGGCCTTTCAGGAAGCGGCCCAGGCCCTCGCCCATCTGACCGATGGCATCTTCGCCCCCGACCTCAACTTCGAGGGTCAGGTCGCCACCTTCGGCGGCTTGAACCACGTTCAGCATGGAGTCGACCTTCTCGCGCAACTCGGTGGCCTGAGAGATCTCGCGGGCCTGAGCCTCCTCGAGAACCTTCTCATCGGCCAGGCGCTGGGTGATCACCTCCCAGGTGACCATCGGGCCGAGGTAGCTGCCGTCCGCGCCGTACATGGCGGAGACCAAGAGGTCCAGAGTCTCGGGACCGACCTGAATCTCAGCCTGCAGGGGCATGCCGCTGTCGTCAGCCACGATGCCACGCTGGTAGGACGGGTTCTTGTGGAAGACGTCGAAGGATGCTCCTTCCACGTCCTCTACCTTAATGGGCAAGAGGCTCTCAAGCGTCTTGAGCGTCTCGACGGACTTGGGGTTCAGGTACTGAATCGTGCCCTCTTTATCAGAGCACATAATGTTGATGGGAGCGTTCTCCATCATCGAGCTGATGCGCGCCAGCTCGTTGTCTTTCTTCAGCTTGTCGGTAACCACTTCCCAGGTGACCATCGGGCCCAGGTAGTCGCCGCCGGCGCCGTACATGGCGGTGACCAAGAGGTCTAGGGTCTCGGGACCCACCGCAATCTTGGCCTGCAGGGGCATGCCTTCGTCGCTCGCGACGATGCCACGCTGGTAGGCAGGGTTCTTGTGGAAGACATCGAAGCTAGCGCCTTCAATTTCCTCGACCTTGATCGGCAGCAGGCTCTCAAGACTCTTGAGGGTCTCGATGGACTTCGGGTTCACGTACTGGATCGTGCCTTCCTTGTCGGCGCACATGATGTTGATCGGTGCGTTCTCCATCATCGAGCTGATGCGGGCAAGCTCGTTGTCCTTCTTCAGCTTGTCGGTAACCACTTCCCAGGTGACCATCGGGCCCAGGTAGTCGCCGCCGGCGCCGTACATGGCGGTGACCAAGAGGTCTAGGGTCTCGGGACCCACCGCAATCTTGGCCTGCAGGGGCATGCCTTCGTCGCTCGCGACGATGCCACGCTGGTAGGCAGGGTTCTTGTGGAAGACATCAAAGCTAGCGCCTTCAATTTCCTCGACCTTGATCGGCAGCAGGCTCTCAAGACTCTTGAGGGTCTCGATGGACTTCGGATTCACGTACTGGACCGTGCCCTCTTTGTCCGCGCACATGATGTTGATGGGTGCGTTCTCCATCATGGAGCTGATGCGGGCAAGCTCGTTGTCCTTCTTCAGCTTGTCCGTGACCACGTCCCAGGTGACCATCGGGCCGGTGTAGCCTCCGTTGGAGTCGTACATGGGCGAAACCAACAGATCGAGGGTCTCGGGACCTACGGCGATCTTGGCCGTCAGGGGCAGGCTGGTGTCGTCGCCGACGATGCCGCGCTGGTAGGCGGGATTCTTGTGGAAGATGTCGAAGCTTGCGCCTTCGATTGCATCCACACCCACGGGCAGTAGGCTCTCAAGGCTCTTGAGAGTCTCCTTGGACTTCGGATTCAAGTACTGAATCGTGCCCTCCTTGTCTGCGCACATGATGTTGACCGGCGCATTCTCTGAGAGAGACTGAAAGCTTTCGCTTGCTAGGTTGGTGCCGTTATCGGTGCCGCTAGTGGACGGTTTGTTAGTCATCTGGGGATCCTGTTCTTCTTTGGGTTGGTTGGTTGAAAGTCCCGTAGGGACGTTTGCCGTGGTCACTATTAACTCGCTGAGGGGTGCGACCACGGCCACGACCTCGGCGATGAGTTCTGCGTTAACTTCGAGCGCTGCTAGCCCCGCCACCAAGTGGCCGGCTACCAGATCGAAGTGATCCTGCGCGATCCCGAGGCGCTCGTGAGAGGCCTCCATGGATCGACCCGTGTACGTATCGGGGCCACCGAGGGCGCCCGTCAGGAACTTGACCTGGGTCTCTTTGAGCCAGGCCAAGTCAACGCCTTCAAAGAAGGCGGCGAGCTCTGCATCTTCAAGGACACTCGCGTAGAAGACATCTACGAACGCGCTGACCGCGGGGTCGCCGCCGATGCGCGTGAAGATGGATGCTTCTTGAGTGTTGTTAGCCATTGCGTGATGCTCGGTTGCTGTCTAGCTAGGCCACCTGGCTTCCGTCCACGGCACCCAACTTATTGATGTCGAGGATCAAGAGCAGGCTGCCAGGCAGCTTGTAGATACTGGTAATCAGCTCGCGTACGGAGTGATCCACGTTGTCGGGCATCTTGGCGCGATCGGTATCCTCGACCGTAAGTACGTCGCCTATACGATCAACGAGGATGCTCACCACGCCCTCTTCTGTGCGCAGCACGAGGTTCATGGGCAGCTTGTCCTCCTCATCGCACTCGTCCTCACCGAACTCGCGCGGGGGCAGGCCGAGACGCTCGCGCATGTCGAGTGCGGTGACCGTTTGGCCGCGCAGGTTGATCACGCCATGGACCACATCTGCAGTCAGGGGTACGCGTGTCATGTCTTGGTGGCGCAGGGCCTCCTGGACATTCATCACATCCACACCGAAGAAGAGGTCGCCCAAGTGGAAGGTGCAGAACTGTGCAGTGGTCACCTCCGGCATTCCGGTATCACCTTCATCGGTGGTTTCCTCGGTGCCGGAGCCTCCACTCACGACGCCCTCCAGAAGTGTGTCTAGATCGAGCAGGTCGGTGACCTGGCCATCGATCACCACAGCGCACTCGATACCATGAACGCTCGATTCGCGGCGAACGGCCTCGTAGGTCTCGAAGATGTCACTGATCTCGTCCACCACCAGGCCAACCCGTTGGGTGCCCTTCGAGTGGACTACGACGCGGACCAGATCCTCGTCCTCAGCTGCGCCGTTGGCGCCGGAGCCTTGGAAGCCAAGTACGCTAGAGATGCGCACCAGGGGCATGATCTGGTCTCGGTACTGAACGACCTCTTGGTCGCCCGTACACTCGATGTCGGTCAGCTTGAACTCCTCAAGCCGGTCAACCAAGCCCAGGCGAATCGCCATGCGGTGGTCGCCGTTAGCACGAACCATCAGGTAGGTGCTTACTTCCTGGGAGTTGCTCTCGTGGTTCATACCCTCGTCGATCAGACGTTCGTGGCGATCCTCGGAGAGCACACCCGCTCGCTGAGCAAGGCCCAGCGCGTCGAGGATGAGCGCCACGCGCCCGTCGCCCAAGATGGTCGTTCCCGCATAGACGGAGACGGCCTTGATCTGCTTGTCGAGGGACTTGACCACGATCTCTTCCGTGTCGTTGATCTCGTCCACGACCAGACCGAATTGGCGGTCGTCAGCGCGCACCACAACGATGTTGCGGATGGCCTCATCATCACAGACGTTGTCCGCCTGATGATTAACCTCTAGCTCCTTGCCTAGATAGACCAAGGGCAGAAGATCACCTCGCAGGCGATAGATCGGACTGCCATGCAGGTCCTCGATGCCTTCGCGCGCTTCCTTGCCTTCGAGGCGCACCAGCTCAACCAGGCTGACCTGGGGGATGGCATAACGATCGCTCGCACAAGAGACGATCAGAGCCGGGATGATGGCGAGTGTCAGCGGAATCTTGATACGGATTGTAGTGCCCTGGCCAAACTCGCTGGTGATGTCGACGGTGCCACCGATCTCCTCGATGTTGGTCTTGACTACGTCCATGCCCACCCCACGTCCGGAGACGTTGGAGAGCTTCTTGGCCGTGGAAAGGCCAGCGTGGAAGATCAGGTTGAAGGCCTGGCGGTCGCCCATCTTGGCGGCTGCATCGGCGGTGATCAGGCCAGACTTAACCGCCTTGGCCTTGACGTCAGCTGCGTTGATGCCGCCACCGTCGTCGATGATCTCGATGTTGACCTTGCCGCTCTCGTGGAAGGCGCGCAGCAGGACCGTGCCCACCGGGTCCTTACCGGTCATCTCGCGGACATCAGGGGTCTCAATCCCGTGATCCATCGAGTTCCGAATCAGGTGCGTTAGCGGGTCCTTGATGGCCTCGAGCAGGGTCTTGTCCAGCTCGGTTTCCTTGCCCTCCATACGCAGGTTGACTTTCTTGCCACAGTGCTTGGAGAGGTCGCGCACCAGGCGCGGGTACTTGCTCCAAAGCACGCCGATGGGCTGCATGCGAATCTTCATGATCCCCTCCTGCATTTCGGAGGTGACCAGATTCAAGCGCTGGGCGGTGGCGATGGTCTCGGCGTCTTCGGTGACGGCCGCGATCTGAAGGATCTGGTTGCGGGCTAGGACCAATTCGCCGGCCAAGTTCATCAACTTGTCCAGCTGATTGACCTGCACGCGAATGTTGTTGGTGGCAATTCCACCGGTGGGGTTGGGCCCATCGGTCGGCGGGGTCAGGTCTTGCTGAGCGGTCAGGGCCTTGTTCAAGTCCTGCTCGTTGACGTCGGTCTCTTCCACCAGGATCTCTCCCAGCAGCCGCTCATCACCCTCTTGCTGCTTCGCAAGTGCACGATCGATATCCTCGCCGCTGACGACTCCGGATCCTTCCAGGACCTCGCCAATACCGGGACGGCGCTCGTTATGGGCGTCCAAGATGGAGATCAAATCGCCGTGATCGGTGTCCTTCTCCTTGCCTGTCGCCTCAATGCTCGCGAGAGTGCCGCGGATCTCGTCGACCATGCGCAGCAAGGCCTCGGTAATGCCGGGATCCATACGCAGGGTGCCTGCACGCAAGCTGCTGAGCAGATTCTCACCGGAGTGCGCCAGCTTTTCCAAGCGGGCGAAATCCAGGAAACCACAGGTTCCCTTGATGGTGTGAATGGTTCGGAAGATGCTCGCGAGTACGTCCTCGGCGTCAGGGTCCTCCTCGAGGACAACTAACTCGCCATCGAGGCGATCAAGGTTTTCGTAGCTCTCGACTAGGAACTCGCGGAGGAGGTCGTCTTGCTCAGACATAGACAATACCGGGGACAAGCCTGTTCCATCGGGAGTGATGGGGGTGGGCAGATTTCTTCGAACGAGGGGCCTATCGTTCAGCGCCGATGGACACTTGATAGGCGCCCCTGGATTTGGCTACGCGCGGCGCTTGGTGGTCCCCTTGGGGAGAAATTGGGGTACGGGGTTACCTCCCCGAAAACCGGATATGCGCACAGGTGCGCAGAGTAAATGCCGCGCGTGTTGAGGAATTCGTCCGAGGAACGGCACGCCTCGGCGGGAATCCCTGATCGAGCCCAATCCGGAATCAAGTTCCACACGCCGCTGATCGATTTTCTGGACATCGAGCGCTTCGCCCTAGTTCCCGCGCGCTCCTAACCCCTGCAAGTCCAACCATGAAGTCAATCACCGTCACCAAACTGGGTCGCACCCTGCGTTATGCCCGCGCCAGCCTTGATGCTTGGCGTATGCACAATGGCCGTGATGAGCTCGTGCGCCAGCGCGCTGGCCGTCACCTGCGCGACCGCTTGGGCCGCCTGCGCGGACTGCCCCAGAAAGTGGGACAGATGCTCTCCATGACTTCAGATACTGAACAGGCCGACCTCTTCATTCCCCTAGGCAGCGCTGCCCCGGCTCTGGACTTTGCAGATCTCACCCCCCACCTGGAATTGGCTTGGGGCAAGCAGCCCAATGAAATCTGCCAGGAAATCAACCCCGAAGGCCTAGCTGCCTCCCTCGGTCAGGTGCATCAAGCACGCTTGCACGACGGACGCCAAGTGGCCGTCAAGATCCAGTACCCCGGTATGAGCGAAGCCCTTGACACGGATCTCTCCGCTCTGGGTTGGATTGCGCGTCCCGTCGGCAACTTGCGCGACGGTTTCGACATGACCGACTACCAAAATGCACTGCGCGAATCCCTGAAAGAGGAGCTCGACTACGAGGCCGAGGCAGCCAACCAAAAGGACATGGCGCGCGCCGCGGCAGATTCGAAACTCGACCTGGTAGTGCCGACAGTCATCGACGAGCTCTCTACGGATAAGGTCTTGACCAGCACCTGGGAAGAGGGCGGCACGCATCTGCACACGCGCACCTGGGAAGCTCCGGAGCGCGGCCTGCTCGGCCGCCGGATGGTCTCGCAATTCCTGACCATGATCTTCGACCATGGCCTGATGCACGCTGACCCGCACCCGGGCAACTACCGCTTCCGCCTGGGTGCCGACGGCCCCCAGGTTGTTCTCTACGACTACGGCTGCGTACACCGCATGACCGAGCGCGAGCGCATGGTCCTGCTGCGACTGATCACCGAAGCCTCCAACAGCAGCTCAAAGGCCGACCCCTTCCCGCTGCTGGTGGAACTGGGCTTCGACGCCGACCTGCTGAAGCCCCTACGCCACAAGCTGCCGGCCCTGTGCCGCATCCTGTTCGAGCCCTTCTCCAAGGGCGGCAAGTTCGACATGGACAGTTGGAACCTCTCGGAGCGCGTCAGCGACGTGCTCGGCGACGACCGGATGAACTTTCGCATCGCCGGCCCGGCCAAGCTGATGTTCTTCCTGCGCGCCTTCCACGGTCTGCGTTTCCACCTGGCCGAGCTGGGTGAGCCCGTCTCCTGGTCGATCCCCATGCGCGAACTCCAACTGCGCCACGGCCCCGCCATGGCGGCCCTGGAGTTCAGCGAGCCCGCCAGCAAGGACTCCAGCTACTCCGGCCTGGCTACCAGCCTCTGCATCCAGGTCTCCGAGCACGGCGAAACCAAGGCCCGGATCACCCTGCCCGCCACCGCTGTGGAGCGTCTGGAATCCTTCGTGGACGAGGACCTGCAGGCCAAGATCGACGCCCGCGAGATCGATCTGGACGCGATCGTCAGCCGGGTCCGAGCCCAGCAGTTCGCCCCCCAGTCGATCTTCTCCCTCGAGGATGGGGACAAGCACATCGTGATCTGGCTCGAGTAGACCAGCTCCCACCACCACCGCCAGCGGCCCCCGGAGACCCTCCAGGGGCCGCTGGCCCCGTTTCCGGCACCCTTATATTGTGAGGACCCGGCCTCCACACTGGACGTAGTGCCGGGCCCCCGGTTCAATGCCTCGCTCGACTCCCCGGGATTGCCCCGCGGGAGTCCTGCTTAACGCCCCCAATCAGCCCTAATCGCCTCTCCACCGTGGACGTCAACGTCAGCCAAGACGAGCCCAATGTGGCCAAAGTCAACTTCTCCGTCTCTAACGAGGAGTTCCGTGCGGAATACCAAGTCGGAATCAAGCAGATGCGCAAGCGCGTCCAGCTGAAAGGATTCCGCCCTGGCAAAGCCCCCATCCCGATGATCGAAAAGCATCACGGGGACGAGATCACCCAGGAGGTGCAACAGCACTTCCTGCGCAAGGCCTACGCCGAAGCCATCGAACAGAAGGAGCTGAAGCCCATCAGCCACCCGCGCGTGGCCATCGAGGACGCCGGCCTGCAGGACGACGGTAGCTTCACCCTGGAGTTCGAGGTCAGCCTGCGCCCCGAGGTCAAGCTGCCCGAATACAGCGGTCTCTCGGTGGACAACCAGCGCGAGCCGGTCTCCGAGGAGAACATCGACACCGCCCTCGAGGAGGTCCGCCGCCAGCAGGCGACCCCCGATCCCGTGGGTGAGGAAGGCTTGGAAGAGAGCGGCATGGCCATGGCCACCGTGATCTTCGAGCACGACGGCAAGACCGTCTTCGAGCGCGAAGGATTGCGCGTCTCCCCCATGCAACCGCCCCCGGGCGTCGAGGCCGACGTCTTCAAGGAGGCCATGATCGGCACCCGCGACGAGGACGTGGTCGAGGTCGCCATGACCATCCCGGACTCGGTCGAGGACGAGGACGCCCGCGGCAAGGACGGTATCTGCAAGATCACCCTGTCCCAGGCCCTGAACATGGTTCCGCCCTCGGACGAGGACATCTTCAAGCTGCTCGAGGTCGAGGATGGGGACGCCCTGCGCGTGACCGTCAAGGAGCGCCTCGAGGAGGCCGCTCAGCAGCGTGAGCAGCAGCGCGTCGAGACCGTGCTGCTCGACCAGCTAATCGACCAGTGCGACATCGAGATCCCCGGCCCCCTGCTCGAGGAGCAGACCCAAGGTCGCTTGAACGCTCTGGGCAAACAAATGTCTGAGCAGGGATTGCCCCCCGAGCAGATTGAGACCCAGATGGAAGAGGCCAAGGAGACCGCCGGCCAGGAAGCTGCTAAGGGTCTGAAGGCGCTCATGATTGTGGAAGCAATCGGCGAGAAAGAGGGCCTGCTGGTCACCCAGGAGGATCTAGAGGGCGAGCTGCACTTGATCGCCCAGCGCAACCAGACCGACGTCGATGAGGTCCGCAAGTACTACGCGGAGAACAACCTCAGCCAACAGATGGCCATCGAATTGCTCGAGCGGAAGGTTCGCGCATTCCTACGCCACAATGCCCAGGTCCAGAATGCAGAGGTCAAGGAGTAGGCCGAACCTGCCGATGAGGCTTTGCGTGTGCGCCCCTCTGGCCGGCATACTTGAACTCCGGCCCTCGCATCCTTAAAGACCCTCCATGCAGAACTACTATCCCGTCCCGTTCGTCATCGAGAAGACCGGCCGCGGAGAACGTCAATACGACATCTACTCCCGCTTGCTGGAGGACAGGATCATCTTCCTGGGAACCCAGGTCACCGACGACGTTGCTAACGCCGTCATGGCCCAGCTCCTCTTCCTCGACAAGTCAGGCCGCAGCCAGGACATCAAGATCTACATCAACTCCCCCGGCGGTTCCGTAACCGCTGGTTTGGCGATGTACGACACGATGCAACTGGTCGAGCCTGACATCCAGACCTATTGCCTGGGCCAGGCCGCCTCTATGGGCGCCGTGCTGCTCGCCGCTGGTGCGGCTGGCAAGCGCTTCGCCTTGCCCAACAGTCGCGTGATGATCCACCAGCCCTCCGGTGGCACCGGTGGCACCGCCCAGGACATGGAGATCCAGGTCACTGAGATCATGAAGATGAAGCTCAACCTGGAAACCATCCTCGGGGACCACAGTGGCAAGACAGCCGCAGAGATCTCCGCCGCCTCCGAGCGCGACAACTTCATGTCGCCCCAGGAAGCTAAGGACTTCGGGCTGATCGACCATATCGTCACCCGTACGGATCCGGCCCCGCCCGCTAAGAGCGGCGACGGCAGCAGCGACGCTTCCTAGACGGTCCGGAGCGAGTCCCGTTCGCGGAACACGCTTCGGCCCTAAAAAAACACGGCCCAGACCGCGAAAAAGCGGTCCACGAGCCTTCTGGCGCCACCCCGCGTCCCCATCCGGCGCACGTGGAATTCGATTCCACGTG